>DWXU01000095.1:0-4874 GCA_019119065.1 Candidatus Microbacterium pullistercoris | reverse complement strand
CTGCTCGATCATGCCCGGCGCATCGGCCAGCACGCGGTGCGTGACGCGTCGGAGCGTCTCGTCACCCGTCGAGAAGTCGACGCCCGGAACGCTCGTGACGTCCTCGGCGGCGCGCATCGCCCGCGCGAGGAACTTCTTCGCTCCCGCGGTGTGCACGTCCTTCCAGTCCTTGTCGTCCTCCACGGGACCGGCGAATGCCAGCGCGACCCGCACCGCGTCGGATCCGTGCTCGTCGAGCTGCTCGGACACCGAGACGAGATTGCCCTTCGACTTCGACATCTTCGCCCCGTCGAGGAGCACCATGCCCTGGTTGATCAGGCTCGAGAACGGCTCCGTGAAGTCGACGAGGCCCATATCGAACAGCACCTTGGTGATGAACCGCGCGTACAGCAGGTGCAGGATCGCGTGCTCGACGCCGCCGATGTATGTGTCGACCGGCGCCCAGCGTCGCGCCTCGGCCGGATCGAACGCCATCGTCTCGTCATTCGCAGACAGGAAGCGCAGGAAGTACCACGAGCTGTCGACAAAGGTGTCCATCGTGTCGGGGTCTCGGCGCGCCGACTCGCCGGAGGCCGTGGTGGTCGTGACCCACTCGGCCGCGCCGCCGAGCGGCGAGGTGCCCTTCGGCGTGAGGTCGATGTCCTTGGCCACCGGGAGGGTCACCGGGAGCTGGTCCGCCGGAACCTTCTCGATGCGGCCGTCCTCGGTGTGCACCATCGGGATCGGCGTGCCCCAGAAACGCTGGCGAGAGATGAGCCAGTCGCGCAGGCGGAACTGCTTCGCGGCGCGGCCCGCGCCCTTGGCCTCGAGGATCTCGGTGACCCGCGCGATGGCGTTGCGCTTCGACAGGCCGTCGATCTCGCCCGAGTTGATCATCCGACCCTCGCCCGCGAGCGCCTCACCCGTCACGGCGGGGTCAGGCAGCGGATCCGGGTCGATCGTCGTGCCGTCGGCGTCGGTCTCGATGACGGGAACGACGCCGGTGACGGAAGCAGTCGTGTCGACGACGACGCGCACCGGGAGGTCGAAGGTGCGCGCGAAGTCGAGGTCGCGCTGGTCGTGGGCGGGGACGGCCATGACGGCGCCGTGTCCGTAGTCGGCGAGCACGTAGTCGGCCGCCCAGATCGGCAGCCGCTCTCCGTTGACGGGGTTGATCGCGAAGCGGTCGAGCGGAACGCCCGTCTTCTCCCGATCGACGGACTGCCGCTCGATCTCGGTCTGCTTCTGCGTTCGCGTCAGGTACTCGTCGAACCGCGCCTTCGTCTCGGGCGACGCGTCGGCGACCAGCTCAGCGGCGAGGTCGCTGTCGGGTGCGACCACCATGAACGTCGCGCCGTACAGCGTGTCCGGACGCGTGGAGAACACCGTTACCGGTTCGGCACGGCCCTCGATGACGAAGTCGATGTCGGCGCCGATCGAACGGCCGATCCAGTTGCGCTGCATCTGCAGCACCTTGCTCGGCCATGCACCCTCGAGCTGGTTGAGGTCGTCGAGCAAGCGATCGGCGTAGTCGGTGATCTTGAAGTACCACTGCGTCAGCTTGCGCTTGATGACGGTGGCACCGCAGCGCTCGCACTCGCCGTCGACGACCTGCTCGTTCGCGAGCACCGTCTGGTCGTTGGGGCACCAGTTGACCGGGCTCTCCTTGCGATAGGCGAGGTCTCGGTCGTACAGCTGCTGGAACAGCCACTGGTTCCACTCGTAGTATTCGGGATCCGACGTGTGCAACACGCGCGACCAGTCGAACGACGATCCGTAGCGCTTCAGGCTCGCGCGCTGCTGCGCGATGTTGTCGTACGTCCACTCGCGGGGGTCCGCACCGCGCTGGATCGCCGCGTTCTCAGCCGGCAGACCGAACGAATCCCAGCCGATCGGATGCAGCACGTTGTAGCCGCGGTGACGCCAGAACCGCGCCACGATGTCGCTGTACAGGTAATTCTCGGCGTGGCCCATGTGCATGTCGCCCGAGGGGTACGGGAACATCGCCAGCACGTACTTGCGCGGCCGGTCGTCGGCGGATCCGCCCGCGTGGAAGGTGCCGTGCTCTTCCCAGTACTGCTGCCACTTCTGCTGGATCTCGTGGATCCGGTGGTTCTCGGCGGCGCTGGTCTCGGGGGCGGTGGGCTCTGACACGTCGAAGGAAGCCAATCGATCAGGGAATCGCGCGTGCGAGCGCGCGAGGAAACGAATGGTTCCAGGTTACCGCGCGCTCCTCAGCTTCTCGGCCGTAGGATCGACAACGTGCTGAACGAGATCCTGACGACGATTCTCGATGTCGTGCAGGGCGTCGCGCCATGGCTGCGGATCCTCCTCGCCAGCATCGCGATCATGCTCGAGACGAGCGTGCTGATCGGTCTCATCGTGCCCGGTGACACGATCGTGATCGTCGCGGCGACCGGCGTGACCTCGGTCCCCGAGGCCGTGATTCTCGGTGCGTTCGTCGTCGCGGGGGCGTTCGCCGGCGAGAGCATCGGCTACGCGATCGGACGCTGGGCCGGGCCGTGGCTGCGCGATTCGCGCCTGGGCCGTCGGATCGGACGCCGCAACTGGGACCGCGCCGAGACTTACCTCCGCCGGCGCGGAGGCATCGCGATCTTCCTCTCGCGCTTCCTCCCGGTACTGCACTCCGTCGTGCCCGTCACCGTCGGCATGTCGGGGTACCCGTACCGCAAGTTCGTCGCGTGGACGATTCCGGCGTGCGTGCTGTGGTCGGCCATCTACATCTCGATCGCCGCAGGCGCGGCTGAAACCTACCGGGAGCTCGCGGGCAGCGCGCACTGGGCCGCCTATGTGTTCATCGGCATCATCGTCGCCGGACTCCTGGTCATCTTCGCCGGGAAGAAGCTGCTGGGCTGGCTCGAACGCCGCCACATGAAAGACTGAGCGCGATGGCATCCCGACCAGCGCAGCCCGCACACGATCCCGCCCGCAAGATCTTGTGGATCGCACGCCTCGAACGTCGCTTCCACGCATGGCGCGAACGTGTGGCGCGCAAGCGTGGGCGCGCGCCAACCGTCCTCCCGTTCCCGGGCTACGGCGGCGACGGGTGGGTGCGTGTCGTCGGGCGCGTTCTGATCCTGCCTTCCGTGCGTTCGAAGAGGCGCGGCGACAGCGTGCGCGGATGGCGGTCGTTCGTCGGGATCGCCGTGGGATACGCGACCGTGACGGTCACGATCGGTGACAACACGCACAACGTGGTCGCCGACCGCGGCGGCGTGATCGACGTGACGCTGCCGGCCCATCTGCCGCCGGGATGGCAGTCGTTCCAGATGACCGTCGAGGGCTCGAGCGTCGAAGCCCACGCGTTCATCGTGGACCCGGACGTGCGCTTCGGCGTCGTCAGCGACGTCGATGACACCGTGATGGTGACGGCGCTCCCCCGTCCGCTGCTCGCGGCATGGAACTCGTTCGTCGTCAACGAGCACGCACGCCAGCCGGTCCCTGGCATGGCAGTGCTCCTCGATCGGCTCATGCGCGAGAACCCCGGGGCGCCCATGATCTATCTCTCCACCGGCGCGTGGAACGTCGCGCCGACGCTCAACCGATTCCTGCACCGCAACCTGTTCCCGCGCGGCTCGATGCTGCTCACCGACTGGGGCCCCACGCACGACCGGTGGTTTCGCAGTGGACGCGCCCACAAGGAGTCGAATCTCCGGCGGCTCGCCGAGGAGTTCCCGCAGATCACCTGGCTGCTCATCGGTGACGACGGCCAGCACGACGATGAGATCTACACGACGTTCACGGCCGAGCATCCCTCGTCTGTCGCGGGCGTCGCGATCCGCCGTCTCACCGCAGCGGAAGCCGTGCTCGCGGGTGGCCGCATGTCCGTCGACGACCACTCGGCCGCGGGCGTTCCCTGGGTCTCATCGGTCGACGGCGCCGGGCTCGCCAAGCGCCTCGAGCGCATCGGCCTCCTGTCCTAACGCAGCGCCGCGCACCCGCGCGGCGGGGCGTCCGCGAGTGCGGCGCCGCCCTCCCACGCGGTCGCGAGTGCCGGAACGCCCTTCCAGGCGGCGGCAGGGCGGGTGGGCACTCGCAGAGATGGTGAGGCGCTATCCGCCCAACGGGAAGACGTCGGTGGGGTGCCATTTTCCGTCTGAGCGTTCGGCGAGCAACGTCACCGCATCGGCGTGATCGGTGATGGGCAACAGTCTGGCCACGGTTGCTTCCGCTTCGACGAGCACGCTGCGTGGCTTGCCGTCGCCGATCGTGAGGTGCGGGATCGTCTCGTCATACGCACCGCCGTATGGCCGAAGCGATGGGAACACGCCTTCGACGGCCTCGATCACGGCACGAAGCGACGCGTCCGATCTCGGCGCGAGCCACAGCACAGCGTCACCGAACCATGCGGTGCGGACCAGCTCAACCTCGAATGGGGCGATGGCTTCGAGCGCGACAGTTAATCGCCAGCGCGCTGCACGCACCGAGAACGCCTCGCCGAGCTGATCGGGAAGCGCGAATCGCGGGTTCATGCGATGACCTCGCAGAACGCACCCTTCGCCGCAGAGGTTATCCACAGGCCGCACCTTCGCGAGTGCCGACGTGCACCGCGGTGCCGTCACGCCAGCGCACGGTAAGCGCTCCATCGCTGTTCCCGAGTGCCGATACGCCCTTTTCATGTGAAAACGGGGCCGGAGAGCACTCGCGGACGGGCGCGGCCGGCCGCGCACTCGCGAAGGCGCCGCAGGACGATGGAGCGGTGGCCCGGTAAGCGGCACGGCGGTGCGTTCGCGTGTCGGAGGATCGAACTAGTGTTCGAGTGCCACTTGGCATATTCGAACATAGTTTCTATCCTGGGGGTGTGGCGATGGCAGCATACGAGCAGCTGTCCGACATCACGCGGCTACGCGCGGAGATCAGTCGGATGCAGCGGC
>DWXU01000094.1:0-8961 GCA_019119065.1 Candidatus Microbacterium pullistercoris | reverse complement strand
TGTTCTCGATGACGAGTCAGGCCAGAGTTGTACGTTGCCCACGACAGCGGACGACTCTCAAGCGCACGCGTGCCCACCCCTTCCGCGGACGCCGCACCTGGGACTTCCATGACTTTCGGAAGAACCGTGGGATTCTCGCCGAACCGCCATGGGATTTCACCAACGCGCCGGTCACGCGAGCCGCGCCATCACGCGGCAGAACGAGTTTCGCGAACACCCCTCCACTTGTTCTCGTCGCGTCGCGCCGCCGGAAGACCGCTTCGTGTGACGCTTGTCACCCTTCGCGGCGCAACGAAGGGTCACAAGCGTCACACGAATCAGGTGATTCTCGACGAACCCCTGCCGGATGGCGGGAATTTTGTTTACAATCTTGCTGACGAGATACCTATGGACATCGGTATGTGAGGCCGAGGTCTTCACCGAGGGAACCACGCTGGTCGGGAACACCGCCACGGGAATCGTCGGACAACGACGTCAGATACGCCACAAAGGAGCAACCATGGCGAAAAACCTGCAGGAACTGCTCGACGAGAGTCGCAGCACCGTCGAACTGCTGCGCAATTCGAAGCTGGGCACGTACATCTATCCGGTCGTGCCCACCGAGTTCTCGAACTGGCGGCGCGAGCAGAAGGCGTGGCGCCACACCGCGGTGCTCTATGACCAGACGCACCACATGGTCAATTTCTTTCTGAAGGGCCCGGACGCGCTGAAGCTGCTCAGCGACACCGGCATCAACAGCTTCGCGAACTTCCCGGTCAACACGGCCAAGCAGTTCGTGCCGACGGCGTCGAACGGCGGCGTGATCGGCGACGGGATCCTCTTCCACGAGGCCGAGAACGAGTACGTCTACGTCGGCCGCGCGCCGGGTGCCAACTGGCTGCACTTCCACGCCGAGACCGGCGGATACGACGTCGAGTGGCGCTACGACGACCGCTCCCCCTCGCGCCCGTACGGCCACCTCGTCACCCGCGACTACTACCGCTTCCAGATCCAGGGGCCGAACGCCTGGCCGATCATCGAGAAGCTCAACGGCGGTCCGCTCGAGAAGGTCAAGTTCTTCCACATGGGCTACCTCGACATCGCCGGGTCGCGTGTGCGCACGCTGCGCCACGGCATGGCTGGCGCCCCGGGTCTCGAGCTGTGGGGCCCGTACGCGGAGCACGAGAAGATCCGAAACGCGATCCTCGAGGCCGGCGCCGAGTTCGGCATCGAGCCCTGCGGATCGCGCGCCTACTCGTCGAACACGCTCGAGTCGGGGTGGATCCCCTCGCCGCTGCCCGCGATCTACTCGAGCGAGGCCGAGCGCGCCTACCGCGAATGGCTGCCGGCCGACAGCTACGAGGCCATCAACGCGATCGCCGGGTCGTTCGTCTCGAACAACATTGAGGACTACTACCTCAACCCGTGGGAGCTCGGCTACGGCTCGTTCGTGAAGTTCGACCACGACTTCATTGGCCGCGACGCGCTCGAGAACCTCGACCCGGAGAAGCAGCGCCGCAAGGTGACGCTGGCGTGGAATGACGAGGATCTCGCCAAGGCCCTCACGACGGTGCTCGACCGCGATGGTGACGGCTACCAGTTCTTCGACCTGCCGAACGCGAACTACGGGTCGAGCAACTTCGACGCCGTGCTCGACGCCGACGGCACGAACATCGGTGTGTCGCTGTTCACGGGCGTCACCGCGAACGAGAAGCGCGGCCTCTCCCTCGCCACCGTCGATCGCGACGTCCCGGAGGGCGCCGAGGTCACGGTCGTCTGGGGCGAGCCCGACGGCGGCAGCGAGAAGACCACGGTCGAGCCGCACCAGCAGCTGAAGGTGCGCGCCATCGTGAGCCCCACGCCCTACTCGACGGTCGCTCGCGAGACCTACCAGGGCGGCTGGCGCTCCACCGGCTCCCTCTGAGCGCACGACGCGTCGAGGCGGCCCCGGATCCGCACGGATCCGGGGCCGCCCGTCTGTGCGTGGGGCGGACGGATTCGCGCCAATCGTGTGCGTAGATTTGGTTGACAATCCTGGCCAGGGCGGTAGCGTCGGCGGAGAGCCCGGGGCAGTGACGCACGGGTGGCCTCCGCGGCGAAAGCCCCGCCGCAACGAAGGGACGCGCATGCCGACGGGCGGGACGAGTACGACAGCGCCGAGCGACGACGACCTGAGCGTCCGGATCCGGCACGCGATCCTCGAGGGCGAATTCGCCCCGAACCAGCGCCTCATCGAGGCGGACCTGAGCGAGAGCTTCGATGCCTCGCGCGCTGCCGTGCGGACGGCGTTGCTGAGCCTCGCCGCCGAAGGCATCGTCGAGCGCCTCCCCAACCGTGGGGCGCGCGTCCGCGCGATCAGTGTGGGCGAGGCGATCGAGATCGTCGAGGCACGCATCGGGCTCGAGACGCTCGTCGCGCGCAAGGCCGCCGAGTCCATCACGAGCGCACAGGCCGCCGCCCTGCGCGATCTGGGCCGCGAGCTCGAGGCGGCCGTGTCCTCGGGCGACCTCGTCGGTTATGCGCGGCTGAATCAAGAGCTCGACGCTCGACTGCGCGACATCGCCGATCACGACACCGCCCGACAGCTGCTCGAGCGCCTCAGCGCCCAGTCGGCCCGGCACCAGTTCCGGCTCGCTTACGAGCCGGGCCGAGCGGCACGATCCGCCCCCGAGCACGTCGCGATCATCGACGCCGTGGCGGGTGGGGACGCGGACGCGGCCGAGATCGCGACGCGCACGCACCTCGACGGCATCATCGAGCTACTCGGCACCCGCCTCTGACGGACTCGCACGACGACGGGGCGCCCGCACCAGGTGCGAACGCCCCGTCATTCACGGCGCGGGCTCACTCGAGCTCGTCGACCGTTTCGTAGCCGTTTCCGTTGTACTGCTGTACGACCAGGCTCGACACCGCGGGCTGGCCGTCCTGCGTCGCGTCGACCGCCGTCCCGTCGAGCATGAGCGGCGCCTGCAGGTCCGAGACGCCGCGCAGCGCCTCCATGAACGACTCACGCGTCGGCTCGGTCATCGCCTGGAACGCCTCATCGAGAGTCGCACCGATCATGTAGCTCCACATGCAGTGTGGGAAGTCGGGGGTCGTGGTGTAGTCGCTCGAGTATTCCTCGAGCGACGACAGGAACGTCTGCACGTCCTCGTCCTCCGCGAACGCGGGCGACTGCGGCGCCTTCGCGAACGACACCGTGTAGAAGCCGTCCTCGGGATCGGCGTTCGCCGGGTCCAGGATCGCCACGGGGCTCGACGTGTTCGACGGCAGGAACCAGCTGGGCGACCAGCCGAGCTCACGCGTCTTCTCGATCGTCGAGATCATGAGGGGGGTGATCGACATGGCGTTGAAGAACACGTCAGCGTCGGTCGCCGCCAGCTCGGTGATCTGCGCGTCGACCGACGTGTCAGTCGCCTCGTACGTCAGCTCGGCCGCGATCTCGACGCCGGAGCCCTCGACCGCCTCTTTGAATCCCTCGACGTAACCCTCGCCGTAGTCGTCGTTCTGCGACAGGATCGCCACCGAGACGTCGTCGCCGGAGGAGGCGAGCATTTCGCCGAACGCGGCGCCCTCGTTCATGTAGGTCGGCACGAAGCCGAGCTGCCACGGGCTCTCGGCCTGGTCCGAGAAGATCGGGTCACCGGTCTGTACGAGCACCTGCGGCACCTCTTCGTCGATCGCGGCCTCGCGGTATGCGAGGTTCGTCGGCGTGCCGAGTCCGGAGGTGAAGGCGAACACATCGCCGGCATTCTGCTGGAAGTTCTGCAGTGCCTTCTGCGGGTCGTACGTGTCGTCCCATGCTTCGACGTCAACGGTGCGCGTCTTGCCGTCGCCGAACTCGATGCCGCCCTCGGCGTTGCGCTCGCCCATATAGGCGACCAGACCGGCCACGGTGCAGTTGCCGGGACCGGCGGTGCCGCCCGACAGCGGCGTCGTCACGCCGAGCGTGATCGAGTCGTCGGTGATGCCGGGGCTCGCTGCGGCCTCGCCGCCGTCGCCACCGGATCCGCCGCCCGCGTCGTCGCGGCCGCAGCCGGCGAGCACGAGAGCGAGTGCGGAACCGACGGCCACGGCGCCGACCAGCTGCGACTTTCTGCTGTTCAGGATCATTGCTGAACCTCTCTGTTGGTGATGGGAAGGGAAATCAGGAGTCGGTGGGGGTGTCCGCGCGTCGCGGCGATCGCCGGGCGCGGAACCAGCGGCGGATCCGATGCGGCACGCTCGCGAGCCCGCCCGGCAGAACGATCAGCACCGCGAGGAGAATGATGCCCTGGATGAGCGCGGTGAGCGTCGGCGCGATCTCGTTGGTGATGCTCGGCACGAACACGTAGTAGACGCCGCCGAGCAGCGAGCCGAGGATGCTCGCGGCGCCACCGACGACCATCGAGGCAAGCAGGTTGATCGAATGGTGGAACGCGAGCGTCTCCGGGCTCGTGTACTGGATGACGACCATGTACAGGAAGCCGGCCACGCCGCCGATCATCGCGGCGATCGTGAATGCCATCACCTTGTAGCGGTAGGGCGAGATGCCCATCGACTTGGCGACGTTCTCGTTCTCCTTGACGATCGCGAGCGCGCGGCCGAACTTCCCGCGCGTGAGGTTGGCGACGAGGATGAAGCAGATTCCGGCGGTGACGAGCACGACGTAGTAGTGCCACTGGTCGTTGGCGAGTCCAGACCAGTCGGGGGCGCTCGAGAAGCGCGCCGACGTCCCCTGGGATCCTCCCGTGAGATCGGAGAGCCGCTTCGCAAGCGGAACGCCGATGACGGGAAGCGCGATCGTCACCATCGCGATGGCGAGCCCGCCGAGGCGTGCAGCGGCGAACGCCACGATCAGTCCCGCGACCGCCGGCAGCGCGATCGCGGCGATGATCGTGAGCACGAGCGGCCAGTCGTTGTTGACCCCGTACGCCGTCACGTAGGCGCCAAACCCGACGAAGAAGATCTGGCCGAGCGACACCTGGCCGGTGTACCCCATGATGACGTTGAGGCCGAGCACCGCGACGGCGAAGACGCCGACTCGCGCGAGCTGCTGGTTGACCTCGACCTGGAGCACGAGCGGCGCAACGACAAGCACGACGACGACGGCCGCAGCGATGACGTAGTGCCACCAGGGACGACCGCCCGGCTTCGGCGCAGTCAGAGGTGCGGTGAGATCGTGGGCAGGAGCGGACATCTGTTTCCTCACACTCGCACGACGGTCTTGCGCCCGAACAGCCCCTGGGGGCGAACGAGCAGCACGATGAACAGGAGCACGAACGGCACGGCGATCTTCAGGTCGTGACCGACGAACGGCACGTACACGGCCGCGAGGTTCTCGAGCACGCCGATGATCCAGGCGGCGACCACGACCCCGATCGGGCTCGACAGGCCGCCGAGGATCACCGCGGCGAGCGCGTACACGAGCACCGTGTCGAACATGCCCGGGGTGAGCGACAGCCGCGGCGCGATGAGGGCGCCGGCGACCGCGCCGAGCGCGGCGGCGAGGCCCCATCCGACCATGAGGTGGCGTCCGACGTTGATGCCGGACAGCGCGGCGGAGGCGCGGTTGTCCGCGACAGCCCGCAGCGCGAGGCCGAGCTTCGTCCCGCGGAACAGCAGCTGGATCAGCGCCATCACCGCGAGGATCACCAGGAACGTGCCGAGCGACTTCCAGCTGACCGTGGCGCCGAGGAAGCTCAGCGTCGCCTCGGGGAACAGCCACGGCAGCCGCAGGTTGTTGTAGGACCAGATCCAGCCGCAGATGCCCGTGATGAGCGTGAGGAGACCGACCGTCACGACGATGGCCGTGTCGGGGTCGCCGCCCTCGAAGCGCCGGATCAGCACCCGCTCGATGAGCGCGCCGAAGATGAACGCGGCGATCACCGCCAGCAGGATGCCGACGATGAGCGGGATTCCCATGCCGACGAAGGCATATACGAAGTATGCGGCAAGCACGGCCATGCCGCCCTGAGCGAAGTTGATCATGCCGGTCGACTGGTTCACGAGCACGATCGCGAGCGCGAGGGCCGCGTAGATCGACCCGGTGCCGAGACCGTCGACGACGAGCTGGATAAAGGTTCCCATGTCAGCCCCCGAGGTACGCCTTCCTGATCTCGTCGCGGCCCCTGAGCTCGTCGACGGTGCCGCTCAGCACGCTGTGTCCCGTTTCGAGCACGGTCGCCGATTCGACGATCCGAAACGCGAGGTTCGCGTTCTGTTCGACGACGAGCATCGCGATCCCCGACTCGTCCCGGAGCCGCTGGATCGAGTCGTAGACGTCCTGGGACGTCGAGGGCGCGAGACCGAGCGAGGGCTCGTCGAGGACCAGCAGTCGCGGTTTCGCCATGAAGGCGCGAGCGATCGCGAGCATCTGCTGCTCACCACCGGAGAGCGTGGACGCGTTCTGCCCGATGCGGCGCTGCAGGTGGGGAAACAGCTCGAGCATGAAGTCAATATCCTGCGCGACGCCGCGTCGGTCCTTGCGCAGGTATGCGCCGACGCGCAGGTTCTCGCGAACGGAGAGGTTCGGCAGCGTGCCGCGCCCCTCCGGCACGTGGGCGATGCCGAGCGACGCGACCTTCTCGGGCCCCGATCGGGTGATGTCGGTGCCGTCGAACGTGATCCGCCCGCGGACGTTCACGGTGCCGGAGATCGCGCGCAGCGTTGTCGTCTTTCCCGCTCCGTTCGCCCCGAGGATCCCCACGGCGCCGCCGTCGGGCACCGAGAGCGAGACGTCCTGCAGCACCTGCACCTTTCCATACGATGCTCTGACGGCGTCGAGCTCAAGCAGCGTCATCTGCTGCCTCCGTTCCGAGGTAGGCCTCGATCACGCGCGGGTCGGCCTGCGCCTCGGCGGCCGTGCCCTCCATCAGCTTGCTGCCGTGGTTGAGCACCACCACGCGGTCAGTGAGCGCAGAGATGACGCCCATGTTGTGTTCGACGACCACGACGGTCAGTTCGCCGTTCTTGGTCACGTGTCGCACGGTCTCCATGAGCTGCTCGACCTCGCCGTGCGACAGTCCCGCCGCGGGCTCGTCGAGCAGCAGCAGCGACGGATGCGACATCCGCGCGCGGCACAGCTCGACGGCCTTGTGCAGGCCATGCGACAGCTCGTCGGCGCGCGAGGCTGCGGCCCAGCCGAGGCCCTGCCCTTCGAGAAGCGCCATCGCCTCGTCTCGGACCTCGCGCTCGCGGCGACCGGTCGGCGGCATGCGCAAGGCCCAGGTGACGGGTCCGCCCGGGAGGCGCGTGTGCGCACCGAGCATGACGTTCTCGAGCACGGTGTGGTTGAGCTGCAGCGCGGGGTGCTGGAACGTGCGGGCGAGGCCTCGCTTGTTCAGCTTCGACGGCGCGGATCCGGCGACCTCGTCCCCGTCGATCCGAATCGATCCGGAGGTGGGGCGGTAATGCCCGCTGATGCAGTTGAACAGCGAGGTCTTGCCGGCCCCGTTCGGGCCCACGAGGCCGACGACCTCGCCTGGCTCGACGTCGAAGCCGACGTCGGACAGCACCGTGACGCCTCCGAATCGGAGGTTGACGTCTGACAGGGTCAATCGAGCGGCCATCGCTGATGTCTCTCCTCTCGCGGCAGTGCGAGACGTGCGTTCGGGGGACGGGGCGGATCACGCCCACGACAGGGGTTACCGTTGCACGTTACTACGCGTTCGTACCAAAAGTGTCCACAATCTTGGTTGAGATCTCGAAACGTGATGCATTCGCCGCGTCATTCCGGGGATCTGCTCGCCCCGGTCAGCGACGATAGTTCTCGCGCGCGAAACGCGAGTAGGGTGCCGGCTCGACCGTGGCCCGGATGGACACCTGACGGTGCGGTTCGACGACCGGCTTGCGGGACACCGGATCCTCGCCCCACAGCACGGTCACCTCGGTGCCGGGCTCGGCGTGTGCGGCGTCCACGCTCGCGAGCGACGCGAACACCTGTTCGTTGGTGATGTAGCCCGCATCGTGAGAGATCCCCACGTCGGCGCCGTCGCGCAGCACGCGGTCGACCTGGTACAGCCCGTAACGGGCCTTCGGGAAGTCGATGTACTTCGCGGGGGTGCCCTCCTCCATGAGCGAGCGCTGCACCGCGGCGACATCGTCCGGATTCCAGACGAGCGTCACCTTTCGACGCGACGCGTGCTCGGTGATCCGTTCCAGAGCAGCGCGTCCGATGAAGTCGTGGTCGAACGCGATCGTGCGCCCGTAATCGAGGTCGTACGGCGTGACGTAGTAGTCCTCGATGTCGTCGGATGTGAGACTGCCCGCAAGGGATCCGGCCGCCGCGGCGGGAAGCCACCGCTGGTACGCGTCCATCTGCTCGCCGGTGAAGATCGCCGGGAGCGGCGACGGCACCCACGCCGACTCGAGGTTCGCCGATGAGTACGCCTTGGCGCCGACGCGCACGAGGTCGAATTCCTCCCCCGCGGCGAGGAGCGCTTCGCGTACCGCGTCGCCGTCACTCCACGGACCGAAGAGCTCGAATCCGGGCTGCCCCGCCATGCCGTGTCGCAGCGCGCGCACGTGACGGCCGGCGATCGTGAACTCCGCCATATGGAAGAACCGCGTCTCGGGCACAGGTGCGCCGGTCACCTTCTCCATGAGCGCGAGCGCGCGTGGGCCCTGCAGCTCGTAGCGGTAGAGCGTGGGATCGCCGGCGCGGACGATCGAGTTGCCGTCGCGCTCGAACGTGACGTCGTACCCGCCCGTCTCGCCGTGGAACTGCACCCAGTCGATGACCATCGGGTGGCCAACGAGATCGCACTCGCCCGGCTCGAGGTGGAACAGGATGGCGTCGCCGATCAGGAAGCCCTCGTGGTTGACCGCGATGAACTGCTTCGCGCGCCCGGCGGGGAACGTCGCGAAGCTGTTGACGCCGACGCGACTCAACAGGTCGAGCGCATCGGGTCCCGACAGGAACAGGTCGGTCATGTGGTGCGACTGGTCGAGCAGGGCCACCGATTCGCGCCACGCCCGCTGCTCTGAGCGCCAGTTGCTGAA
>DWXU01000093.1:0-24493 GCA_019119065.1 Candidatus Microbacterium pullistercoris | reverse complement strand
ACCTGCCCGCCGACGAATACACGTGCGTCGGGGTCGCTGCCCTGCTCGCGGCGGCGATCGAACAGGTGACGGATGATCCCGTCCTGCTGGCCGGTCACTCCTCGGGCGGCGTGCTGGCGCTCGCGATCGCGTCCGCGTACCCGCACCTCGTGCGCGGGCTGCTGCTCGAGGATCCGCCGTTGTTCTCGTCGGTGATGCCGCGCGGTGGCAGCGCGACCGGCGGCGTCCTGCATCGCATCGCGGAGGCGTATCTGCGCGAGCAGCCGGAGGTCGAGTTCCAGCGCTACTACCTCGAGCACGCCGACTACTTCTCATTCTTCGGGAAGGCCGCGGCTCGGCTCACGCGCTGGGCGCTGCGGTGGGTCGATCGACACCCGGGCAGGCCCCTGCGGATCTGGTTCCTGCCGCGTGCCGTGGACGTGTGGTTCGAGGGGATGGTCGAATACGACCCGGCCTTCGGTCGCGCGTGGCAGGTCGGCGCCTGGTACGACGGGTTCGACACCGAGGCGGCGCTGCGCGCGGTCTCCGTGCCGACGACGCTGATCCACACGTGCTGGTGGTACGACAAGAACGGCACGTCATATGACGCGGACGGCGTCCTCAGGGCGGCGATGGATGTGGATGATGTTTCCCGCGCGATCTCGTCACTCCCCGACGCCGAGCTGGTGACGATCTCGGGCGGCCACCTCGTGCATTTCGAGCGGCCACGGGACTACGTCGCGGCGCTCGAGGGGCTGGTGAAGCGCTGCCGCTGATCCCGCGGTCGGAGGTCGGCGTCATCCTGACGGGCGGTCGGTCGTCGCACGGACGTGTGCCCGCTGCCCCTGACGCCCGATGAGGCTGAGGTACTCGACCGGTCCCGAGCTCGTGGCCGCGAACCAGTGGGGCGTGCGGGTGTCGAACTCGGCCGCTTCGCCGGCGTGGAGGCGCAGGTCGTGGTCGCCGAGGACGAGGCGGAGCGTGCCGTTCAGGACGTACGCCCAGTCGTGGCCCTCGTGGGAGCGCAGGTCGGGGACCGCGTCGTCGCTTCCCGTCGGAAGCACGAACTTGAACGCCTGGATTCCTCCCGGGCGGCGGGTGAGTGGAACGATGACGGAGCCGTCTTTGCAGGCGATCGGTCGCAGGTCGATCCGTGGATCCGCGGTACGGGGGGCGTCGACGAGGGAGTCGAGCGTGACGCCGTAGTAACGGGCAAGGGGGAGGAGCTGCTCGAGCGTCGGCCGTCGCACGCCCGCCTCGAGTCGCGACAGCGTGCTCGTCGAGATGCCGGTCGCCGTGGCGAGCGCGGTGAGCGTCACATCGCGCCGCAGACGAAGGTGCTTGAGTCGCGGGCCGACGGCGTCGAGCGTCTGGTCGGATGCGTTGTCCATCTCGCCAGTTTGCCATTTGGCAAGAATCTTTGCCAATACGGTGATGGGGAAGCGATCCTGTTCTGACCCGGCGGAGAACAGGAGCACGAACATGCCGCGATTCGACAAGACGTACTGGGAAGACCATTGGGGTCCGGCGGCGACGGGCCGGGGTCACCGGCTTGCCGCGCATCCCGCCCTCGAGACAGAGACATCGTCTCTTCCGATCGGAACCGCTCTCGACGCGGGCTGCGGATCCGGGGCCGAGGCGACGTGGCTGGCCGGGCGGGGCTGGCGCGTCACCGGCGCCGACATCTCGAGGAACGCGCTCGACACCGCGGCGACTCGGGCGAACGCGGCGGGCCTCAGCGACCGAATCGAGTGGGTCGAGACTGACCTGAGCCGGTGGCAACCCGGGCGCGCGTGGGACCTGGTGACGACCAGCTATGCGCATCCGGACAGCGGTCAGCTGGCCTTCTACGAGCGCATCGCCTCCTGGGTCGCCCCCGACGGGACGCTGCTGATCATCGCCCACGCCGCTGGCCACCGCCACCACGACGGCGACCACCCCGCCGACGCCGTCGCGACGCTGTCCGACATCACCCGGCTGCTGCCGGCACCGGAGTGGCGGATCGAATCGCGATACGAGAACACCCGCACCCTCCGACCCGGCCACCGCGTCGTCTCCCTGCGCGACGTGATCGTCCGCGCCCGCCGTCGAGCATGAAGGAAACCCTATGACCACCCCACCATCACTTGGAACCCTCACGCCCGCCGACGTCATCGAGGACCCGCGCCGCCGACGCGCGATCCTGTGGGCGGTATGCCTCGCCCTGATGGCTGTCGTCGCCTCCGTGTCCGGGCTCAACGTCGCCCAGCCGCAGCTCGCGACGACATTCGACGCGTCACAGAGCGAGGTGCTCTGGATGATCAATGCCTACACGCTGACGCTCGCCGCGCTGCTGCTGCCACTGGGGGCTGTCGGTGACCGAGTCGGGCGCAAGCCAGTGCTGCTCGCAGGGCTCGCCGTGTTCGGCCTCGCGAACGCCGTTGCGGCCGTCGCGCCGTTGACCGAGATCATGCTCGGCGCGCGCGTGCTCAGCGGTATCGGTGCCGCAATGATCATGCCCGTGACGCTGTCGGTGATCACATCGTCGTTCCCCGACGGTGACCGATCGAAGGCCATCGGCATGTGGACCGCTGTCGCCGGGGGCGGCGGAATCCTCGGCATGTACCTGTCTGCCCTCCTGGTCGACGTCGCCTCGTGGCGGTGGCTGTTCGCTCTTCCCCTCCTCCTCACCGCCGTGGGAATCGCGGTGAGCATGGTCGCCGTGCCGAACTCGCGCCAGCACCCGCCTGGCCGCTTCGATCTGCCGGGCGCTCTCGCGTCGGTGGTCGCCGCCGTCGGATTCACCTACGCTCTGCACGAGGCTCCCGCGCTCGGGTGGACGGATCCGGCTGTGGTGGCCACGCTCACCGGCGCCGTGAGCGCTCTCGTCGCGTTCATCGTGTGGGAGCTGCGCGTCGCCCACCCCCTGCTCGACCTGCGGCATTTCCGTACGCGCGGCCTCTCCTCGGGTGCGACGCTGCTACTCGTGCTCTTCGGCGTGCAGGGTGGCGTCTCGCTGGTCCTCTATCCGTTCTTCCAGGTCGTGCTCGGATGGAGCGGGCTGCTCTCGACGCTGGGGCTCATGCCCATGGCGCTGCTGATGATGTTCGCCTCCGGCCTTGCTCCGCGCCTCAGCGCACGCGTCGGGACGCGCGCCGCCATGGTCGCCGGTCTCGCGATCACGGCCGCCGGGCTCGCGCTGATGGCGGCGTTCGTGTCGGCCGACGGGGGCTACCTCAGCGTGCTGCCCGGACTCATCGCGATGGGGCTCGGTGCCGGGCTGGCGATGACCCCGTCGACGGAGGCCATCACCTCGTCGCTTCCCGCCGAGCAGCAGGGAGTCGCGTCCGCGCTCAACGACCTCACCCGCGAACTCGGTGCCGCACTCGGGATCGCCCTGCTCGGCGGCCTGCTCGTCGCCGGGTACCGCACCGCGATCGACAGCCGTCTCGCCGGGATCCCGCGGGAACTCGCCGCGGCCGCGCGCGAGGGGATCGCGAACGCCGCGGCTGCGAGCAGTCAGGCAGGTGCCCACGCGCCGCAGCTCATGGCGGCCGCCGAGGACGCCTTCATCTCCGGATGGCAGCAGGCGATGTGGGTCGGTGTGGCGGTCATGGCACTGCTCGTGATCGTGGTCGCCGTGCGCGGACCGCGCCGCGCCACCGCTACGCAGAGTCGGTGACGGGCGCGGCGAGCACGTGCTCGAGGTCGCTGGCGTCGACGAGCGGATCGTCGAAATCGACGGTCAGTTGGGAGTGGGCGATGAGCTTCGCACCGCCGGTGATCGTGGAGTGCAGCGCCGCGTACTCGCCGACGCGTGCGCTGCCGAGCACCGTTCCGACGAAGCGGTTGCCGCGCGGCGAGATCGTCTCGAGTGCTTCGCCCTCGCGGATCTCGCCGCGCTGCGCCATCAGCGCCAACCGCGCCGAGGTGCCCGTCCCGGTAGGGGAGCGGCAGAGCACCCCCGGGTGCACGTACGTCGCCGACGGTGACTCGTATCTGCCGTCGCCGACCGCCGTCACCGGCCCTCGGAAGTGCGCGAACGGAAGCGGTCCGACTTTGCCGAGCTCCGGATGCTCCTCCTTCAGGCCCGGACGGGCGGCGCGGACGAACGCGTCGCCGAAGGCCGTCAGGGCGATCTGTTCCTCCGCGGTCAGGTGGAAGTCGTGCTCCGTCGCGTCGATCACGGCGTAGTAGGCGCCGGACCAGACGAGATCGAACCGCACGGTCCCGTAGTGCGGCACCTCGACGCTCAGCCCCTCGTCGGCGACGTATGCGGGCTCGCCGCGGGTCGTGATGGAACGGACGCGGCCGCCGGCGTTCTCCGCCGTGATCCGTGCCAGACCCGCCGGGGATTCGAGGACGATCTCCTGCCGTCCGTCCTGCATCGGGATCGTCCCGCTCTGCAGGAGGGCCGTCGCCGTGCAGATCGTGTTCGATCCGGAGTACAGCGGGTAGCCCATCGCCTCCATGATGATGTAGCCGGCCTGCGCCTCCGGATGGCTCGGCTCGACGATCAGGTCCACCGACATCGCCGGATCCCCGTAGGGTTCGGAGAGCAGCAGTCGGCGCAGACCGTCGCCCTCGTCCTGCAGGTAGCGGGCCTTCTCCAGCACGGTGGCGCCGGGGAGCGGACCGACGCCGTCGAGGACGATGCGACTGACATCGCCGCCGGATTGGGCGTCGATGAGGGTCAGAGTGCGTTCACGATCCTGCATGGGGTGCTCCGATCGTCTCCCAGTGGCGGTCGGGCACGACGACCAGCTTGCCGATGAAGGACTTGTCCATGAACGTCCGCTGCGCATCGTGGAAATCCGAGAGGCGGAACGTGCGGTCGAGCAGCGGGCGGATCTCACCGTTCTGGATGTAACCCGCCAAGCGGCGGAAATCGGTACGGGTGCCCTGCGACGACCCGTTCAGCTGCAGCTGCTTCAGGTACATCGTGCGCAGGTCGAGCTCGACGACGGGTCCGCCGATCGCGCCCGCCGTCGTATAGCGGCCCTCCGGGCGCAGGATCCGCAGCAGGTCGTTGAACATCGGCCCCGCGACGAGGTCCGCGACGACGTCGATCGGGCCGTCGGCGACGCGTTCGACGTCGGCCACGAGGTCGCCGCCGCGCAGGATCACGTCCTCCGCGCCGATGTGCCGCAGAGCATCCTCCTTACCGGGGCTCGACACGGCGTACGGCACCGCGCCGCGCACCCGGGCGAGTTGGATGATCGCGGATCCGACGCCGCCCGAGGCGCCCGTGACGAGCACGCGATCGCCCCGCGCGACGCGGGCGCGCTCCAGCATCTGCTCTGCCGTGAGATACGCGCAGCAGAAGGTCGCCAGCTCGGCATCGGAGATGTCGGCCGTGATCTCGTGCGCGTTGGCGGCGGGCACCGCCTGGTACTCCGCGTACCCGCCGTCGCGCCCGTGGCCGATGTAGTCGATGTCGGCGAGGCTGTCATCGCCCTCGGGTCTGTTGTAGATGCTGAAGTCGACCATGACGCGCTCGCCGATGCGGTCGGGCGAGACGCCTGACCCGACCGCGACGATCTCGCCGACAGAGTCTGTTCCCTGGATCCGCGGGAACTCGAGCGTCGATCGCCCGCGTCGCCAGGTCGAGACCGACGCAGGGTCGGTCTCGGTGCCGTATGCGCCCTCGCGCACCCACACGTCGGTGTTGTTCATACCGCACGCGTGGACGTCGATGAGCACTTCGTCCGGGCCCGGTGCCGGCGTCGGCACGTCCCGGTAGACCAGCTGTTCCAAACCGCCGTGCCCTACGAGCTGCACGGCCTTCATCTCCGCGGGAATCGCGGCGGTCTCGGCCATCATGAGACCGAGTGTAGGGGCGCGGACGCCCGCACGGAATGGCTATCAGATCTGCATCCGACGACAAGTTGCATCGGAGTCGGGTGACGACCAGTCTGGGGAGCATGGAGACGGTCGGCGGGGTGGGCATGAGGCGCGTCGTGGTGACGGCGGCTGACGGAGCGCGACCATGACGTGGGCGCTCATCGCCGACCTGTTCGGCACGTTCTTCTTCGCGATCTCGGGCTGTCTGCTCGCCGTCGGTCGCGGCTACGACCTCGTCGGATCCCTGTTGCTCGGGGCGCTGACGGGGTTGGGCGGCGGCGTCATCCGCGACGTGATCATCGGACGCCTGCCCGTCGCGTTCGACCAGCCGGTCTACCTGCTGCCGCCGGTCCTCGCGGCGCTGCTCGTGTTCGCCATCGCGCCCAGCGTGCAGCGCTTCCGGCGCACGCTGTTGGTGTTCGACGCCGGCGGGCTCGGCCTGTTCTGCACGACGGGCACGGTCATCGCCCTGAGCGCCGGCCTGAACCCGGTCGCGGCCATCGTGCTCGGCGTCACGAGCGCGGTCGGCGGCGGACTGCTGCGGGACGTGGTCGCCAACCGTGACCCGCAGCTGTTCAATCCGAACGACCTCTACGCGGTCCCCGCGTTCCTCGGGGCCGCCCTCGTCGTCGGACTGTGGATCCTCGGGTGGCACTCGTCGCTCACCGGCTTCGTCGTTGCGGCGTTCGTGTTCCTGTTCCGCATCGTGTCGTTGCGTTTCAAGTGGCGGATCCCGCACGCGAGCCCGCCTCGCGGCAGCGAGGAGCCGTGACGGAGTCGGCTCAGGGGTGGGTGATCGATTCTGGCTCGCTCGCCCGGATCTGTTCGGTCTCGATCTGGAAGGTCGTGTGGTCGATGCGCACGTCGAAGTGCTCGGCGACGCATCGCTTCGCGGCATCGAGGACCTCTGCGGCGTGCCCGTCGGTGAAGCACTCGTCGCGCACGACGAGGTGACCCGTGAGCGTGGCCAGTCCCGTCCCGACCGTCGACGCGTGGAGGTCGTGCACGTCCGTGACATGCTCCAGGTCGCGGAGGTGGCGTCGCACGTCGTCGAGGTCGAGACCGACGGGGGTGAATTCCATGAGCACCCGCATCGTCTCGCGGACGATGATCGCGGCCCGCGGCACGATGAGCGCGGCGATGACGAGGCTCGCGATGGGGTCGGCACGCAAGAACCCCGTGGTCGCGATGACGATTGCCGCGACGATCACGGCGACGGATCCGAGCGCGTCGTTGACGACCTCGAGGAAGGCCGCGCGCATGTTGACGTTCGCGTTGCGCTGCGCGGTGAGCACGGCGATCGCGATGACGTTCGCCGTGAGGCCGACGATCCCGAAGACGAGCAGCCCCACTCCCGGCACCTCCGGGGGATCCATCAGGCGCCGGACGCCTTCGATCGCGCTGTAGATTCCCACGACGATGAGCAGGGCGGCCTGGGCGAGCGCGGCGATCACCTCGGCGCGTCGGAACCCCCACGTGCGCGTCGAGCTCGCGGGGCGCAGCATGAGCGTCGCTGCGACGAACGCGACGGCGAGCCCGGCGGCGTCCGTGAGCATGTGCGCCGTGTCGGTGAGCAGTGCGAGGCTGCCGGTGATGACGGATCCGATCGCCTGCGCGACGAAGACCGCGAACGTCAGCCCGAACGCGATCGCGAGGCGAGCGCGGTTGTCGACCGCGTCTCCCGGAGCATGATGAGCACCCACGCCGGCCCCCTCTCTTCTCGCCGTCGAGCCTATCGCGATGAGCGGAGAGACTGTTGTGCTCAAGTCCTGATGAGAGGGTAAATCAGAACCGTTCTCGACAGCGGCGCAGGGCGGCGCGGCGGCGCGTCAGTCGAGCCCGAGGTCCTTGCGGATCCGGGCCACGTGACCGGTCGCCTTGACGTTGTACTTCGCCAGTGCGATCTTCCCGTCTTCGTCCACGACGAACGTCGAGCGGATGACGCCCTCGACCACCTTGCCGTAGTTCTTCTTCTCGCCCCAGACGCCGTACGCGAGGTGCACGGCGCGGTCCGGATCGCTGAGCAGCGGGTACGTCAGCGCGTCGCGCTCGGCGAACTGCTTCAGCTTCGCGGGCTCGTCGCGCGAGATGCCGACGACGTCGTAGCCAGCACCCTCCAGCGACGCGAGGGAGTCGCGGAAGTCGCAGGCTTCGGTGGTGCACCCGGGGGTCATGGCCGCCGGGTAGAAGAACAGCACGACCTTGCGGCCGCGGAAGTCCGCGAGCGCGACGGGGCTGCCGTCCTGGTCGAGGAGCGAGAACTCGGGAGCGGGGGAACCTGGTTCGAGGCGCGTGTCACTCATCGCCCCCACCATACTCAGTCCAGCGTGAGCTCTGCGCGGATCGGGTCGAACTCGATCAGCTTCGCGTCGCTCAAGACTCCGTTGCGGTAGGCCGATTCGATGACGACCGTCGCCGTGGCGATGTCCGTCGGGATCTGGAACACGGCGGCGCGCTCGAACACGTCCGTGAGCCCCTTCGGATCGTTGATCGGCTGGAAGACCTGCTCGCCCGGGCCCTCGAGCCGGATCGACGTCTCGTCGTAGGTCGTGGACTCGCTGACGTGCCAGTCGATCTCGACGGCGAGGTACATCTGCTCGGGCGCGGCCCAGCCGTCGCCCTGGCCGCGGCCGGCGTCGAGGTACGGCGTGGCGATCGCTCCGGTGACCTGGCCCTGCACGGTCGCCGCGCCCGAGATCCAGTGTTCGAACGTCTCGTCGAGCTTCTCCACCTCACCGAGCGTGACTTCGCGTGGCCCTGGGTACGCGTGGGGCACGTCGCTGTGGGTGCGCGTGCCGTCCACGAGGCTCACAGCCTGGCGCGCGTCGGCGGTCTCGATCTCGATGAGGGCGTCCTCGGGGGAGTGATCCTCCGGCACGCTCATGACGACCGTGCCCGTACTGCGGGCATCATCGTTCGACGTGCTGAGCAGCGGCACGCCGTCCGACCCCGGAGTCTTGGCGACCACGTCGGTTCGCGGCGCGGATCCGCGCGGTTCCCACTCCGGATCCGAGGTCTCGTAGTGGCTGACGAGCAGCACGTACCCATCGGCGGCACGCACCTCCGCAGGCGTCTCGCCATCCTCGTCTGCCTCGGGCGCGGATCCGGTGAGGTCTTCGTACGCCGCGGCGGAGATCGACGGGACGACTCCCGCGTGCGTGATCTCGACGGCGAGGCCCGGGGCGTGTACGCCGCTCTCGGCGCCGGATTCGAGCTCCGCCAGCTCGACGTCCCGCAACAGCTGGGTCGTTCCTGCCAGGTCCGCCTGGGCGGTCGGCAGTGACGTGTCGACAGTGGCTGCTTCGGCGGTCTCGCCGGAGGCGCCCTCCGTCGCGGTATCGCCGAACGGGAGCGACAGGCTGCACGAGGCGAGCCCGGCGGTGAGGACGAGGGTGAGGGCTGCTGCTGCGGTGCGACGGGCGCGGGTGTTCATGGGACCTCCGGGTGCGTGACACAAACAGCGATAGACCATACCGGAGAAATCAACAGGTGATGGAATCCGTGCGGGTGGGTGTCAGTGTTCGTCGCGGTGCGCGAACGTCTCCAACAGCCCCTGCAGCGAGGACAGCCGGGCCGGCGACACGTCGGGTGAGTCGTTGAGCGCGCAGTCCGGGGCCGTCGGGAGGTGGGTGCACCCGCGCGGGCACTGCTCGGCGACGGCCGCGAGATCGCCGAACGCCGCGAGGATGTTGTCCGGGTCGACGTGCCCGAGCCCGAACGAGCGCACCCCCGGGGTGTCGATCACCCAGCCGTCGCCGGCATCCGAGCGGAAGCGCAGCGAGACCGTCGACGACGACGTGTGGCGTCCGCGTCCTGTCACCTCGTTGACGCGCCCCGTGGCGCGGTCGGCGTCGGGGACCAGCGCGTTCACGAGGGTGGACTTCCCCACGCCGGAGTGCCCGACGAACACCGTCGAATGGCCGACGAGCGCCGCGCCGATCTCGTCGATCGGCACGTGCTGCGGCGACGACCGGAACACGCGGAGGTCGTCGATGCCCTCGAAGTGCGTCAGGAACTCCTCCGGATCGGCGACGTCGGTCTTCGTCACGACCAGGAGCGGGCGGATCCCCGCGTCGAGCGCGGCGACGAGATAGCGGTCGACGAGGCGCGGGCGGGGAGTCGGATCCGCGGCCGCGACGACGACCAGCATCTGGTCGGCATTGGCGACGATGACGCGCTCGACGTTGTCGGTGTCGTCGGCCGAGCGGCGCAGCAGCGACGTGCGCTCCTCGATGCCGACGATCCGACCGAGCGTCCCCTCGTCTCCGGAGGTGTCGCCGACCACGCGCGCGCGGTCGCCCGTGACGATCGGCGTCCGCCGCAGCTCGCGGGCGCGCGCCGTGATGACCTCGCGCTCCGTGGGTTCGTTCTCGTCGATCAGGACGCGGTAACGGCCGCGGTCGACGCCGAGCACGCGCCCGATGATGGCGTCCTCGTGGGCGGGCCGGCGCTTCGTGCGCGGCCGGTTGGCCTTCGGGTTCGGGCGCACCCGGATGGCGGACTCGTCGTAGACCTCGTCGTCTTCGTCGTCGTCGACGTCGCTCCACCAGCTCATGGTCAGCCGTTGAGCATCTGCTGCCAGAGGGCCGGGAACTGTGGCATCGTCTTGGCGGTCGTGCCGATGTCGTCCACGACGACGCCGGGCACCCGCAGACCCACGAGGGCGCCGGTCGTCGCGATCCGGTGGTCGTGGCGTGCCTCCCAGGTGCCGCCATGCAGCGGCGCGGGCACGATGCGGATCCCGTCGTCGAGCTCGTGAGCTTCGCCGCCGAGCGCGCGGAGGTTGTCCACGAGCGCCGCGATGCGGTCGGTCTCGTGCTGGCGGATGTGGCCGATGCCGGTGAACGATGACGGCGAGTCCGCGAACGCGGCGATGCCGACGAGCGTCGGCGTGAGCTCGCTGACGGCCGACAGGTCGAGATCGACGCCGTGGATCCGCGGGCCGCCCGTGACCGTGACGGCGCCGCCGCGACGGGTGACGCGCGCGCCGAGCAGCGACAGGATCTCGGTGAGCTGGCCGCCCGGCTGTGTCGAATGCGCGGGCCACGCGGGGATCGTCACGGATCCGCCCGCCACCATCGCGGCGGCCAGGAACGGTGCGGCGTTCGACAGGTCGGGCTCGATCGAGACGGTTTTGCCGCGCGGTGCGGTGGCCGGGACGATCCACTCGCCGGCGCTCGGCCTCTCGACGAGGACGCCGCGGCGCGAGAGCGACTCCACGGTCATGTCGATGTGCGGGATGCTCGGCAGCCGCTCGCCCGTGTGCTTCAGGTGCAGTCCGACGTCGAAGCGCGGCGCTGCGAGCAGCAGACCGGAGACGAACTGGCTCGACCCGGAGGCGTCGATCTCGAGCTCGCCGCCGCGGATCTGGCCGCGGCCGTGGACCGTGAACGGGAGGCTCCAGTTGCCGCCGTCGTCGATGTCGACGCCGAGGTCGCGCAGTGCCTTGATCATCGTTCCCATGGGGCGGTGCAGCGAATTGTCATCCGCCGTCATGTGCACGTCGCCTTCGGCCAGGCCGAGGAGAGGCGCGACGAACCGCATCACGGTTCCCGCCTGCCCGGAGTCGATCTCGCACCCGCCGCGCAGCGCACGCGGCGGTGTGACCTCGACGTCGTGGCCGAACGGGCTGTCGCCGGGAACGCGATCGATCGTCACGCCGAGTGCGCGGAGGGCGTCGCCCATCCGTCGCGAGTCGGCTGACAGGAGGGGACCGGCGATGCGCCCTGGGCCATCGGCGATCGCCGCAAGCACCAGCTCGCGGTTGGTCAGTGACTTGGATCCGGGCACCGTCACGCTCGCATCGAGCGGCTTCGGGGCCACAGGCGCGTCGAACGGGCCGCGGGGCGCGCTTGCCGCGGATGTGGAAGTGGGGGAATACCCTCGGGTGCTCATCGCGTTCTACCTTAGTGAACCCCAGGAAGAGGTGACGGATGAGCGCGGCCGTACGGATCGCACGACCTCTCGGGGCCGCTGATGTGGCCCTCGACGTAGGCTTGCCGGTGATGGATGACGCCGAGATCCCCGAGAGCACCGATTCTCGAACCCAGTTCGAGGAGCAGGCGCTGCCGTACATGGACCAGCTGTACGGCGCGGCGATGCGCATGGCGCGCAATCCACAGGACGCGGCCGACCTCGTGCAGGACACGTTCGTCAAGGCCTACGCTGCGTGGGCACGGTTCACGCAGGGCACCAACCTGAAGGCCTGGCTGTACCGCATCCTCACGAACACGTACATCAACGGCTACCGCAAGCGTCAGCGCGAGCCGTACCAGGGCGCGATCGACGAACTCGAGGACTGGCAGCTCGGCGGCGCGGTCTCGACCACGTCGTCGTCGCGGCGCTCGGCCGAAGCGGAGGCGATCGACCGCATGCCCGCCTCCGCGGTCAAGGACGCACTTCAGGAGCTGAAAGAGGACTTCCGGATGGTCGTCTACCTCGCCGACGTCGAGGGATTCGCCTACCAGGAGATCGCCGACATCATGGACACCCCCATCGGCACCGTCATGAGTCGCCTGCATCGTGGCCGGCGACTCCTGAGGGAAAGCCTGCGGGGATACGCGGCGGAGCGAGGAATCGTCGCGGCACAGACAGGAGAAGACAAGTGAGCGATTGCGGATGTGAGAAGACCCGTGCGGATCTCGAAGCGTTCGTACGCGGCGAGCTCGACTGCTGCGAGACCGCGCATACCGACATCAGAGAGCACATCGAGAACTGCGCCGAGTGCCAGAACGAGGAGACCGTCGCGCGCACGCTCACGACGGCCGTGCACCGCGCCTGCTCGGATGAGATCGCACCGGAAGACCTGCGGGCTCGCGTCATCGCGACTCTCCGGGTCGTGCAGGCGGAGCCCCACTGACGCGCGTATTCTGTGCCGGTGGATATCGCTGACGCTCGTACCGTCCCGGCCGACCCGCTCTCGACGGAGCGGCTCGCTCACCGTGGGCTCGACTACCGCGTGATCTCCGGCGACGACGTCGCCGACTTCCTGCGCGCCGAGCACCGCGGGTTCATCGACGCCGAGCCGACCGACGAGGTCGTCGCGGACGAGCTCGCCGCACAGGGCGAGCGTCGCATCATCGCCGTCTACGACCGCGAGGCGGTGCAGCCGCTTCCCGTCGCCACCGAGTGCTCGTGGGGGACCAGCCTCACGGTGCCCGGCGGCGAGATGCCGATGTGGGCGATCAGCGGGGTCACCGTCGCGGCGACGCATCGCCGCCGCGGCATCGCGCGCAACATGCTCGAGGGCGAGCTGCGGGCGGCCGCCGGCGCCGGGTTCGCGATTGCGGGCCTGACGGTCACCGAGGCGACCATCTACGGCCGCTACGGATTCGCCCCGGCGACGTCGGTCGCTCGGGTGACGATCGACACCGCGCGTGCCGGCTGGGGAGCCCACGAACCGTCCGCCCGCGTACTGTTCGTGGACCGGGAGCAGCTCGCCGACGACCTCGACACTCTCCACGAGCGCACCCGCGGCGACCGCATCGGCGACATCACGGGCTGGCCGCGCCGGTGGCGTGAGATCGCGCGCGTCGTCCCCGGTGCGACCGAGCCCCGTCGGATCCGCGGCGTGCGCGCCGTCGACTCGGCGGGGAAACTCGTCGGATCCCTCGCCTTCGAGATCGTCGACGGCCCCTCGCGCGACCGGCACACGTTCCGTGTGAATCACCTCATCGCCGCGACGCCGGACGCCCGCGCCGCGCTGTGGCGTTTCGCGATCTCCTACGACCTCATCGACACGGTCGAGGCGGGCCTGCAGCCGATCGACGACCCGATCGGCTGGCAGGTGCACGACCGTCGCGGCATCGAGCAACGGGTGCGCGACCACGGCTGGCTCCGGATCCTCGACGTTCCGGCGGCGCTCGCCGCGCGCTCGATGTCGGGCGCCTTCGGCGTGCGCCTCACGGTCACGGATCCGCTCGGCCTCGCGGACGGGGCGTGGACCGTCGCGCAGCTGGGCGCCGACGGCGTGCGGGTCGAGCCTCTCGACGAGGGCGAGCGCACGGACATGACACTGGACGTGGGCGCGCTGTCGGCCGCCTACCTCGGCGGCGTGCCGCTCGAAGCGCTGCAGGCCGCTGGTCGGGTGACGGGCGATGGGGCGAAGATCCGCGCGCTCTCCGATGCGCTGCGCGCGCCGACCGCGCCGCACCTCTCGATCGTCTACTGACGTCCGCGGGCGGCGAAGCGTCGCCGCCCGCGGAGCGCGGCGTCACCGGCGGCGCGAGCGCTCGGTGGCGTCGTGCACCTCGCCGATGAGCTCCTCGATGACGTCTTCGAGGAACAGCACCGACACGGTGCGGCCGTTCTCGTCGCGCACCCGCGCGAGGTGACGCCCCTGCTGGCGCATCAGTGCCAGGGCGTCCTCGAGGTCGGTCGACTCGCCCACGGGCACCATGTGGTGGATCCGCTTGCCGGGCACGGGCTCCTCGACCTGCGTGTGGTCGGCCGACCGCAGCACGTCCTTGAGGTGCACGTAGCCGATCGGCTCGCCGGCGTCGTCGGCGATGATGTAGCGCGAGTAGCCATGATTCGCGACCGCGCGCTCGACCTCGGCCGGTGTCGCCGATTCGGGCAGCATGATGATCCGCTCGAGAGGCACTGCGACATCACGCGCCCGCTTGTCCGTGAACTCGAGCGCCGCGGCGACCGTGCCCGACATGTCTTCGAGCACACCCTCCCGCCGCGACTGGCTGACGATGGTGGCGACCTCATCGAGCGTGAATGTCGCGTTCGCCTCGTTCTTCGGCTCGACGCCGACGAGCCGCAAGAAGCCGTTCGCGAGGCCGTTGAGCACCCAGATGATCGGGTGGAACATCTTCGAGACGAACACGAGCGGTGGCGCGAGGAGGAGCACCGCGCGGTCGGGAACGCTGAACGCGAGGTTCTTCGCGACCATCTCGCCGAAGACGACGTGCAGGTAGGACACGATGATGAGCGCGATCAGGAACGACACCGTGTCGATCGCCGCCTGGCCGAGTCCCGTCAATTCGAGCGGCCCGAGCAGCAGGTGGTGCAGCGCGGGCTCGGAGACGTTGAGAATCAGCAGCGAACAGATCGTGATGCCGAGCTGGCTCGTCGCGAGCATGAGCGTGGCGTGCTCCATCGCGTACAGCGCCGTCTTCGCGGCACGCGACCCCTTGTCGGCGCGCGGTTCGATCTGCGACCGCTTCGCCGAGATGACGGCGAACTCGGCGCCGACGAAGAAGGCGTTGCCGATCAGTAGCACCACCAGCCAGGCAAGTCCGGCCCAGTCGCTCATCGCGCACCCCCTTCTGTGCGCTCGTTCCCCGTCTCGGCGCCCTCGGGCAGCGGATCCGGGATGAAGCGCACGCGGTCGACGCGGCGACCGTCCATGCTCATGACCTCCAGCGAGCCGTGCTCGACGCGCACCGTGTCTCCCACGTCGGGAACGCGCTCGAGCGCGCTCATGATGTATCCGCCGACGGTGTCATAGTCATCGGACTCCGGCACGTCCACGGCCGCGCGCTCCTGGACCTCATCGGGTCGCAGCTGCCCGGGGAAGGTGACGGAGTCGACGTGGCGGACGACATCGGCTCGGCGCCGGTCGTGCTCGTCGGCGACTTCGCCGACGATCTCCTCCACGAGGTCCTCGAGGGTGGCGACGCCCGCTGTCCCGCCATACTCGTCGACGACGATGGCCATCTGATAGCCGCGGGTGCGCAGCTCGGCGAGCAGCTGGTCGAGACGCACCGTGTCGGGCACTCGCAGCGGTTCGGTGCGGAGTGCGCCGACGGGGACGTCGTGTCGTTTCTCGCGCGGCACGCTGACGGCGGCCTTCAGATGCACGATCCCCACGATGTCGTCGAGGTCGTCGTCGTACACGGGAAATCGGCTGAGCCCGGTCTCGCGGGCGAGGTCGATGACGGCGTCGGCCGACTCGCCGACGCCGATCGCGTGCATACGGGGGCGCGGCGTCATGACGTCGCCCGCGGACAGGCGTGTGAAGCGCAGCGAGCGGTCGAGCAGCGTCGCGGTGTCCTTCTCGAGCATCCCGGCGAGCGCGCTGTGGCGCACGAGGCTGGAGAGCTCCTCCGCCGAGCGCGCGCCGGACAACTCCTCCTGCGGCTCGATGCCGAGCATGCGGATGAACGCGTTCGCGCTCCCGTTCAGGCCGGCGACCGCCGGGCGGAAGACCGCCGTGAACGCGATCTGCAAGGGGGCCACAACCTTGGCGGTCGCGAGCGGCAGGGCGAGCGCGAAGTTCTTGGGAATCAGCTCGCCGATGATCATCGACAGGAACGTCGCGATCGCCATGCTGATGACGACGCTGATGGCGGCGACGGTCGGTTCGGGCAGCCAGCCCTCGAATGCCGGTGCGAGGAACCGCGACAGGGCGGGTTCCATCGTGTAGCCGGTCAGCAGCGTCGTGAGCGTGATGCCCAGCTGCGCGGACGAGAGGTGGGTGGAGGTCTTTCGCAGGGCGCTGATCGTCATCGTGAGTCGCGCTTCGCCGCGATCCCTGCGGGCTTCGAGATCCGCGCGATCGAGGTTGACGAGGGCGAACTCACTGGCGACGAAGACGCCGGTGCCGAGGATGAGCAGCAGGCCGACGCCCAGCATGATCCAGTCCATCACGACTGCTCCGCACCCGCCCCTCTGTCGCAGCACGGACGATGTCGTGCGGGGTCGGACTCGGATCTGCTACTAGGAGGGTCGTCCATGATCCCTCGATCATATGGCAATTTCGTGCCGCGTTCCCGGGAGAACCCAGGATCACGTGGGATACGCTGGAACACGGATCGCGTCGAGGTTTCGGCGCATGCGACGAGCAACATTCATCGATGAAAGTGGGCGATCTGGCCGTGTCGAGTCAGGGGACGGGTGTCGGTACGTCGAGCGAGGGGGATTTCGGAGCCAATCAGTGGCTCGTCGATGAGCTCTACCAGCAGTACAAGCTCGACAAGAACGCCGTCGACAAGGAATGGTGGCCGGTGATGGAGCGCTACGAGGCCGAGCAGAACGGAACGGCCTCAGAGCAGAAGAAGCCAGCTCCCGCGCAGAAGCCGCAGGCGTCCGCGCAGACGCAGCGACAGTCCACGTCGGAGTCGGCTGGATCCGCCGCAGACAAGACGTCGACGTCGACGCAGCCGGTTGCGAAGACCACGGCGAAGCCCGCGGCCCCCGCACCGACGCCCGCTGAACCGCAGAGCGCACGTTCCGAGACCGAAGACGACGCACAGGAAGACAAGGTCACCGCGCTCAAGGGCCTGTCCCGCACGCTCGCGCGGAACATGGACCAGTCGCTCTCGGTGCCGACCGCGACCTCGGTGCGGACGATCCCGGCGAAGCTGATGATCGACAATCGCATCGTCATCAACAACCACATGTCGCGTACGCGCGGCGGCAAGGTCTCGTTCACGCACGTCATCGGCTGGGCGCTCATCCAGGCGCTGAAGTCGTTCCCGAGCCAGAACGTCTACTACGACGAGATCGACGGCAAGCCCAGCGTCGTCGCACCGGCCCACGTCAACCTCGGCATCGCGATCGACCTCCCGAAGCCGGACGGCACGCGCGCCCTCATGGTGCCGAGCATCAAGAAGGCTGACACGCTCACCTTCAACGAGTACCTCGCGGCATACGAGGATCTCGTGACGCGCGCCCGGGCGAACAAGCTCACGGCGTCCGACTTCGCCGGCACGACCGTGTCGCTCACGAACCCCGGCGGCATCGGCACCGTCCACTCCGTCCCTCGCCTCATGAAGGGGCAGGGCTGCATCATCGGCGCGGGCGCTCTCGACTACCCGGCCGAGTTCGCCGGGGCGAGCCAGAAGACGTTGAACGAGATGGCGATCGGCAAGACCATCACGCTCACGAGCACGTACGACCACCGTGTGATCCAGGGCGCCGGATCCGGCGAGTTCCTGAAGATCGTCCACCAGCTGCTGCTCGGCTCCGACCACTTCTACGAGGACATCTTCGCGGCCCTGCGGATCCCGTACGCGCCAATCCGATGGAACCCAGACGTCTCGGTCGACGTCTCGGAGCGCGTCGACAAGACCGCCCGCGTGCAGAAGCTGATCAACGCCTATCGTGTGCGCGGCCACCTGATGGCCGACATCGACCCGCTCGCGTATGTGCAGCGCGAGCACCACGACCTCGAGATCGAGTCGCACGGGCTGTCGTTCTGGGACCTCGAGCGTGAGTTCGTCACGGGTGGGTTCGGCGGCAAGCGCCAGGCCAAGCTGCGTGACATCCTCGGCGTGCTGCGCGACACGTACTGCCGCACGATCGGCATCGAGTACATGCACATCCGCGACTATGAGCAGCGCGAGTGGTTCCAGCAGAAGCTCGAGCGGCCGTATGAGAAGCCGCACCACGACGAGCAGCTGCGGATCCTCGGCAAGCTCAACCAGGCCGAGGCCTTCGAGACCTTCCTGCAGACGAAGTACGTCGGACAGAAGCGCTTCTCGCTGGAGGGCGGCGAATCGCTCATTCCGTTGCTGGACCGGATCATCGACGGTGCCTCGATGGAGGGCATGGAAGGCGCCGCGATCGGCATGGCCCACCGCGGCCGCCTCAACGTGCTCACCAACATCGCCGGCAAGACGTACGGCGACGTGTTCAGCGAGTTCGAGGGGGCGCTCGCCGGCAACAAGCGCGGATCCGGTGACGTGAAGTATCACCTCGGCACCGAGGGCTCCTTCCGAGGATCCGACGGCCGCGAGATCGACATCTACCTCGCCGCGAACCCCTCGCACCTCGAGACCGTCGACGGCGTGCTCGAGGGCATCGTGCGCGCGAAGCAGGACCGCTTCGAGAGCGGCACGTTCCCGTGGCTGCCGATCCTCGTCCACGGTGATGCGGCATTCGCCGGCCAGGGCGTCGTCTTCGAGACGATGCAGATGTCCGGGCTGCGCGCGTACCGCACGGGCGGCACGATCCACGTCGTGGTCAACAACCAGGTGGGCTTCACGACGCTGCCGCAGGATGCACGAACGTCGTATTACGCCACAGACGTCGCCAAGACAATCGATGCGCCCGTCCTCCACGTGAACGGCGACGACCCCGAGTCGGTCGTACGCGCGGCGGAGCTCGCCTTCGAGTACCGCCAGAAGTTCCACCGCGACATCGTGATCGATCTGATCTGCTACCGTCGCCGCGGCCACAACGAGGGCGACGACCCCTCGATGACGCAGCCGCTCATGTACGGTCTGATCGAGGCGAAGCGCTCGGTGCGCCGCCTCTACACGCAGGCGCTCGTCGGTCGCGGCGACATCACGGAGGAGGAGTACGAGGCGGCGAAGGCCGACTTCCAGAACCGACTCGAGGTGGCGTTTGCGGAGACCCACGCGGCGGAGACCGGATCGATTCCTGTCCTCACGCCCGAGCAGATGAAGCCGGGCATCGAGGGGGCGCCGGAGGCCACAGGCGTCGGTGCCTCCGTCATCGAGCAGGTCGGCGACGCGCACGCGAACATCCCCGAGGGCTTCACGGTGCACGCGAAGCTCAAGCAGCTGCTCGACAAGCGCGTCGAAATGAGCCGCAGCGGCAAGATCGACTGGGCGTTCGGCGAGCTGCTGGCGTTCGGATCGCTGCTGCTCGAGGGTACGACCGTGCGCCTCGTCGGCCAGGACGCGCGCCGCGGCACCTTCGTGCAGCGCCACGCCGTGTTCCACGACCGGGTCAACGGCCAGGAGTGGCTGCCGCTGTCGAACCTCGCCGAGAACCAGGCACGGTTCAGTGTCTACGACTCGCTCCTCAGCGAGTACGCGGCGCTCGGGTTCGAGTACGGCTACTCGGTCGAGAAGAAGAACGCCCTCGTGCTGTGGGAGGCGCAGTTCGGCGACTTCGTCAACGGCGCGCAGTCGATCATCGACGAGTTCGTCTCCTCGGCCGAGCAGAAGTGGGGCCAGGAGTCGGGCGTCGTGATGCTCCTCCCGCACGGGTACGAAGGACAGGGTCCCGACCACTCGTCGGCGCGCATCGAGCGCTTCCTGCAGCTGTGCGCACAGGACAACATGACCGTCGCACGGCCCTCGACGCCCGCCTCGTACTTCCACCTGCTGCGCCGTCACGCGTACTCGCGTCCGCGGCGCCCGCTCGTGGTGTTCACACCGAAGGCGATGCTGCGCCTGCGCGGTGCGACGAGCGAGGTGGCGGACTTCGCCGAGGGCGCGTTCGAACCGGTCCTTGACGACGAGCGCGACATCGACCGCTCGAAGATCACGCGCGTGCTGCTGCACTCCGGCAAGATCCACTGGGATCTTGTCAGCGAGCTGCAGAAGAATCCGGATCCGTCGATCGCGCTGGTGCGTGTCGAGCAGTTCTACCCGACTCCGGTGGACGAGCTCGAGCAGGTGCTCGTGCAGTACCCGAACGCGGAGGTCGTGTGGGTCCAGGACGAGCCCGAGAACCAGGGCGCGTGGCCGTTCATCACCCAATGGGTGGACCACCAGGTCGGCCGCACCATCTCGGTCGTGTCGCGCCCGGCGGCCGCCGCACCGTCGACCGGATCGTCGAAGGTGCACGCGGTCGAGCACACGGCGCTCATGAAGCGAGCGCTCGGACGCTGACGGGCGTCCGGTGCGGCCGATAGTGTGGCCGCATGCCCGGCGGATACGGATGGCACGAGGACGAATGGACGGTCGCTGACGCGCGCGAGGTGCTCCGAACGCCGTCGCGCGACGATCACAAGTACTCACGCGGATCCGTGCTGATGCTCACGGGCAGCTCGGCGTACCCGGGTGCCGCCGTGCTCTCGGTCGAGGGCGCGTGGCGGACCGGGATCGGCATGGTGCGCTGGTTCGGCGAGACCGACGTCGGGCGGCTGGTGCTCCAGCAGCGACCGGAGACGGTGATGGGGGCAGGACGCACGGATGCGGTCGTAGTCGGCAGCGGGATCGACGCGCGCACGCGCACCGATCAGGTCACGCGGGCGATCGAGCGGATGCTCGCCTCGCCGGCCCCGACCGTCATCGACGCGGGCGCGCTCGACCTCGCCCCGCGCGCGCACGGACCGTTCGTCGTGACGCCGCACGCGGGGGAGCTGCGCGAGGTGCGCATCCCACTCGGCCTCGGCGTCGACGACATCGACGTGGATCCGCTCGCGGAACGACTCTCCGGCGAGTTCGCGGAGCGCCTCCTCGTCGTGCGGGAGACGGCCGTCGCGCTCGGCGGCGTCGTGCTGCTGAAGGGTGCGGACACGATCGTCGGGACTCCCGGCGGCTGGTGGACCGTCGTGCGCGCCGGAACGCCATGGCTCGCCACCGCCGGCACCGGGGATGTCCTCGCGGGCGCGATCGGCTCCGTCTTGGCAGGCGCCGTCGCTGCCGTCGAGGAGGAGATCGACGTCGAGGATCTCGGCCCGATCGCCGCGACCGGCGCCTGGCTGCAGGGCACGGCGGGACGCATCGCCGCACGGCACGGCGGCCCGATCACGGCGCTCGACGTCGCCGAGGCTCTCCCACACGCGTTCGCGGAGGCCTCTGCGTGACGCGCCACACCCGTCTCGCCGCGGTGTGGGCGGCGTTCCTCCTCGCGCACGCGGTGTCGATCGCCCTGGGGTGGCTCTGGCCGAACCAGCCGATGGGCGACACCTACCTCGTCTACGAGCCGTGGAGTGAGCTCGCCCTGAGCGGCCAGGCCATCATGGGCGTGACCGACCCGTGGGTGTACCCGCCGCTCGCCCTCGCGCCGATGGTGCTCGCCCAGACGCTCGTGTGGTTCACGTCGTATTCGCTGGCCTGGGCGGCGCTCGTCACGGTCGTCGACGCGGCCGCGTTCGCCGTGCTCGTCGGACGCGGATCCAGCCGCGCGCGTCTCGCCGCCGGCGCGTACTGGGCCGCGTTCGTGGCAGCGCTCGGGCCGATCTGCCTGTTCCGTCTCGACGCCGTGACGGTTCCGATCGCGGTTCTCGGCCTGCTCGCCGTCGGCCGGCACCCCCGTGTGGCCGGCGCGCTCGTCGGGGCCGCCACGTGGATCAAGGTCTGGCCGGTCGCGCTCGTCGCCGCGCTGATCGTCGCGCTGCGGCGCCGCGGGCAGGTCGTGATCGGGGGAGCGCTTATCTCTGCGCTCATCGTCGCGGTCGTCGCCTTCGCGGGCGGCGCGGAGCACCTCTTCGGGTTCATCGCGACGCAGGGATCCCGCGGGCTGCAGATCGAGGCCGTCGCCGCCACGCCCTTCCTCTTCGGGGCGGGCGACGCGGTGATCTATTACGACCGCGAGATCCTCACCTATCAGGTGCGGGCGTCGGGCATCACCGACGTCGCCGCGGCGCTCACCCCGCTCATGGCGCTCGCGGGCGCCGCGGTGGCCGCGATCGGCGTTTGGCGCGTGCGGCGCGGATCCCCGCTCGTGCGCGTGCTACCGCCACTCGCGCTCGCGCTCGTCGTCGTGCTGATCGCCTTCAACAAGGTCGGATCCCCGCAGTTTCAGACCTGGCTCATCGCGCCGCTCGTGCTCTGGATCGCATGGGACCGCGCCCGCGCCTGGGGGCCGGCGCTCCTCGCACTCGCCGCGGGCCTCCTGACGCACGTGGTCTACCCCGTCACCTACCACCTGATCCTCGCGGGCGATACGGTGGCGACGACGGCTCTCGCGCTGCGCAACGCGTCCATCGTCGCGCTCGGCGTCTGGGTCGTCATCCGTCTCATCCGCACTCCGACGACTCTTTAGGAGGGTCCTCCCATGCTCGTCGCCTTCTCCGTTGCTCCGTCCGGGACCAGCGACCCCGACGGATCCGTGCACGACGCCGTCGCCGCGGCCATCAAGGTGGTGCGCGAATCCGGCCTCGCCCACCGCACCTCGTCGATGTTCACCGAGATCGAGGGGCCGGATTGGGACACGGTGATGGACGTCGTCAAGCGCGCAACCGAGGCGGTCCAGCCGTTCGGGTCGCGGGTGTCGCTCGTACTCAAAGCCGACATCCGTCCGGGTTACGAGGGCGAGATCGACGGGAAGCTCGAGCGCCTGGAGAAGGCCATCGGTTAGACGTACTCTCTCTCGATCACACCGCGACATCCAAGATCGGATTCAGGTGGCGGGTGCTGAGCGCAATGCTTGCCTGCGTCGCCGCGCTGTGCAGCGCATCGTCGACCGAGGCGCCACGGGTCGTCGCGGCGAGAAAACCGGCCATGAACGCATCGCCCGCGCCATTGGTGTCGATGACGTCGACCGGATGCGCGGCGACGGAGTGCCGCTGACCGTCGGCAGTGAGGGCGACCGCACCGTCCGCTCCCCGGGTGCAGACTGCGAGGCGTGGCCCGCGTTCCAGGCAGGAGCGCATGAGCTCCCACACGTCGCCCGTGGCGTCGTCATTCATGAAGACGACGTCGGCGGCTCGGAGGAACGGTTCGTGGAACGCGGATGATCCGTCGTAGTCGTGCAGGTCGATCCATAGCGATGTGTCGCCGGTGCGTCCCAGCAGCGCCGCGCCGAGCTCGCTCAGGTCGATCACGGCGATCTCCGCGGCGGCTGCGGTTGCGGCGGCCGACTCGATGTGCTCCGGCAACGGTGAGGACGGCGTCGCTACATACAGCGAGACGCGCTCGCCGTGGTTCGTCATGAGGTTGACGTGCTGCTCGGTGCGTGCGGACGCGAGCGCCTCGACGCGTACACCGGAACTCGTGAGCGCGGACAGCACCCGCTCTCCCTCATCGTCCGTCCCGATCTGCGCGATCAGTCGGACGTCGACGCCCCGTTCTGCCAGGTGGAGCGCTTTGCCCGCCGATGTGCCACCCAGCGTGTGCCAGGCATGCTCGGCGAACTGCATGTGCGGTCTGGGCTCGGGGAGGCGGTCGAGCAGGATCAGGTGGTTCCACGCGGCGGGGCCGCAAACGACGATGTGCGGAGGCATATGGCGATCCAACCGCGCGTTGCGGGCCGAACGCGCCAGGCGCGGCGGCGGTCGGCGATCCCATAGACTCGTGAGGTGACATCCTCGACCCCCGTGTCGAGGGGTGCGGCGACGATGGCGCTCCTCTCTATGGCCATCGGTGCATTCGGCATCGGCATGACGGAGTTCGTCTCGATGGGGCTGCTGCCCGGGATCGCCGACGACCTGCTGCCGACGCTCATGGCCGCGCGCCCGGAAGAGGGGATCGCGCGCGCCGGAATCCTCATCAGTCTGTATGCGCTCGGCGTCGTCGTCGGCGCCCCCACCATCGCCGCCGTCGTCGCGCGCTACCCGCGCAACCGCGTCATGGTCCTGCTGATCGCGGCGCTGCTCGTCGGCAACCTCCTCACCGTGATCGCTCCGACCTTCGAGCTCGCCGCCGTGACGCGGTTCCTCTCCGGACTGCCGCACGGCGCGTACTTCGGCATGACGACGATCGTCGCGAGCGAGATCCTCGGGGCCAGCCGGCGCGGCTGGGGCGTCGCCATGGTGATGAGCGGCCTCACGGTCGCGAACGTCGTGGGGGTTCCCGGCGGCACCTTCCTCGGCCAGCACTTCGGCTGGCGCGCGGCGTACGCGGTCGTCGTGCTGGTGTTCGTCCTGGCGCTGATCATGTGCGCGCGGCACATCCCGGCCCGTCCGGGCGACCGCGCGCGGTCCTTCCTTCAGGAGTTGGGCATCTTCCGCATCCCGCAGGTGTGGCTGACCGTGCTCCTCGGCGCGGTCGGATTCGGCGCGTTCTTCTCGATCTACAGCTACATCGCGACGCTCATGACCGAGGCCGCGGGCGGTCCCGAGTGGGCCGTGCCGATCGCGCTCATGTCGATCGGCCTG
>DWXU01000092.1:0-7474 GCA_019119065.1 Candidatus Microbacterium pullistercoris | reverse complement strand
TCGGCTTCGCGCGCGTGAAGATGCGCGGAACGAGCCATCGCAGGCTCGGACCCGGCGACGTCGACACCGTCTCAGCCAACGCGCCTCCCGCGATTGGAGCCCGCCTCAGTCCTCATGCACCAATACTAGGCCGTGTTGATCAAGAGGTTTCGCTCCCGGCTGGGTAAGTCTTAAGCGGTGACGCGACAGGAGATCTCTGACGAGGTGTGGGCCGTGAGCTTCGCGCTGGCATGGGCGACGTAATGCATCAGGACTCCGCGGAACCGATCCTGTGTGGAGACCCAGACCGATCCCGGGGCCCTCACCTCATCGCATCAGTCCACGCTGCGGATCCGCAAGCGGCCCCTCAGCCCGCCGCGACGATCTCCGGGTGTGCCTCGAGCAGCGCGACCTGCTCGGTCCAGGGCACGCCGACGATGCTCAGCACGACGCGAACAACCGTGGAGGCGCCATCCTTCGACGTCAACCAGCGCTCGCGGAGCGTCGCGCGCGCCGTCTCCTCCACGAGAAACGCGAGCACCCGATCCGACATGTCGCCGCGGAAGGCTCCGGACTCGATACCGGCCTTGACGAGCGCGCGCACGCGGCGGCGCAGCGGCGCCAGCGCACGCACGGTGCCGAGAACGTGTGCGTTCTCGAGCGCGATGTTCGCGGCCGCCCGCACGGCCGAGGCCTCGCGCCACAGCCGCGCCGCGAGCCCCGCGATCGCGACCCGCGGATCCGGATCGTCGGTCTCCTCCGCCACGGCGTTGATACGCCCGGCGCCGCGCACGATTACCTCGTCGAGCAGGCTCTCGCGGTCCGGGAAGTGGCCGTAGAGCGCTCGGCGCGACAGCTTCGCGGCCTGCGCGATAGCGTCGAGCGAGGCGTTCGGATCGACCGCGAGCAGCGACTGCGCCGCGCTGATAAGCGCCTCGCGGTTCGCGGTCGCGTCGCTGCGGCGCGGCCGCGCCGCGACAGGCTTCGTCTCTGTAGCGGTCATGACGGCGACATCAGCTTCGTCGACTCGATGGCCTTCGACAGGCCCTGCGTGAACGACATCAGCGGGCGGCGCAGCACGAGCCCGACCAAGAGGGCCGGGATCACGAAGAGCGCGAGGGCGCCGAGCGAGATCCAGAAGTCGCTCGCGTAGACGCCGGCGATGGCCGAGCGTAGCGCGGCGACGGCGTGCGTCGCGGGGAGGAACGGCGAGATGTTCTGGAACCACTCGGGCAGCAGCTGCAGTGGGTACGCACCACCGGATCCGGAGACCTGGATGACGAGCACCAGCACCGCGAGCGCCTTACCCGCGTTTCCGAGCGCGACGACCGCCGTGTAGATCAGCAGCGTGAACACGAGCGACGAGACCCACCCGGCGAGGATCAGCAGGAACGCGTGCGCCGGCTCGATCTGGATGAACAGGATGAGCCCGAGAGTCACGAGCGTGCTCTGTGCGAGCCCGATCAGGCCGAAGATGCCGTAGCGGCCGAGGTACTTCTTCGTCGGCGAGAGCTCCGGGCGATCAGGCAGGGTATCGGCGTTCACGTCGATCCGGATCGCAACCGTCATGAGCAGCGCGCCGACCCAGAGCGCGAGCACCGTGTAGAGAGGCGCCATTCCCGCGCCGAAGCTGACGATCGGGAAAACGGCGGTGCGGTCGACGCGCAAGGGCTGCGCCAGCGAGGTCGCGAGCACGCTCGGATCCGAACCGATGATGTCGTTCAGCGCGCTGAGGTCGCCGGTCTTGGCGGCGTCGGCGAGGGCCGCCTCAACCTTGTCGAAGGTCTCGGCCGTCTCGGTGAGCGACTCCGAGATCCGCTGGGTGGATTCCTGGGCGCCCGTGAGGGTGTCGCGCAGGCCGCCCGCCGAGCCGGCCAGCCGATCGGCGGCGGCCGACAGGTCGTCGCCGATCGACGACACATCGGATCCGATCACCGAGAGGGTCGCGGCGAGCTCGTCGAGCTTCGGCTGCAGCGAGCCCGTGTACGAATCCTGCGCGCTCTGCAGCGCCTGCTTCGCCGCGTCGATCGACGCGGTGATCTCGTCGTGCTTCGCCTGGCGTTCCGCGGATCCGTCGGCGATGTCCTGCCCCGCCTGAGCGACGCGGTCGTGCGCCGACTGCTGGGCGGCGATCGCGGCGTCGATGCGCTCGAGCACCGCGTTGAAAGCATCCTGCGCCTCGTCCGGCAGGATCGGGCGGACCTCGTTCTCGAGCCGGTTACGCAGCTCGGTGTAGTGGTCGATCTGGTCCTGCATGCGGCCGGCCAGCGTGTCGATCACCTGCACCTGGCTGTCGCTGAGCTGCGCGCCCTGCGCGAAGAGCTCGTCGATGCGCGCTCCGACGGCGTCGTAGCCTGCGGCCGTGCGCGAGATCGCGTCGGAGAGCGCCTGCGTCGACGACGCGAGCACGTCGCCGAGCTCGTCGACCGCGGCCGCTCCGCCGCCCACCGCGCTGGACGCGTCCTCGAACGCGGATCCTGACGAGGTGATGAGAGACGAGGCCCCGTCGACGAGCGGGATCGTCGACTCGAGCAGGCTCGTGAACATGTCGGCCGTCTGCGCGCCGCCGCGCAGTTGCGTGGCCACGCCGCCGATGCGGGCCTCGAGGCGGGTGAGCGCCGCCTGCGTGTCGGCGTCGGTGAGGTAATCGGACAGCGACGAGACGACGCTGAGCGCGATGTCGCTGAGAGTCTCGGTGAAGACCTCGTTGATCTGCTGCGAGACGCCGTCGGCGCCCTGATCGGTGATCTTCGGCGCGAGCGCGTTCTTCTTCTCGTTCGTGTAATACGCGAGGCTGGTGTGCTCGACGTCGTCCGAGTAGAACGTCATCATGTCGGTGCTGAACGATGCCGGCAGCACGAGGGCGGCGTAGTACTCGCCCGACTTCGTGCCGTCGATCGCGTCGTCTTCCGTCGTGATGACCCAGTCGAGGTCGTCGTTGGCGCGAAGCTCCGAAAGAACCTGATCGCCGATGTTGATGCGGATCGGGACGAGGTCGTTCAGGTACCCCTCGTCGGCGCTCGCGACGGCGACCTTGAGGCCCTTCGTGTTCGAGAACGGATCCCAACTGGCGATCACGTTGAACCACGTGAACAGCGACGGGATCACGACCAGGCCGAAGATGACGATCACGGCCATCACGCTCGAGGTGGCGCGCCGGATGTCGCGGCGGGTCAGATGCAGGATGTCCCTCATGCGCGGTCTCCTCCGTCTGTGGCCATCTCGGGTATGACGGATCCGTCGGCGCCCGCGGCAACGCGAGTGCGGGATCCTTCGCTCACCACCGCGCGGCGGAGCTCGTCGTCGCCGAGCGACGCGACCTCGCCCGCGCGGGCGAAGCTCTGCTTGAAGTATTCGAGGGTCACGAGCACGCCGATCACGAGCAGGCTCCAGAGCAACCACACGCCGAGCAGGCTCGCCTTGCCGCCCGGCACGAGCCAGGCGATAATGCCGATCACGACGAGGCCGCCGAGGCCGGCGATCACGGTCGTGCGCAGCAGCGCCGGGTACCGGCGCGTGAACGGTTCGGCGCGGCGGGACAGCTCGTCGCGGTACTCCTCGCGGTTGGCGAGCGCGTGGATCAGGTCGGGCAGGCGGTAGCCGCCGCCGACGATCTGCACCTTTTCGCCGACCAGCAGATCGGTGGCGACGACCTCGCGGTTGAAGACCGCGTTGAGGCTGGCGAAGCGGCGGCGCACCACGAGGCCGACGATAAAGGCGCCGAGCACGAACACGGCCAGCACGCCGAGGAACTGCCAGTAGTCGCTGCCGTAGAAGCCGGCGATGGTCTCGCGCATCGCGTCGATGCCGTAGGTAAAGGGCAGGAACGGGTAGATCGCGCGGAAGAATCCGGGCATCATCTCGATCGGATACAGGCCCGAGGCGCCCGGGATCTGCATGATCACGAACAGGATGCAGAGGCCTCGGCCGACGTGGCCGAAGGCGACGCAGAGGGCGTAGACGATGCTGACGTAGGCGAGGGCGACGAGCACGCCCGTGCCGACGAACGCCGCCGCGCTCACCACCTGGATCCCGATGACGAGGTTTCCGATGCAGACGATCAACGCCTGGACGACCGCGAGAATGGCGAAGAGGAAGAAGCGGCCGAAGTAGGCCTGCCGCACCGTGAGGCCCTCGAGCCCCTCGGTATCAACCTCGGTGCGGAAGATGACCATGAGTACGAACGCGCCGATCCATAGCGACAGGTTGGTGAAGAGCGCGGCCATGGCCGAGCCGTAGGTCGAGATCGGGAAGACAACGTGTGTAGACACCTCGACGGGCGAGGCGACGAACTTCGCGATCTGGGCCGAGTCGAGGCCGGTGATCGTGCTGAGCGCGCTCCACTCCGACGCCGCGCTGAGGGCGGAGATGTCGGTGCGGGCGAGCTGGAGCTCGTCCTGGATCCCCGCGAGGTTGCCGTCGAGGGCCGTGAGCGCCTCGGAGGTCGAGACAAGCTGGGTGTCGAGCTCGGACAGCAGCTGCTGCGCCTGGACCAGCTGGTCGCGCTGGCCGTCGATCGCGGCGGAGAACTCGCCCGCGCTCGTCGAGAGCGACGACATCGCGCTGTTGAGCGCCGGCACCGTCGAGGTCAGGGCCGAGCGGAGGTCGGTCGCGGCGCCCTGCGCCTCATTGACCGCCTGAGTGACCGAATCTGCGGACGCCTGGATAGCGTCGGCCATGCCGCTCGCCGAGTCGTTGAGGTTCTGGAGGTCGGCGAGGAGCTGCTGATCGGTCTCGTTGCGCTGCTGGAGCGTGTCGATGACCTCGGTGAGCCGCTGGGTCGCGCCCTCGTCGAGCCCGGCGCCGTCGACGAGCTCCTGCAGCCGCGCGATCGCGGTGGCGTTCGCCTCGACGACGGCGCGGATCTGCTCGATGGCGCCGTCGACGCGGAGGCCCACCTTGTCGGCGACCTCGCTGAGGTCGGTCACGACGAGGTTCGCCGCGGCCGCAGCGTCGGCGAGCTGCGTCGTGCCGTCGACATAGGCCGAGGTCGCGGCGTCGGTGAACGCGATCACCTGATCCTGCGCCTCGGCGATGAGCGACTTCGCCTGCTCGATCGCGACCTGCACGTCGCCGAGCGTCGTGTCAACGTCGGAGAGCGTGGAAGACGCCGAGGCCAGCGAACTGCGGGAGTCGTCGAGCGAGGCGGCCTGCCCGGTGAGCTCTTCGCGCGCCGAATCGATCGTCTGCATCGCCTCGTCGAAGGCGTTGAGGGAGTCGGTCTTCGCGCCCTCCAGGCGCCCCTCGGTGTCGTCGCCGGCCTCCTTGAGCGCGTCGGAGACGGCCTCGGCGACCTGCTCGGTGAACGAGCTCGTGATCTGCGCGTCGAGCTGCGAGGCGCCGACGTCGGTGATCTTCGGCGCGATTGCGCTCGCCTTCTCGTTCACGTAGTACTGCAGCGCGGGCTGCGTGAACTCGTCGGTCGTGATGCTGATGAGGTTGGTGCTGAAGTCGGTGGGGATGACGATCGTGGCGTAGACGTCGCCGCGCTTTACCGCGTCCTGCGCCTCGCCCTCGTCCATGAAGACCCAGCCGAGCTCGTCGTTCTCTTTGAGCTGCGCGACGACCTCCTCGCCGACGTCGAGCGGGCCGGTGAGGTCAGAATCGGCGCCCTCGTCGAGATTGACGACGGCAACTCGTACGCTCGAGGTGTTCGAGTACGGATCCCAGAACGCGTTGATGTTGAACCACGCGTACAGCGCAGGCGTGATAAGCACACCGATGACGATGACCCACACCCTGCGCTGACGGACGAGTCGCATCGCGTCGCGCCCCAAGATCTGCAAACTCTTTCTCACGCGAACGAGTATACGCACAAGGTGCACATTGATGTGTAATTTACTTTCAGCGTGGCGCCGCAGGGCGCGATTTGGCCGATGTTCTATTTACAGCACATCGGCGCGGTGGTACATTTTCCGAACAACATAACCATGTGTCATTTTTCGAACAAGATTGGGGTGGCCGACGTGAAGCTGCAAACACCATCGGATCTCGCCCGCCTGGTCAAGAATGCCCGTGTCCAGCGCGACCTCACCCAGCAGGACGTCGCTGGCGCGGTCGGCATCACCCGCCAGTCTCTCGCCCGCCTCGAGCGCGGCGACGGCGGCACCTCTTTCAACACGGTGCTGCTCATCCTTGACTACCTCGACGTCCGCCTGGACGCCCTCGCCGAACGCCGCACCAGTGTTCCCGCCGCTGCTGCCACCGGGAGCGCCGCCGAGGCCGCGGCCGGCGCGCTCGCGAAGCGCATAGCCTCTCGCAGATTCTCCGGGCACCTCGTTGTCCCCGGATCCGTCGTCGTTCCGCCGGGAGCGACGGAAGTCGGGCCCCCGGCCAATGCAAGAGGTGCCGAATGACCCGCGCCCTAGGCCGTGTTGATCAAGTCTGATTTGATCCAGATGAGCGTCGCGGCGAGGCTGACGGCGGCTCGGTAGCTGCGGAGGAGCTTGTCGGAGCGCATCGCGATGCCGCGCCACTGCTTGAGCCGGTTGAAGCAGCGCTCGACGACGTTGCGGCCCTTGTAGCGTTCCTTCTGCTGTTCGCCGAAGTCGATCGGCCGGCCCGGCTTCTTGCGGCGGTGCGCGACCTGGTCATCACGCTCCGGGATGGTCGCCGCGATACCGCGGTCGCGGAGCCAAGCACGGTTCGCCTTCGACGGGTACCCCTTGTCGGCGAGCACCCGGTCCGGGCGGGTCCGTGGCCTGCCCTTCCCGTCGCGGGGGACGCGGATGTCCTCGAGTACTGCGGTCATCATCGTGGTGTCGTTGATGTTCCCGCCGGTGATCATCATCCCCAGCGGCCGGCCGCGACCGTCGCAGACCAGGTGCAGCTTGGTCGTCAGCCCGCCACGGGAGCGTCCGATCCCGTGATCAGGCGGCTCGAACCACGGATTCTTGTGATTCGGCAGAGCCCCCTGTGTCCCGCTTCAGGGTCGCGCCGTGCTGATGCACACGAGCGATCGTGGAGTCGATCGAGACGACCCAGTCGATCTTCCCCGCGGCGTCGGCCCGCTTCTGCACCTCGGCCAGCAGCTTCTCCCAGGTGCCGTCCACGGCCCAACGGTTGAACCGCTTGTAGATCGAGTTCCACTTCCCGAACCGGTCCGGCACATCCCGCCACGGAGCCCCGGTGCGGTACTTCCACGCCATCCCCTCGACAGCCAACCGATGATCCGCCCACGGCCTCGACCTCCCGGACGCCGTCGGCATCAACGGCTCCATCACGGCCCACACCTCGTCAGAGATCTCCTGTCGCGTCACCGCTTAAGACTCACCCAGCCGGGAGCGAAACCTCTTGATCAACACGGCCTAGTCAGCGAGCACGTCGACCGGCGTCACCGGTGCTCGGCGCGGGGCCTGCATCGCGGTTCCGCGTCCGCGAGCGGCGCAGGAGCGCGACGGCGGCGATAATCGCAATGAGCAGACCCACCCCGATCGCCAGGACGAACGGCACCGTCGATGGCTCGATACCGAACGCGATGGGGCGCGCCCGATCC
>DWXU01000091.1:0-7955 GCA_019119065.1 Candidatus Microbacterium pullistercoris | reverse complement strand
GCCCCCGCGGCATCGAGGTGACCAAGGCGATCGCCGAGGTCAAGCAGGCGGTCCTCAAGGGCGGTCGCTGACCCGAGCGACGACGGCGGCCCCGCCAGCGATAGGCTGGTGGGCATGATTCGCATCGCCTCCGTCAACGTCAACGGCATCCGCGCGGCCACTCGGAAGGGCATGGGTGCCTGGCTGGATCAGGCCGGCGTCGACATCCTCACCATCCAGGAGGTCCGCGGTCAGCGCGAGCATCTCGAGGCCGTGCTGTCCGACTGGCACCTCGTCGAAGACGAGTCCTCCCAGAAGGGCCGCGCCGGCGTCGCGATCGCGTCGAGGATCCCGTTCGCCGATACTCGCGTCGGGCTCGGCAACGAGGACGTCGACTCGAGCGGCCGCTGGATCGAGGTCGACGTCGAGGTCGAGGGCAAGACGCTTACCGTCGCCAGCGCGTACGTCCACTCGGGCGAGGTCGGAACGCCCCGTCAGGACGCGAAGTGGCTCTTCCTCGATGCGATGGTCGAGCGCTTCGAGGCGCTGAACCAACCGGGAGCGCTTGCCGTCGTCACGGGCGACCTCAATGTGGGCCACCGTGAGTTCGACATCAAGAACTGGCGCGGCAACCGCAAGAAGTCCGGCTTCCTTCCCGAGGAGCGGGCGTACTTCGATCGATTCTTCGGCGCGGCGGGCGAGCAGATCGAGTGCGTCGACGGCGTCACGCGCACCGGACTCGGCTTCGTCGACGTCGGTCGCACGTTCGCCGGCGAGGTCGACGGCCCGTACACGTGGTGGTCGAACCGCGGTCAGGCGTTCGACAACGACACCGGCTGGCGCATCGACTATCACGCGGCGACGCCCGAGCTCGCGAGCCGTGTCGCCGCGTACCGCGTCGACCGGTATCCGTCGTACGACACCCGCTGGAGCGATCACGCCCCCGTCGTGGCCGACTACGACCTCTCAGCGACTGCACACGGTCGTTAATCTCCCGTTCACCTTCAGTCTCCGATCAGGACAGAAAGCGCGCATAGCGTCACGTCATGTCGGGTGTCCCTCCCGACGACATACCCTGTCCTCCTCACAACGGATCGGATTCTTCGTGAAGCTCAATCGACTTTCCGGCATCGCTGCTCTTGGTGCCGTCGCTGCTCTGACTCTCGCCGGCTGCGCCGCCAACGAGCAGCCCGCCGACCAGAACGGCGACACCACGACGAGCGAGGCCCCGGCCGGCTCGGGCGGCGCCTCGGGCACGATCGGCGCCACCGGTGCGTCGTCGCAGGCGTCGGCACAGCAGGCGCTCGTCGCCGAGTTCCAGACGGCCAACCCCGACGCGACGGTCAACTACGAGTCGACCGGATCCGGCACCGGCCGTGAGAATTTCACCTCCGGCGCGTCCGACTTCATCGGATCCGACCGCGCGTACGAGCTCGACGAGTTCGGTGCGGGCTTCGCCGGCTGCGTCTCGGACAGCATCGTCGAGGTGCCGACGTACATCTCGCCGGTCGCCATCGCCTTCAACCTCCCCGAGGTCGACACGCTGAACCTCGACGCCGAGACGATCGCCGCGATCTTCGCCGGCGACATCACGACGTGGAACGACGAGGCGATCGCCTCGCAGAACGACGGCGTCGAGCTGCCCGACACGGCCATCACGCCCGTCAACCGCTCCGACAGCTCCGGCACGACCGAGACGTTCACCACCTACCTCGACGCCACGGCCTCGGACGCTTGGACGTACGGCCCGGTCGAGGACTGGCCGATCGACGGCACCGAGAGCGCCAACGGCACCCAGGGCGTCTCGCAGGTCATCGGTCAGGGCGAGGGCACCATCGGCTACCTCGACGCCTCGCAGGTTCCCGAGGGCGCCGGCCAGGTCGCCGTCGGCGTCGACGGCGAGTACGTCCCGTACTCGTCTGAAGCCGCGTCGAAGCTCATCGAGAACTCGGAGCTCGAGGCCGACCGCGAGCCGCAGGACCTCGTGTTCTCCGTGGATCCCGCGACCGCGACCGACGGCGCCTACCCGATCGCGCTCGTGTCGTACCTCATCGCCTGCGTCGAGTACGAGGACACCGAGAAGGGGCAGCTCGTGAAGGACTACTTCACGTACGTCGCCTCCGAAGAGGGTCAGGAAGCCTCGGCGACTGCCTCGGGCAGCGCGCCGATCTCCGAGGGTCTGCGCGAGCAGGTGCTGACCGCGGTCGACGCGATCGTCACCGAGTAGTCTGCTGTAAAGCGCCCCCGGGGCGGTCTCGCATCCGCACGAGCCTGCCCCGGGGGCACCAGCATGAACCCCGACCGCCCGACAGCTGGGACCACATGAGCAAGCTCGACACGGCACCCGCCCCCGACGCTCCGCCGGACCGGCGGAAAGCGCCCCGCCCGAAGCGGCGCCCCGGGGACCTCGCTTTCTCCGGCACCTCCCTCGGCGCCGGCATCATCATCCTCCTCGTGCTCGCCGCAACGGCGGTGTTCCTCATCGGCCAGTCGATCCCCGCGTTCACGACCGATCCCGAAGACAACCATCTCCTCGGCGGCGCGAGCTTCTGGTCGTACGCATTCCCGCTGCTGTTCGGCACGCTGTGGTCGTCACTTCTCGCGCTCATCGTCGCGACGCCGATCGCCATCGGCATCGCGCTGTTCATCTCGCACTACGCGCCCAGGCGCCTCGCCGCCGTCCTCGGCTACGTCATCGACTTGCTGGCCGCGGTCCCGTCCGTCGTGTTCGGCCTGTGGGGCATGCAATTCTTCTCGGGCTTCCTCACGCCCTTCTACGCGTGGCTCAACTCGACCGTCGGTCAGGTGCCCGTGCTCGAGTGGTTCTTCGGCGGTCAGCCCTCGCCGACCGGACGGACGATCCTGACGGCGGCGCTCGTGCTCGCCGTGATGATCCTGCCGATCATGACCGCGATCTGCCGCGAGGTGTTCCTGCAGACGCCGAAGCTGCACGAAGAAGCGGCGCTCGCCCTCGGTGCCACGCGCTGGGAGATGGTGCGGATGGCCGTGCTCCCGTTCGCGCGCGGCGGCATGGTGTCGGGCGCGATGCTCGGCCTCGGCCGCGCGCTCGGCGAGACGATGGCCGTGACCATGGTGCTGTCAGGGTCCCCCATCGTCGCCGTGCAGCTGCTGCAGTCGGGCAATCCTCTGTCGATCGCCGCGAACATCGCTCAAGACTTCCCCGAGGCTCACGGCACGGGCGTCAACACGCTCATTGCCACCGGCCTCATCCTGTTCATCGTGACCTTCATCGTCAACGCGGTCGCACGCTGGCTCGTGAACCGCCGCGCTGAGTTCTCGGGAGCGAACTGACATGACCACTCCCACGACGACCCGACCCGACGAGCAGGCCACGGAGACGCCGGAGCTCGAGTCCCGGCGCATCACCTCCGGGCAGCTGCCGACCTGGGCGCCCTGGGCCATCCTCGCCGGCGCCATGGCGATCGCCTTCGCGGTGTTCGCGGTCATGAACCTCGAAGCAGACCTCGCGGACTTCAACATCGTCGGCGCGTTGTTCGTCGGCATGGTGATGTACATCGTGTTCATCGGCGTGCTCTCCGCGATCGCCGAGAGTCGGCGCCACGCGATCGACCGGTTGATGACCGCGCTCATCTCGACGGCGTTCGTGCTCGCCTGTCTCCCGCTCGCCTCCGTCCTCTGGACGGTCGTCATCAACGGCCTCGACCGCTTCGACATGACCTTCTTCACGTGGTCGATGCGCAACGTGGTCGCCGAGGGCGGCGGCGCCGTCCACGCGATCTGGGGCACGCTCATCATCACGGGCCTCGCGACGATCATCTCGGTGCCCATCGGCCTCATGACCTCGATCTATCTCGTCGAGTACGGCGCCGGCGGCAAGCTCGCCAAGGGCATCACGTTCTTCGTCGACGTCATGACGGGCATCCCGTCGATCGTCGCCGGCCTGTTCATCTACTCAGTCTTCGCGCTCCTGCTGGGCCCGGGCGTGCGAATGGGCATCATGGGTGCCCTGTCGCTCTGCGTTCTGATGATCCCCGTCGTGGTGCGCGGATCCGAGGAGATGCTGCGGATCGTGCCGAACGAACTGCGCGAGGCGTCCTACGCGCTCGGCGTGCCGAAGTGGCTGACGATCGTGAAGGTCGTCCTGCCGACGTCGATCGCGGGCATCACGACCTCGGTCGTGCTGGCGATCGCGCGCGTCATCGGCGAAACCGCGCCGCTGCTGCTCACGGCGGGCTTCACCGCCAACATGCAGCTGAACGCGTTCGAGTCCGGAAACGGCCAGATGATGACGTTGCCCGTCTTCGTCTACAACCAGGTGATGTACCCGAGCGCTTCGGCGCCGGACGAGTCCATCGCCCGCGCATGGGCCGCCGCGCTCACGCTGCTCGTCATCGTCATGGCGCTCAACCTCATCGCGCGCCTCGTGTCGAAGTTCTTCGCACCGAAGACGCGCGGCCGCTGAACGAGAAACTTTTCGAAAGCAACAGAAGGATCCAGATGTCCAAGAGCATCGAAGTCAACGACCTCAACGTCTACTACGGCGACTTCCTCGCCGTCGAAGGCGTCTCGCTCGACGTGCAGCCCGGCACGGTGACGGCGTTCATCGGCCCGTCCGGCTGCGGCAAATCGACCTTCCTGCGCACGCTCAACCGCATGCACGAGGTGATCCCCGGCGCCCGCGTCGAGGGCCAGGTCATGATCGACGGCAAGAACCTCTACGGCGCGGGCGTCGACCCGGTGCTCGTGCGCCGCCAGGTCGGCATGGTCTTCCAGCGCCCCAACCCGTTCCCGACGATGTCGATCCGCGACAACGTGCTCGCCGGCGTCAAGCTGAACAACCGGCGCATGGCGAAGAGCGACCAGGACGGGCTCCTCGAGCAGTCGCTGCGCGGTGCGAACCTGTGGAACGAGGTCAAGGATCGCCTCGACAAGCCCGGATCGGGCCTGTCGGGCGGACAGCAGCAGCGGCTCTGCATCGCGCGCGCCATCGCGGTCTCCCCCGACGTGATCCTCATGGACGAGCCCTGTTCGGCGCTAGACCCGATCTCAACGTTCGCGATCGAAGAGCTCATCGCCGAGATCAAGAACGACTACACGGTGGTGATCGTCACGCACAACATGCAGCAGGCCAGCCGCGTGAGCGACAAGACCGCGTTCTTCAACATCGCCGGGACCGGCAAGCCGGGCAAGCTCATCGAGTACGACGACACGACGAAGATCTTCACGGCACCCACCCAGAAGGCCACCGAGGACTACGTCTCCGGACGCTTCGGCTGATCCGGCGCGCGGGGAATACGTCTGGCGCCTGCGCCGTTACACTGAGTGTGCCGGGTCGCAGTCAAAACCCCGGGCTCCAACTCTCGCCGCTTCGAGCGGCCTTCCGCCGAGAGGCGTTTTCTGCGGCCCGGCCTTTTCGCGCCCGCAGGAAGGGCCGCGGCTTGAGATGCCGCCCGACCGCGCTCGTCAGATCAGGTCGTCTCGTCGCCAAAGGCGCGAGGCGACCGCGAGCTCGTCGGCCGTCGCGGCGAGGCGCAGCGCGCGCGTCGTGAACGCGGTCGCGCGCTCGGGATCCGTGACCTCGTAGTCGTCGGCGAGATGCGTCGATCCCGACGCCTGGACCCGGCAGAACGCCGCGGTCCGGTCGAGCGCGACGGCGAAGTCGCCCGCGAAGGCGCCACGCAGGATCGTGTCGATCAGATCGACGAGCTCAGCGGGGCTCGCCGGTGTCGGGGCGCCGGCGATGATGGAGTCCGCCGTGCGCAGCTCAACGCGGCCGCGCTCGTACAGCAACGACGCCGTGCGCGGATCGTCGTGGATGCTGAGCTGCATCAGATACAGCCGCCACAGCGCGCCGGGCAGCGTACGGGCGGGAGAGCGGGACCACAGCTGCGCGATGTCGTCGATGCCGTGCTCGGCGGTGAACGACACGAGCCGCTCGACGACGGCGCGATCCTCGTCGCGCACGCGCGCAAGGAGCGTCGCGGCCGTCGAATGCGCGGCGCGCGAGACCTCGGCCGGGTCTTCGGAGCTGAAGAGCCGATCGAACGTCGCCGACGGGCGGAAGACGGGGCGAGGGAAGTCGTTGGACATCGCGCTCCAGCGTACGCGCCGTCAGCGGTCTCGGCGCGCCCCGCTCCAGGCCACGATGATCGACCAGACGGCGCCTGCGGCGACGCTGGCCGCGAGGAGAATGGCGAGGATCGCGACGACATCGCCTCCGACATTGCGCTCGGCAAGCAGCGCCACGACCTCGGGGTTCAGCAAGAGGTCGCGCCCCAGCACCGTGGCCGTCCAACTCACGAAGAGCCCGGCCAGCACGGTGCGCCCGATGGCGAAGCCGACCGTCCAACGCCCGCGCAGCGCCCGAAGGACGACGAACACCGCCTCGGCCGCCATGATGGCAAACAGCGCCGTCATCCACCACGGCCACAGGCCAGATCCGAGAACCGAGATCCACTCGTCCCCCGCGTACACGACCCCGCGCAGAGCGTCCCAGATGAACGCGCCGGTCGCGAGCGCGAGGAAGACGAGCGACGCGATCGCGTCGGTCCACCCGCCCTCCTTCTCCGGCACCTCGGGAAGCTGATCGACGGTCCACATCGACGGGAGTTCCGCTCCGGTGCGTTCGATCACCGCGAAGATGAGCGTCGTCCAGAATGCGGTGTGCACGGCGACGCTGATCGCGAGGACGATCGCCTCGGCGAAGACGGTGCCGAACCCGGCGCCGGTGACCGCGTGCCCGATCGCGCCACCCACCGCGGCCAGGGGCGGAAGCGTCCACAGCAGGATCTTCATCAGCCGCATCCACGAGAGGTAGAAACGCGGACCGATCAGGTGCAGCGGCCGGTCGGCGAAACCGCTCGCCAGCACGGCGGGATCGCCCAGCTCGGTGAGCGCGGCGTGTTCCGCCTCGGCGGGCGACTCACCCTGCTCGATGCGAGCCTCGACGGCGTCCGCGATGGAGGCCTCGAGCTCGCGACGTACGTCGTCCTGCGCGGTCGCGGGCAGACGACGCACCGTCGCCTCGATATAGCGTTCGGTCAGCGTGGCGGTCATCGTGCTCACGTCCCTTCCTGGTCGAGTGACCCGATCGCGCGACTGAGCGCGCGCCATTCCCTGGTCATGTATTCGGCGAGCCGCATCCCCTCATCGGAGGTGCGGTAGAACTTGCGCGGCCGCGATTCGGCGGTATCCCATTCGCTCCGCAGGAACCCCTGCTTCTCGAGGCGCCGCAGCAGCGGGTACAACGTGTTGGCGTCGGTCGCGAACCCGCGATCGGCGAGCTGCTCGAGCAGCCCGTAGCCGTACCCCGGGCGCCGCAGCAGGGTGAGGCACGCGAGCACCACGGTGCCGCGGCGCAGCTCCTGCAGGTGCAGATCGGATCCATCGCTCATGTCCACCACAATACTGTGCGTCACACACTATTGTCAATCACGCGATGACGTGCGTGCCATTTGGGTGGCGTCGACCCCGGAAATCCGTACGCTGAGGGCATGAGCAACCTTGAGCGGTCCCCCGACCTCGCCCTGCTCGAGGCGGGCGAGCCATGCATCGACGTCGAGGTGCTGCTGCCGCGATCGGTGCCGCTCGGCGGGCCCCGCGCGATGCCGGTCTCGCGCACGCTCCCGCAACGCAAGCGCTCGCTCGTCGGATCCTGGTGCTTCCTCGACCACTACGGGCCCGACGACGTCTCGCTCACGGGCGGCATGCGCGTGCCGCGACACCCGCACACCGGGCTCGCGACAGTGTCGTGGGTCTTCAGCGGCGAGATCGATCACCTCGACTCGGGCGGCAACGCAGCGCGCGTGCGGCCCGGCGAGTTGAATCTCATGATCGCTGGACGCGGCATTACGCACCAGGAGATCTCGACGCCCGAGACGACCACGCTGCACGGCGTACAGCTCTGGTACGCCATGCCCGAGTCGACGCGCTTTTCGGAGAACCACTTCGCGCACTACGTGCCCGACCCGGTCACGCCCGCCCCCGGCGTCAGC
>DWXU01000010.1:0-3399 GCA_019119065.1 Candidatus Microbacterium pullistercoris | reverse complement strand
GTCTGCGCGAGGCGCGCCGCGAAGTTCGGCTCGTCGACGATCTCCGCGAGGATCCCGGGAGCCGCCTGCAGGTCGTCGAACGTCTCAAACAGGGGGATCACGTCGAGCACGGGCGGCGTGCCATTCTCGCCGACGGCGTAGCGGGCGAGCCGGTGGACGTTCGCGAGATCCTGCGTCTGCTGTGTGAATGACACGATGTACCGCCCCGCGGCGCGCGGGCCGAAGCGATCTTGTACGAACGCGATGGCGCGGAAGACCTCGAGGACCTCCTCGGTCAGCTCGCTGCGCTCTCCCCCAGCCTCAAGCTCCGCGAGGACCTTCGCGTGCACAGCCGAGTGCTGACGTACCTCGAGCTCGGCGAGGTGGAATCCGAAGGTCTCGACCTGCCAGATGAGCTCCTGGAGCTCGCCGTAGGCCTGGCGCATGGCGCTCGCGGCGACCAGCGAGTTCTGGACGATGCGCAGGTCGGCGATCAGATCATCCGGGTCGCGGTAGGCGAGGTCGGCGTTGCGGGTGCGCGTCGCGGCGATCTTGCGCGCGAGCAGGAGCACGACGGCGCGATGCGTTTCGTTCGGTGAGCGCTTCGCGACCTCGGCCGCGGCATCTTCGTCGGCGCTGCGCAGCCGGACCCACAGCGCGTCGAGGTCGGCGCTGGCCGGCGTCGAGGCGGTGCCCAGCGTCAGCCCCCGACCGACGCGCAGCGCGGCGCGCTCGAGCCCGTGGAGCACGTGCTCACTCGCGATCGCGGCAGCCTTCCTGCTCACTTTCGCGGTGACGAACGGGTTGCCGTCGCGGTCGCCCCCGACCCAGCTGCCGACGCGGACGAAGGGCGTCACCGCCGGCGGGCGCGCCCCGCTCTCCGCACCCTGCAGCGCGTCATCCACGCGGCGATAGACCTCGGGCACGGCAGAGAAGAGGGTGTCGTCGAAGACGCCCATCACGGTGCGCACCTCGTCGAGGGGTGATGGCTTCTCGGGACGGATCGGCGACGTGCGCCACAGGGTGTCGATCTCCTCGCGCATCCGCCGCTGCGTGCGGTTCTCCGCCGCTCCGCCCCGCGGATCCGCGTCGAGCGCGTCGACCAGGTCCGACAGGCGACGAACGCTCGCCGAGACCGCCCGGCGCCGCGCCTCGGTGGGGTGGGCCGTGAAGACCGGGTGGAAGCACAGCGAACCGAGCCGCTCGCGCGCCGCGTCGTCGCCGATCTCGTCGGCGAGCGCCGTGAGCGCGCCGGAGATCGTGCCGCGGGGGTCGCGGGAGGCCGCACCGTCGCGGCGACGCAGCATGCGCACGCGCTGGCGTTCCTCAGCGAGGTTCACCAGGTGGAAGTAGACGGTGAAGGCACGGGCGACCTCGTCGGCGCGCGCGGGCGAGAAGCCGCTCACGATCGCGGTCGCCCGGTCGAAGGCGTCCGACGTCGGATCCGTGTACGCCTCGATCGTCGCGGCGCGCAGCCGTTCGACGTCGTCGAACAGCCCGTCGGATCCGCTCTCGAGCAGCACATGGCCGAGCAGGCGCCCGAGCAGGCGCACGTCCGCGCGCATCTCGTCCGGGATCTCCTGCTCCGCCTCCAGGCGGCCGACGACGTCCAGAACCTCGGTAGGAGTAGGGGAAGGCATCCCTCCACGGTAGCGCCACGCGCCCGGTCCCCTTGACGGGCGCGTACACCGCTTCGTGTGACGCTTGTGACCCTTCACCGCGTTGCGAGGGGTCACAAGCGTCACACGAACGCCACGTCGTGGAACGAGAAAGGCCCGGTTCCGTGGAACCGGGCCTTTCGATTTGCGCGCCCCGAGGGATTCGAACCCCCAACCTTCTGATCCGTAGTCAGATGCTCTATCCGTTGAGCTAGGGGCGCACGTTGCCGTGACAACTCATACAGCTTACATTGCCTGCGCCACCGAGGGGAAATCGGTGCCCTCGCCGCCGGAGCGTCGGGCGTGTCTGAGCGTTAGCTGGCGGCGTCCGCCTGCTCGCCGCGTGTGCGAGTCTCACTCGAGAGCTTCTGCAGGTCGACGAGGCGCAGCGCCTCCATGCGCGCGTCTCGCATGCGCGCGTAGTCGGGGTCGTCATCGGGGCGCATCGCCTCGATCCGGAGCCGGTTGTCGATGTTGTTCTCGACGTCGTGCCACGCGGCGTCGCGCGCATTCTCGACGAGGCGATGGACGTCGTCGTCGGACTCGGCGAGCACGCGGAGACGCTTGGCCACTCCCGCATACTGCTTCGCGCGCCGACGCAGGTTGCGCACGTCGCGGTCTCGGTAATCGTGCGTGCCGTGGGGATCCGAGTGCCGCCCCCAGGCCTTCACGCGGGCGGTCGTCATGGCCGACGCCGCGCCGTCCTGCTCGTCCGCGAGAGCGATGAGCACCTCGCGGGCGTCCACGCCGAACGCTTCGAGGGCGAAGTCCTCACCCGCGACGATCGTGTCGACGAGGATCCGGTTCTTCAGTTGCAGGCGCGCGGCAGCGAGGGCGATCGCGACACCCTCTTCTATCGCCTCTGCGTTGCGCCTCACGGCCCCTCCTCGCGTCCCCTCCGATCCTAGTCCGCGCGCGTGACGGACACAGAAGGAGGCGCGCTGCGCTCGGCGTGCGCGGCCCACCCGCTCTCGGCGGGGAGCGCACGGAGCGGCCGGCTCGCGATGGCGAGCAGCGCCGCGAGGGCGCACAGTGCTGCGGCACAGAGGAGGGTCGGGAGCCGCCCGAAGACGGCGAGGCCGACACCGGCGAGCACCGGCGCGAGTGGCGCTGCCCCCGCCGTGCAAAGCGAGGCGGCGCTGCTCGCGCGGCCGATGAGGCGCGTGGGCACGGCGACCATGAAGTAGCCGCTCATGCCCGCGTTGAGCGCGGGAATCAGGAAGGCGCCGCCCGCGAGCAGCGCGACCGTCGGCCACAGGGCATCCACGAACGGCAGCGCGGCGACAGTGGCGGCGAGCGCGGCGATGCCGACGGCGGCGAGGATCCCGGTACGCACGTGGGCCACGCACCATGGCGCGAGAAGGGATCCGGCAAGCATCGACGCCCCCGCGCCCGCGGCGATCCAGCCGATGTCCGTCGGAGAGAACCCGCGCTGCTGGAGCGAGAAGATCACGGTGGTGATCGCGGTACTCAGTCCGAGGTTGATGATCGTGATGATCGCGAGTACGCCGCGCAGGTCGCTCCGGGAGAACAGCCAGGCGAACCCCTCTCGAGCCTCCGCGAACACGCTCCGTCGGGCCTCGGCACGCACCGGAGCATGCCCCGGCACGTGCCGCCGCAGAAGCCACGCGGTCACGAGCGCGATCACCTGGCAGGCGAGGAGCACCGCCCCCACGAACCACGCTCCGACGGTCAGCAGCACGCCGCCGAGCGGTCCGCCGCCGAGGTTCAGGGCGGCGTCGCGTGCCTGGTTGGTCGCCTG
>DWXU01000090.1:0-6332 GCA_019119065.1 Candidatus Microbacterium pullistercoris | reverse complement strand
TGTTCGACGAGGTCGAAAAGGCCCACCCCGACGTGTTCAACCTGCTGCTGCAGGTGCTCGACGACGGTCGCCTGACTGACGGCCAGGGGCGCACGGTCGACTTCCGTCACACCGTGATCATCATGACCTCGAACCTCGGCAGCGAGTTCCTCGCGTCGCGTTCGGGAGCGATCGGCTTCTCGGCCTCGGGACGCGAGTTCGACGAGAAGGACCTGCGTGACCGCGTGATGGGACGCCTGCGGGAGAGCATGCGGCCCGAGTTCCTCAACCGGATCGACGAGATCGTGCTGTTCCGGAAGCTCGAGCGTGAACAGCTCCGCGAGATCGTGGAGCTCGTGCTCGGCGCCACGCGGCGTCGTCTCGACGCGCAGTCGGTGTCGATCTCGGTCACCGATGCCGCGCTCGAATGGCTCGCCGCGGAGGGCTACCAGCCCGAGTACGGCGCGCGTCCGCTGCGTCGCGTGATCCAGCGCGAGATCGACGATCGAATCGCCGACCTGTTCGTGTCGGGTGCGCTCGACGAGGGCGGATCCGTCGTCGTCGGCGTGGCCGACGGTGCGCTCGCCGTGCGCGCAGACCAGGTGGTCCCGGTGTAGCCGAGCGACCAGCCCTCGATGGCGACCCCTCTGACACGAAGCGGACGGGTCGCCATCGGCGCGCCTCAGAACAGCAGGTAGATCGCGCCCACGACCGTCAGGATCACGACGATCCGCTCGAACACCACCTGGGAGACGCGCCGGATCACGATGCGGCCGATGCCGGCGCCGACGACGAGCGGGAGCAGCAGCACGAGATCGAGCCAGACCGTCTCCAGCGTGATGAGCCCAAGTCCGATCGAGAAGGGCAGCTTCGCGACGTTGACGATCGCGAAGAACCACGCCGCCGTGCCGAGGAACGCTTTCATCTCGAACCGTGAGGCGAGGAAGTACATCGACATGACGGGTCCGCCGGCATTCGCGACCATCGTCGTGAACCCACCGAGGGATCCGTAGCCGATCACGGCACCGCGCCCGCCCGGCACCCGACGCTGCTCCTGTTCGATGCGGCGTCGCCACATCGTCAGCGCGATGAGCGCGAGCAGGACCACCCCGATGGAGCGCTTGACCCATACGTCGTCGACGAACGCCAGGAAGGCGGCGCCGACGACGAGGCCGACGATCACCGATGGTGCGAGCCGGACGAGCGAGCGCAGGTCGGCGTGGCGTCGATAGAGGGCGAGGGCGAATACGTCGCCCACGAGCAGCAGCAGGAGCATCACGCCGGTCGACTCGCGCGCCGGCATCACCGCGGCGAACAGCGCGATGCCGAGCGTATTCGCGCCGGGGAGCCCCGTCTTCGAGGCGCCGACCGTCATCGCGGCGAACGCGAGGGCTGCCCAGGCGATCGGGGCCAGCTCGGGGAGGGTCACGCCCTCAGGCTATCCGGCCCCGATCTCGTCGAGAGCGCGCGCGAGGTCCGCGATGAGGTCGTCCGGATCCTCGAGGCCGACTGACAGCCGCAGCGTCGCCCACGTGATGCCCGCGGCCGCCAACTGTGCGGGGGTCATGTGGTTGTGCGTCATCGAGGCGGGGTGACAGACGAGTGTGCGGGCGTCGCCGATGTTGGCGACCAGTTTCACCACGTCGAGCCGGTCGATGAAACGTGCGGCGCGAGCGAAGGACGCCTCGGCGTTGGCGTCGGCGTCGTCGGGCTGGGCGAGCTCGAAGGCGAACACCGACGGGATCCCCTTGGGGTACTGGCGCTGAGCCGTCGCGTGGTACCGGTTCGTCGCCAGCCCGGGATGATGGACCACGCGCACTCCCGGGTGCTCGTCGAGGAACGTCGCGACCCGCAGCGCCGAGGCGGTGTGGCGCGCCATGCGCAGGTCGAGCGTCTCGAGGCCCTCCAGCAGCTGAAATGCGTTGAACGGACTCAGCGCCGGCCCGAGATCCGCGATGTACTTCGACTTCAGCAGGGTCGTGAACGCGCCTTCGCGTCCGAACGCCTCCCATAGCGGCACGTCGCCGAAGCGCCAGTGGGGCTCGAACAGCCCCGGCCAGCGTTCCGGATTCGCCGCGAAGTCGAACGTGCCGAGGTCGACGACGATGCCCCCGAGGGATGTGCCGTGACCGCCGATGAACTTCGTCGCCGAGTGCACGACGATGTCGGCGCCGTGATCCTTCACCCGGATGAGGGCGGGGGTGCCGACCGTGTTGTCGACGACGAGGGGGACACCGGCGTCGTGGGCGACGTCGGCCACCGCGCGGATGTCGAGCACCTGAGCGACCGGGTTGGCGACCGTCTCGGCGAACAGCAGGCGGGTCGTGGGGCGCACGGCGTCACGCCAGGCCGTGAGATCGTCCGGATCGACGAACGTGACGTCGATGCCGAGGTCGCGGAAGGTGTCGTCGAACAGGTCGACGGTGCCGCCATAGAGCGAGCTCGACGCGACGATGTGGCCGCCGCGGCCGGCGAGCGCGAGGCTGGCGACGGTCGTCGCCGCCTGCCCGGATCCGACAGCCGCCGCGGAGACGCCGCCCTCGAGGGCCGCGAGACGCTTCTCGAAGATCGCCTGGGTCGGTGTGCCGTTGCGACTGTAGATGTTCCCGGCCTTGCGCAGCGCGAACATCTCGCGCGCGTCCTCGAGGGACGCGAACTGATACGCCGACGTCTGGTAGATCGGCGTGGCCACGGAGTTGTGCGGCGTGCCGGGGGCGTACCCCGCGTGCAGCTGGAGCGTCGCGGGGGAGTGGGAGGGGCCTGCGGACGTCATGTCGTCCATCACACCCGATGGCGCCCGAGGCGCCAAGGACCGTGACGCTATGTGTCAGGGCACGAGGAGCTGCTTGCCCGGCTCACCCTCCTGGTTCGCCGTCTGGGCCTCGCCCGCGCGATCGAGCGAGAACGTGCCGCCGAGTTCGACGTCGAAGTATCCGGCCGCCATCAGCGCGAGCGCGACGGGAACCGCTTCGGCGCGCCACGCGAGCTGCTGCGGGGTCATCGGCGTCGATGCGCCGCCGAGGAACGCACGCATGCCGAGCTCCTCCGCCTTCGCGCCGAGGACGATCGACGTGATCCGCGAGGTGTCGTCGAGCAGTTCCAGCGACGCCTCGAGCACGCCGTCGGCGCCCGCGCAGTCGATGATCGCATCGACGCCGTCGGGTGCCGCCTCGAGCACGCGCCCGGTCAGCCCGTCGCCATAGCGGATGGGGTCGGCGCCGAGGTCGCGGACGCGGTCGGCCCGCCGGTCGCTTGTCGTGCCGATCACGCGCGCGCCGAACAGGACGGCGAACTGAGTGATCGCCTGGCCGACGGATCCGGATGCGCCGTGGACGAGGAGCGTGTCATCCTCGCCGACGCTGAGCGACTTGAGGACCTGATACGCGGTCCCGGCGGGGATCCCGAGTGCGGCGCCCTGGGCGGCCGAGACGCCGGCGGGGCGCGCGAAGGCCTTCGCCGCGTCGATGACGACGTCCGTCGCGTACGCGCCGTCCGCCCCGAAAAACGCGACCGGATCGCCCACGCGGAACCCGTCCACGCCCTCGCCGACCGCCGTCACGGCGCCCGCGCCGTCGGATCCGGCACGCCACGGACCGTCGCCCGCGAGCGGACGACCGCCCGATCGCAGTTTGATGTCGAGTGGGTTGACACCCGCGGCCTCCACGCGGACCGTCAGCTGGCCCGGTCCGGGCGCGGGATCGTCGACCTCGACGACCGTGAGGACTTCGGGACCGCCCACCTGCGTGAACTGCACTACCTTCGCCATGCCCCCACGCTACCGCGCCGCGGGGACCGGCGCCGGGTCAGAGGCGAGCGCGGTAGGCGTCGCGCGCCGGCGAGGTCGACGGCGGCAGCTCGGCGAGGGTCGTCGGCTTCCAGGTGGGGCGCTCGCCCGTCAGCGCCCATGCCGCCTGGGTGGCGGCGCCGAGCGCGACGTACTCGCCGGGATCCGGCACGACGACGGTGACGCCGAACACCTCGGAAGCGATCTGCTGTACGGCCGGGCTCTGCGCGGCGCCGCCGGTGAGCAGCACCCGCTTCGCCTCGACGCCGAGCGCGCGCATCGCGTCGAGCCCTTCCGCGAGGCCACAGAGGACGCCCTCGATGGTGGCGCGAGCGAAGTTCTCGCGCGTCGCCGACGCGAGCGTCATGCCGAACAGCGTCGCGGTGGCGTCCGGGCGGTTCGGGGTGCGTTCGCCTTCGAACCACGGCTGCAGCACGAGCCCGCCGGAGCCGGGTTCCGCGGCGAGGGCGAGGTCGGACAGCGTCGTGTGGTCGACGCCGAGGAGTGCGGCGGCGGTGTCGATCGCGCGCGCGGCGTTCAGAGTCGTCACGATCGGCAGGAAGCCGCCCGCGGCGTCGGCGAAGCCGGCGACCGTTCCCGTCGCATCACGTGTCGGCTGGTCGGTCACGGCGAAGACCGTTCCGCTCGTGCCGATCGAGACGCCGATGTCGCCGCCGCGCGCGCCCATGCCGAGCGCGGCGCCCGCGTTGTCGCCGGCGCCCGGGGCGACGGTGCGCCCCGCGTGGTCCGTGACCGATTCACTCGGGCCCAGCACGCGGGGGAGAACGACCTCAGTGGCGTCTCGCCGCAACGCGAGTGAGAGCAGGTCGCGGTCGTACTCGTTCGTCGACGAGTTGAAGTACGCCGTGCCGCTGGCATCCGAGCGGTCGGTGATGAGCTCGTCGAGCTGCGGGCCGAGTGCGGCCTCGTCCGCCGGCCCGAATCCGCGCAGGCGCCACGTCAGCCAGTCGTGCGGCAGCGCGATGGCGGCGATGCGCGCGGCGCGCTCCGGTTCCGCGTCGGCGAGCCACCGGACCTTGGTCGCCGTGAACGATGCCACCGGCACGACGCCGGTGCGCTCCGCGTACGCGTCCGCGCCGATGGCCGCCGTGAGATCCACGGCGGCCTCGGCGGAGCGCGTGTCGTTCCAGAGCAGAGAGTCGCGGATGACCCGTCCGTCGGCGTCGAGCGCGACGAGGCCGTGCTGCTGGCCGGCGATCGACCAGGCAGCGACGTCGTCGAGGCCGCCGGCCTCCGCGATGGCCTCGTGGAGAGCCCGCCACCAGTGGGCGGGATCGACCTCGGTGCCGTCAGGGTGCGACGCGCGACCCGAGCGCACGAGGGCACCCGAATCGGCGTCGCGGATGATGACCTTGCAGCTCTGCGTCGATGAGTCGACGCCGGCGATCAGATGGGACATGCCGCGATTATCTCAGCCTCGCGCGCCGAGCAGGTGCTCGGTGGCGAGCTGCTGCAGACGGACGAACCCGAAGCCCTTGCCTCCGAAGTACGCGTTCGCGTCGAAGTCCTCGAACGCGGAGCGGTCCGCGAGCAGGTCGTCGTAGCTCTCGCCCTCGTTGAGCGTCGGCGTCGCCAGCTCGTCGACCTTGGCGGCTGCGAGCGCCTCCTGGACCTCGGGGTCCGCACGGAACGCCTGCGCGCGCTCCTTGAGGAGCAGGTAGGTGCGCATGTTCGCCGCGGCGGAGTCCCACACGCCGGTCTCGTCCTCGGTGCGGCTCGGCTTGTAGTCGAAGTGGCGCGGGCCGGTGTAGGCCTGGCCGCCGCCCGGGGCGCCGTGCTCGAGAAGGTCGACCAGCGAGAACGCGTTGTGCAGGTCGCCGTGGCCGAACACGAGGTCCTGGTCGTACTTGATGCCGCGCTGGCCGTTGAGGTCGATGTGGAAGAGCTTGCCGTGGTACAGCGCCTGCGCGATGCCGGCGGTGAAGTTCAGACCCGCCATCTGCTCGTGGCCCGTCTCGGGGTTGAGGCCGACCAGCTCGGGGCGCTCGAGCGTCTCGATGAAAGCGAGCGCGTGACCGAGCGTCGGAAGCAGGATGTCGCCGCGGGGCTCGTTCGGCTTCGGCTCGATCGCGAAGCGGATGTCGTAGCCCTTGTCGGTGACGTAGTCGCCGAGCAGGTTGACGGCCTCGCGGTAACGCGACAGTGCGGCCTGGATGTCCTTGGCGGAGTCGTACTCGGCGCCCTCGCGACCGCCCCACATCACGTACGTCTTCGCGCCGAGCTCGGCCGCGAGGTCGACGTTGCGCATCACCTTGCGGATGGCGAAGCGGCGCACGTCGCGGTCGTTCGAGGTGAAGCCGCCGTCCTTGAAGACGGGTGCGCTGAAGAGGTTCGTCGTCACCATCGGCACGACGATGCCGGTGTCGGCGAGCGCGCCCTTCAGTCGGTCGATCTGCGTCTGACGCTCGGCGTCGCTCGAGCCGAACGCGAACAGGTCGTCGTCGTGGAACGTGAGGCCGTAGGCGCCGAGCTCAGCGAGCTTCTCGACGCCGTGGACGACGTCGAGCGCCGGACGGGTCGGGCCGCCGAACGGGTCGCCGCCGTTGTA
>DWXU01000089.1:0-12756 GCA_019119065.1 Candidatus Microbacterium pullistercoris | reverse complement strand
GTGTGCGTGCCGACCGTCGCGGTCTCGCGCAAGCGGCACGAGAAGGTCGCCAGCGCGCCGTCGAGGACGGGTGCGTCCACGACCGCCGAATCGCGGTGGGCGACGCCCGCGAACTTGTCGCCGGGGCCGGCGAACTGGCGCGCGAGTGCACCCTGGCCCTCCGCGAGCACGCTCACCGTGAAGGATCCGCTGCGCACAATGGCCTCGCGCGTCGAGCTGCGTTCGTTCATGCAGGCGAGAATGACGGGCGGGTCATCCGAGACCGGTGCGACGGCGGCGACCGTCGTGCCGTACGACTTCCCATCGACCCGCGTGCACAGCACGGTCACGCCGCTCGTGAGCGCCCCGGCCGCGCGCGCGTACACGTCGATCTCGTCGACGCCGTACTCGAACCTCCTCATGGCCGCACCGCTCGCCGTTACGCGGACGGCCGCGCGAGTCCGAGGTTCTCGCGGAACGTGGAGCCCTCGTACTCGGTCCGGAAGTAGCCGCGTTCCGTCAGCTCCGGCACGAGCAGGTCGCAGATCGCGTCGAGCCCCTCGGGGTTGAACGGCGCGTTCATGTTGAACCCGTCGCACGCCTCCGACTCGAACCACTCGATCATGAGATCCGCGGCCTGGGCCGCCGTGCCGACGAACCACACGTGGCCCGTCGAACGCGCCCGATCGACGATCAGCTCGCCGAGCGTGAGCCCCTGCTCGACCGCCTTGCGCCGGAAGATGTGGTACCTGCTGCCCATCTTCGGATCCTCGGAGAAACGCTCCGCAGGGATGCGCTCGTCGAAGCCGATGTCGTCGATGTCGAGGAACAGATCCCCCGCCACCTGACGGCGGCCGGCGTCGAGGTCGACGTTGTCAGCGAGCTCCTGCGCCATCTCCCGCGCCTCCGCCTCGGTGCGGCCGATCACCGGGACGATGCCCGGCAGCACGGTCACCGTATCGGGGTCGCGCCCGTGCTCCGCCACGCGCTTCTTGAGGTCGCGGTAGAAGGTCTGCGCACCGGCGAGGTGCGGCTGCGCCGTGTAGATGAGGTCGGCAACCTTCGAGCCGAACGCCATGCCCGTCGCCGACGAGCCGGCCTGCACGAGGATGGGGTGGCCCTGCGGCGGCCGCGGGATGTTGATCGGCCCCTGGACCGTGAACCGTGCGCCCGCGTGGTCGATGGGGCGCAGACCGTCGGTGTCGAGCCAGCGGCCGGCCTTCCTGTCGACGAGGATCGAGTCGTCGGACCAGCTGTCCCACAGCTGCTTGACGACGTCCACGTGCTCGTCCGCACGGTCGTACCGCTCCTCGGCCTCCGGCACCCCGGATCCGCCGAAGTTCGCGAATCCGTCGCGCGAGGTGACGATGTTCCAGCCCGCGCGCCCGCCCGACATGTGGTCGAGGCCGGCCATCTGGCGCGCGACGTTGTACGGCTCGGTGAAGGAGGTCGAGACCGTGCCGATCAGGCCGATGTCCTTCGTAACCGCGGCGAGCGCCGACAGCGTGCTGATCGGCTCGTAGAAGCCGTTCATCATGATGTCGCCGCGCATGGTCGCGTTCGCGTGGACGCAGTCGCCGAGGAACACCGCGTCGAGCTTCGCCCGTTCCGCGGTCCGCGCGAGGTCGGCCATGAAGGGGAGGCCGGCGAGTTCGTCGGCCCGGCTCTCCTCGCGTCGCCAGCTGTCGCGGTGGTAGCCCGCCGGCAGGAGGAACGTCGTCAGGATCATGCGCTGGCGTCTCATCGGGGATCTCCGTTCGTGGGGTTCGGCGGGGTCATCGGAAGGCTGAGGTGGGAGTCGTGCTCGCCGCCAGAGTGCAGACGCCACCGACCGCCGTTGCGCAGGTCGGTGTGGGCGATGACGGGCGAGGTGGGGTCCGGTGCGCGCGCGACGAAGTCGTTGCCGAGGATCGTCACCGCGATCTTCTCGCCGGCGTGGAAGCGCGTCGCTGAGGGCCACAGCTCGATCTCGAGCGCCGTCGGCACTCCCGGCTCGAGCGGTTCCTCGCTCTCGTGCGGGTGCACGGGGCGAAGCTCGCTCGACGCGTCGACGTCGAGGGCCCGGTGGCTGGCACGCAGCCAGCCCAGCGCGACCGGTCCGTCGTCGAAGAGCGCGTTGAACGGATATCGGATCTCGCGTCCGTCGGCCGCGAATTTCCGGGCCGCGACGAACACGTCGGCGTCGGGGGCATCCTCCGTCTCGAGCCAGAGGCGCAGACGCATCGGGCCGACGACGTCGGTGTCTTCGCGGAACGTGTACGAGACGGTCACCTCGCCGTCGCGGCTGTCGAGCCACACGGAGGCCGGGTCCGTCGCGGTCTCGGCGAGCGCGCCGGAGGCGACATCGAGGGCCAGCCGCACGGCGTCGTCGTCGCTCGTCGGCCACGGGAGGTCGCCACGGTGCGTGTGCGTGGTCTCGTCGTCCCGGATCTCGAGCTGCACGCGCGGCCACGCGCTGGGACCCTCGCCACGGTCGAGCAGGTAGTAGTCGAAGAACACCCGCTGGCGCTCGACGCTCTCCGGGTCGTAGAAGTAGCGCCACTTCTTCTGGCCGTGCACTTCGAGCCACTTCTCGTCGCTCGCGATCCGATCGAACGCCGCGAGCGTGCCGCGGGTGTGGAGGCCGTGATCGCTCCAGCTCGCGACGATGTACGCCGGCACCTCGATGTCCTCGAGCGGCGGGTACTTCTCGCGGTAGTAGTCGTCCATCAGCGGGCGTGCGGCGATGTTCGCCGCCGTGTCCTCGGTGCGCGTGCGCGAGAACCCCATGTTCTGCGAGGCGCGCGGCAGGAACCCGGTCTCCGGGATGCCACCGTGGAAGGCGAACTCGCGGTACCAGTCGGTGAAGCACTCCCAGGGGCTGATGGCCGTGAGCGCGGGCGGCCGCATCGCCGCGGCGATGAATTGGCTGCCGGCGAGGTAGGACACCCCGAGCATGCCGACCCGACCGTTGCTCCAGTCTGCGCCGCCGAGCCACTCGACGGTGTCGTAGATGTCGTCGGCCTCCTGCGGGCCGTTGTGTCGGCCCTCGCCCTCGCTGTTCCACATCCCGCGCGGGTCCGCGCAGGCGACCGCATACCCGCGGGGGCACCAGTACTTCGGGTCGGGCGCCTCGAAGCCGGTCAGCTTCGACATCCAGCCGGACTCGATCTCGGCGGGCGGCCAGAGCTGATCCTTGGTGTTGTGCTTGCCGTACGGCCCCCAGGCGAGCAGCACGGGGAGGTCGCTCTCCGTCCCGGCCGGGCGATAGACGTCGATGTAGATCCGCACGCCGTCGCGCAGCTCGACCGGCACGTCCTTCTCCTGGACGACGTCGCCGTGGTCGATCGTCTCGCGGCGCAGCGGCGGCAGCGGCGGCTTGCCCGGGGCATTGTCCGGGACGAGGCCCGGCCGGTCGATGATCTCTGGTCGTTCACTCATCATTCGTCTCTTCCCGTCAGCGCTGCAGCGCGATGACGTCGTCGGAACGCACGGAGAACTCCGTCTCGGTGCCGTCGGTCATGCGGCGGTCGTGGTCGGCGGCCATGGTCACGCCGATCGACGTGCCATCTGCGGCTTCGACGCGCGCCGTCCAGTACTCGCCGACGTAAGCACTGTCGCGGATCACGCCGCGCCCGACGAGGCCGCCGGCCGTGTCGCCGAGGCGGACGCTCTTGCTCCGGAAGGCGAGTGCGCCCCCCGCGGGCGCCGTGAGGGAACGGTCGGTCGCCCGGAGCCCGCCGGCCAGCGCGGATCCGTCTGCCCCGACGATGTTCTCGAAGCCCACGAAGTCAGCGGCGAACCGCGACAGGGGGCGTCCATAGATCTCCTCCGGGGTGCCGACCTGGTCGATGCGCCCGGAGTTCATGATCACGACGCGGTCGGACAGCGCGAGCGCCTCCTCCTGGTCGTGCGTGACGTAGATGGACGTGTTGCCGAACTCGCGGTGCAGGCGCTGGATCTCGGCGCGCATCGCGATGCGCAGCTTCGCGTCGAGGTTCGACAGCGGCTCGTCGTAGAGCATGAGCCCGTTGGCGGACACGAGGCCGCGCGCGAGCGCGACCCGCTGCTGCTGACCGCCCGAGAGTTCGTGCGGAAAGCGATCCGCGTGCTGCGCCATGTCGACGGAGGCGAGCGCCTGCTCGGCGCGCTGCCGGATGTCGCCGCGCGGCACCTTGCGGCGCTTCATGGGGTATGCGACGTTCGCCTTCACGGACAGGTGCGGCCACAGCGCGTAGCTCTGGAAGACCATGCCGACCTTGCGGCGGTGCGGCGGCAGGAAGCGCAGCGAGTCAGCGTTCGCGAACGTGCGCTCGCCGGCCTCGATGCGGCCGCCGTCCGGATCCTCGAGCCCCGCGATGCACCGCAGCGTGGTCGTCTTGCCGCAGCCGCTCGGTCCGAGCAGCGTGACGAACTCGCCGTCGGCGATCGTCAGGTCGATGCCGTGCAGCACCTGCGACTTGCCGAACGACTTCGTAACGCCGGCGAGCTCAACTCTCATGACTGGTCCTTCCCTGGGGTCGACGCCGTTCGCCGGCCGCGGCGCGCGACCCAGGCGAGCGCGAGCGCGACGGCGCTGATGGTCAAGAAGCTGGCGATCAGCAGGAGCGACGCGGCGGCCGACGTCGGCGCCTGCCCCTCGACGTACCGGCTGTAGATCTCGACCGAGAGATAGTTGCTGCCCGGGGCGGACAGCACGAGTGGGGTGGAGAGGACGCCGCTGATCACGACGAAGCACAGCACCCAGCCGCTGATGATGCTCGGGGCGATGAGGCGGATCACGACGTCCCAGATCGCACGGTACTTCGTCGCGCCCGATACCCACGCCGCCTCTTCGAGCGACATCGGGATCTGCGCGATGGCGCCGCCGGTCGTGCGTCCCGCGAGCGGAATGATGCCGACGAACAGGGCGAACACCATGATCACCGGGGTGCCGTAGAACTGGCCGAGGCCCGGCACCTCGAGGAAGAGCCACAGCACCGCGAGCGCGAGGATCAGCCCGGGCATCGCGAGTCCGAGCCACTGACTGAACTCGATGAACCGCGAGAGCGCACCGCCACGGAAGCGGGCGGCCCAGCTGAGGATCGTCGCGGCGGCCATGGCGAGGAAGGCGCCGAAGGCGGCGACCATCAGCGTGTTGCCGAACGCATCGATCATGCGCGTGTTCGTCAGGATCGACGCGAAGTTGTCGAACCCGAAGTTGTCCGATGCGCCGAAGTACGGCGAGAGCGAGACCCGAATGAGCTGATACATCGGCAGGACGAGCGTGACGAGGGCGAACAGCACGATGCCTCCGCTGAACACCCACTTCCAGCCGCCCACGTCGCGGCGCACGGGGCGCGCTTCTCGTCCGCCGACCGTCACGAAGGAGCGCTTCCCGAGGATCCGCACCTGCACGAGCACCAGAAGCAGCAGCACGACCATGAGCAGCAGCGACATCGCGCTGGCATGTCCGAACTGCGGCCCCGTGGAGGCCGACAGGAACTGGTAGATCTCGGTGGGGATCACGAAGATGCCGGCGGGCACTCCGAGGATCTGCGGCGCATCGAACGCTTCGAGGAACAGGACGAAGCCGAGGATCATCGAGCCGGTCAGCGCCGGGGCGAGGATCGGGATCTCCATCTGGAAGAACGTGCGCAGCGGGCTGGCGCCGCTGATGCGCGCGGCCTCCTCGAGGGAACGGTCCATGGCGAGGAACGGCCCGAGCAGCAGGAAGAACTGCAGCGCGATGAGGCGCACCGCCGAGACGAGGACGATGCCCCACCACGATTCCGCGTTGATCACGCGAGCGGCGTCGCCGAAGAGCGCCGCCAACACGTCGTTGACCAGGCCGACGTTCGGGTTGCCGAGCATGCCCCACGCAATCGCGAAGAACAGGCCCGGCGTCGCCATGAGGATGAACATCACGGCGGGGATCAACTGGCGCAGCGGGGTGCGTGTCTTCGTGTAGACCGCCGCGAAGAACAGCGCGATCACGGTCGAGACCGCGATCACGGCGATCCCCATCCCGATCGTCGTGAGCGCCACACTCAGCACCCGCGGCGACGTGATGACCTCGATGAAGACCGCCGTCGTGAACTCGCCGTCGTCACCGAACATCTCGGTCTTGAAGGCGCCCTGGACGATCATCAGTGCGGGCGCGACGAAACACACCACGCACACGAGAGCGACCACGACCTGCGGGTTGCTCGCGTACCTCCGGAGACGACGTGCGATTCTCACGATGCGCTACCGGCTCTCGGCGCCCGGATCCGCGAATCCCCCGCCGATGACGGCTCCCTCAGGCATGACGGCGACGTCGTCGTCATGATCGGGACGGATCACGCGCGTCCACAGATTCGAGATCTTCCACTCGCCGTCGATTCGGCGGTAGTGCACTTTATAGAGCCCCTCGGACCAGGGCCCCCACACGCGCATGAGACCGAACGAGGTACGGAACTCGCAGATGAAGCGGTGCCAGATGAACTCGCCATACGCGGTGTCGCCGTCGACCGTGATTGTCGGCGAGGAGAGGACGTAGCCGTCCTTGCTCTTGACGACGGGAGCGAGCTCGTCGCCGATCATCGCCGCGATCGCGTCGCGTCCGCGGTGCGGTCCGTGCTGACGAATGTCGCATATCGCGTCCTCGGCGTACGCCTCCGCCACCCCGTCCCAGTTGCGGTCGCTGAGCGCCCGGAGGTACCGCTGCTGCAGCTCCTGGATCTCCTTCGCCGCCGCCAGATCGTGGACCTGTTGCTCCAACCTCGTTACCCGTTCGAGCAACTCATCGACTACGGACATGCATGCCCCATCTCTCCGCCGTTCCCGGTCGGTCTCGTCATCCTTCGATCAGCGCGTTACTTCGCGGTGATGTCTTGGAACAGGTCCTGGTTCGAGGCGATCTCCTCGCGCATCTGATCCTGAGCGGGCAGCGGCACGAACTCGATCTCGTTGAGCGCGGGCCAGCCGTGGGCCGGTTCCAGCGAGGGGTGCGGGTTGAGCGGGAAGTTGCCCGCCTCCAGCACCTGCTCCTGCGCCTCGAGCGTGAACAGGTAGCTCAGGAACAGCTGGCCTGCCTCCGGGTTGGGGGCGTTCGCCGCCGGCATCCACTTCTCCGTCGCGATAACGGGGTTCTCGAGCAGGTGCAGGTCGACCGGGGCTCCGCCGTTGATCGCCTTGCGAATGCTCGTCGCAGCGGACGTCAGGTCGATCGGGTACTCGCCGGCGCTGACGGCCTGGAGAGCGAGCTGGTCCTGCGCCACGATGCTCGACTGTGACGCGACCGTGCGCAGCCACTCCTCGTCGACGAGGTCGCTCTGCAGCAGGATCGACAGCACCGTCTGCATGCCGCCCGGCACCGACGGCGTCATGAACGTGACCTGGTCGGCCCACTCGGCGTCGGCGATCTCCGGCCAGTTCGCCGGCAGCTCGGAGTCTTCGAGCATCTCGGTGTTGTAGCCGAGCGAGAACAGCAGCGCCCACGGCGAGTGGTAGAACCCGTTCGGATCCTCGTACTGGTCGGGGTGGATCCGGTCGGCGGCCCACTCGGGTGCCTCGTACGTGACGGGCGTGAACTTCTCCGCGAAGCCCTGGTCGGCGTAGCGGTCGGCGTTCGGGTTGGAGATGACATCCACGACGTGACGCCCCGTCGCCTTCTCGGCCTCGAGCGTCGTCTGCAGGTCGGCACCGACGAACGTCTCGGGGACGACCGTGAGTCCGGGGAAGCGCTCTTCGAACGCTTCGTAGATCGCGACGAACTCGTCGTGGTGTCCCGCATAGATCGTGACGTCCGTGTTGCCGGCGTCGATGGCCGCTTCGTACAGCTCCGTCAGCTCGGCTTCCTGCTCCTGCTCGAGCTCGAGCGGGCCGAGGTCGAGCTCCTCCGCCGTCGCCACGGGTTCGGACCCGCCGCCGCACGCGCCGAGCGCGAGCACCCCACCCAACGCGATGACCGCCGTGGATGACCGTAACCAAACATGAGACCGCATCTTTGCTCCTCCAGTCGTCGGGACCGACACCGTCGTCGATCACGTTGCTCACCGTGACACGAAGGGACGATTTTTGTCAAGCTATTGACATCTTTCGTGCGCGTAAACCGCATGGTGGTGCGTATGTGACCAATGAATCCCGCTGTATTTGATGGATTGATTGACAAATATAAGGTCGTCCGCGACGATCGAGGCGTACGCATCGGCGCGTACGACGCGACACCGGGAGGCACCGCAACATGACGAGCTGGGACTACATCGTGGTGGGTGCCGGATCGGCCGGGGCGCTGGTCGCCGAACGGCTCAGCGCGGCGCCGTCCCGATCCGTGCTCCTGTTGGAAGCCGGCCCCGATTATCGGGCCGCCGACACCCCGATCGAGTTTCGCGACCGCACGAAGGGCCTCGGCCTGACGCTCGAGGCCCCGAAGACGGGCACCCCCGCGTTCTACTGGCACGGCACGAGCGCGGTCCGCGCGCGCGGCCAGGAGCCGTTCCCGTACCGCCGCGGCCGCGGCCTCGGCGGCAGTTCGACGGTGAACGGGCTCTACGCGATCCGCGGGGTCGCAGACGACTTCCGTGCCTGGGAGAATCTCGGCGCCCGCGGCTGGGGCGCCGAGGCGATGCTCGACGCGTCGTGTGCGATCGAGGACGACCTCGACTTCGGGGATCGGCCGTATCACGGCAGCCACGGCCCGACGCCGATCTACCGCGAACCCGAGTCCGGGTGGGGAGGCGTCGATCACGCGGTGCGCGATGCCGCGCTGGCCGCTGGCTACGAATGGCACCCGGATCACAACGCGCCCGGCAGCACCGGCGTCTCGCCGACGGCGATGAACATCCGCGACGGACAGCGCGTCTCGACGAACCACGCCTACCTCGAGCCGGCCCGCGACCGCGAGAACCTGCGCATCGTCGGCGACACGCTCGTCGACCGCGTCCTGTTCTCGGGCGATCGGGCGATCGGGGTCGTCACGGCGGATGGCGAGGAGCACCACGCGCGCCAGGAAGTGTTCCTCTGCGGCGGATCCACGGCGTCTCCCGCGATTCTCATGCGCTCCGGAATCGGACCGCGCGACGACCTCGCCGCCCTCGGCATCGACGTACGCGCGGATCTTCCCGTCGGGCGCGGATCCCAGGATCACGCCGTGACGTTCATCGAGGTGCCCGTGCTGCCGGCGGCGCAGCAGTCGGTCGCGCACCGCCCCACGAACATCGTGCTGCGGTACTCGTCCGGTCTCGGTCGCGACAACGACATGATGATGATGGCGACGAACCACAACTACTGGTTCGGGCGGGACACGGCGGGCATCGCGATCTCCTTGCAGTCGCCCGACTCGCGCGGCACCATGACGCTGCGTTCGCGCGATCCGCGCGACGAGCCGCACTTCGACTTCGACTTCCTCTCGGCGGGCAGCGACCTCGAGCGGATGCGCGACGGGCTCGCCCGCGGGCGGGCGCTCATGGACGACGAGGCTTTCGGGCGGATCCGGACAGGCGAGCCGACATGGCCGCAGGACGACGCCGAGATCCTCGCGACGGTGAAGGACACGATGCACCTGACGTCGACCGTGCCGATCGGATCCGAGGGCTCGGCCCGCGCGGTCGTCGGACCCGACTGCCGCGTCTTCGGAACGCGGGGCCTGCGCGTCATCGACGCCTCCGTGCTGCCGACGGTGCCGAGCGCCAACACTTACCTGACGGTGCTCGCCGCCGCCGAGCTGTTCATGCAGAAATTCGAGGGGGAAGCACGATGACCGGGGCACACACACCAGAGTCCGCACACGAACTGGCGGCCAGCGTGGCGCGCGACGCACGGCACCTGATCGGCGGCGAGCTCGTCCGTGGCGCGGTGTCCGCGACAGTCGCCGCGCCCTGGGAGCTGTCGCGCAGCGTCACCTACCTCGCTGTCGACAACAGCGGTGCGCAGGCCGCGATCCGCGCCGCCGCACACGCCTTCGCGACGGACGAGCGGAGCCCCGAGCGCCATCGCGACGTGCTGCGGGCGATGGCCGATCGCGCGGAGGAGATCCAAGAGGATCTCGCCGCGCTCATCGCCTTCGAGAACGGCAAGCTCATGCCCTCGGCGACGATGGAGGCGGCCGCAGTGGCCGGATCCCTGCGCTACTGGGCGGAGGTCCACCCGCAGAACGAGACGCTCAGCTCCGGCGACGATCACGTCACGGAGCTGATCCGGCGCCCGCTCGGCGTGATCGCGGCGATCACGCCGTTCAACATGCCCGTGCTCATGGCGGTGAACAAGATCGGCGCCGCCATCGCAACCGGGAACACGGTGGTGTGCAAGCCCTCCCCCGCGACACCGCTGTCAGCGCTGCTCTTCGCGCGCGCCGTCGCCGACGTCGTGCCCGCCGGGTGGGTCAATATCTTCGCCGGCACCGACGAGACGGGCCCGTTCCTGTCGACCTCGCCCGATGTGGCGCTCGTGTCGTTCACGGGCAGCATTCCCGTTGGCAAGCAGATCATGGCGAGCGCCTCGCAGGAGCTGACGCGGGTGCAGCTCGAGCTCGGTGGCAACGACCCGGCGATCATCGGCCCGGGCGCGGATCTCGACACGGTCGTCCCACAGATCTTCCGCAGCGCGTTCGGCTCGAGCGGCCAGGCGTGCGTCGCCGCGAAGCGCGTGTACGCCCCCGCCGACCTCGCGGACGAGGTGGCCGACCGCCTCGCGACGCTCGCCCAGGCGACGCGCGTGGGGCACCCGTTCGACCCGGAGGCGACGGCGCCCGTCCTCACAACACGAGCGCAGTATGAGAAGGTCGATGCCATGCTGAACGAAGCGCGCACCGACGCTCAGGTCGTGTTCGAGGGCGTCCGGGACAGCGAGACGGGCTACTACGTGCATCCGTCGATCGTGACGGGCGCGACGAACGGAATGGCGATCGTCGACGAGGAGCAGTTCGGGCCCGTGCTGCCCGTCGTGTCGTATGCGACGACGTCGGAGGTCGTTGCGCTCGCGAACGCGACGCCGTTCGGGCTCGGCGCATCGGTGTGGTCCCCGGACGACGAGTTCCTCACGGCGGTCGTCCCCCGCCTCGAGGCGGGCACCGTGTGGGTCAACGGTCTCGGACGTCCGAGCCCGGCCCTCCCGTTCGGCGGCGTGAAACAGAGCGGCATCGGCCGTGAAGGCGGCGCTCCCGGCATCGACGACTTCTCGGAGCTCGTGACGATCACGCGGTTTCGCCCCACCGAAGCAGTGTGACCGGCGATGACCGATTCGTCGCCGGAGCCCGAGGAGGAGACTCCCGTCCGCCCACCGTTCTATTCCTTCGTCGACGGCGTCGCGGAGGTCGTCTCCCGTGAGGACGTCGCGTCTGACTCCGTCACGCCGCGGCTGAGCCTGATGATGCGCCGCGTGAACCAGCTGATGAGCGATGACGCGACGCGACGCGTCTACCGGCCGCACGGCTGGTCACACGCCGGGTTCCGCATCTGCATCGCCCTCTGGGTGATGGGGCCGATGGCCTCGCATCGCGTGACGGCGATGACGAACATGGGGCGCGCCACCGTCTCGGCGGCGCTCAAGCGCATCAGCGACGAGGGGCTCGTGATCAAAGAGCCCTCCCCCGACGACCTGCGGTCGGTGCACGTGCGCCTGACGCCCCTCGGCGAGGAGAAGATCCGCGAGAGCTACGCGGTGCACCTGGCCGGGGAGCACGAGTGGCTGGACGCCCTGACCCCGGCCGAGAAGCATATGCTGCTCATGCTGCTGGAGAAGCTCGCCGCGAACGCGCCGCGCCGCTAGGGTCTGTCCGCGGATCCGTGCGAGCGACGAGCTGCTGAGCACCGACCCCCTCGCGCTCCTCCTCGGCATGCTGCTGAACCAGCAGGCGCGCTCACCACGGGGTTCGTCCAGCGATAACAGATCCGGTGGTCACTCATCGGTCACTTCAGCCAGGAGGGATGCGATCGCCGCACGCACGCGCGGAAGGTCGACGCTGATGGTTGCCCACACCGCATCGTAATCGGTCGCCTCATAGTGATGCGCGAGCCGATCACGCATGCGCTTGATGCTCGACCATGGCACCTGCGGGTTCGCGGCGATCGTCTCGTCAGTCAATCGTGCGACGTTCTCGCCGATCTTGATGATGATCGATTCGGCCGCGAGCCCCGGCGTATTGAGCGCGTCGGAGACGTACCAGTCGTGGCCTCGAGCCGCGAGTTGCGTTCCGGCATCACACAACCGGACGATCTCGCGTAGGCACCGGTGGTCCCTCCCACTCATGCGGCCACCGCCGACAGCAGGATCGGATGATTAGCGGGGAGCCCCCCGTCAGTAACCACATCGACCGGAACACCGAGCAACTGTTCGGCTTCTGAGGCGAACTCGGCGATCGTCAGCAATCCGACGTTCGGCGCGCGGCTGACAAGGATATCGAGGTCGCTCTGCGCTGTGTCCGCGCCCCGCCCCGCTGAACCGAACACGCGCACGTTGCTCAGCCCGTAGCGTGCAGCAAGCTCTTTGAGTTCGCCGCGATGCTGCTCGAGCGCCTCGTGCGGCAGAGGACGCAAAGCCAAGCGCAGCCTGCCGATCATTGCCTCCGAGGGAATTCGCCGCCCGGACTCGTAAGCGGCGATGTTCGGCTGCGCAACGCCGCTGCGCAACGCGAGCTGCGACTGGCTGAGCCCAGCGCGCTCGCGCAACTTCCGCAACGTCTCACTCATATCATGATGATATCGCACGCTCTGCGGGCACGGTCCGCCACACCGCTTCCACTCGCCCTCTGAGCCGTGTCCTCAGGAACACAGGGTGGGAGACTGGAGCCATGGCCCTGCACATCACCGGAGACACCGCTGCCGACGAACTGCTGACCGA
>DWXU01000088.1:0-4466 GCA_019119065.1 Candidatus Microbacterium pullistercoris | reverse complement strand
CCGGCGCCTTGGATCCCGGTGGCCGCTCGGCGCGACCCTGCACCCCGCGACGGACGCGGAGATCGACACGCAGGTCGTCACCGACAGCGGGCGGATGCACTTCCAGGAATGGTGGGTCAGGCATCGCTCGCGGCTGCCGGCACGCCGGTTCAAGCAGAGCGACATCGAGCGCGCCTCGGTCACGTCGGGCGCCCGTGACGCGATCGAGAACGCCGACGTGATCCTCGTCGCCCCATCGAACCCCGTCGTGTCGATCGGTCCGGTTCTCGCGGTTCCGGGGATGCGCGGGCTCCTGAGAGACGCCGCCGCTCCGATCGTCGGCGTCTCCGGCATCATCGACGGATCCGTCGTGCGCGGAATGGCCGATGCCTGCCTGACTGCGATCGGTGTCGAGACCTCGGCGCGCGCGGTGGCGGAGCACTACGGCGCACGACGCGCGGGCGGGATCCTCGACGGCTGGCTCGTCGACGAGACCGACGCGTCCGCGACGGATCCGCTTACCGCTCTCGGCATCACTACGCGCGCCGTTCCGCTGTGGATGCGCGACCCGGACTCGTCCGCGCAGGTCGCCCGCGACACGCTCGCCCTCGCGCGCACGCTGCGCTGACCCCTCCCGCGACGCCCTCCTTCCGCGACGAGGCGCGCGAATGCGGGGCCCGCGATCTGGTTCGCGAGTGCCCTCCCGCCCTTTTCCACGTCCGTGAGGGCGAAATCGCACTCGCAGGGCGTCAGAGCGCGAGACGCATCAGCACGCGCGGGAAGCCGTTGAGAACCGAGTCGGTGGATGCAGCCTTCGTGAAGCCCGCCCGTTCAAACAGCTTGCGCGTGCCGACGTACGCCATCGTCAGATCGACACGCGCGTCGCCGTTATCGACCGGATAGGCCTCGATCGCCGGCGCTCCGCCGGTGCGCGCGTGCGCGACCGCGCCCTGAACGAGGGCATAGGTGATCCCCTGCTTTCGATAGCCGGGACGCACACGGAGACACCACAGTGACCAGACGTCGAGGTCATCGATGGCCGGTATCCGTCGGTTGTGCGCGAAGCTCGTGCGGGCGCGCGGGTGCACAGCCGCCCAGCCGACGGGCTCGCCGTCGCGGTAGGCGATCACACCCGGCGGCGGATCCTCGCCGCACAGCTCGCGAACACGCTCGGCGCGCGCTGGGCCCCGAAGGGCGTTGTTCTCTCTGCTTCGGAGACGATAGCTCAGGCAGAAACAGACGTTGGAGGTCGGTTTCTTCGGGCCGACGACGGCCGCGACGTCTTCGAACACGACCGCGGGGCGAACATCGATGTCCATAAGAGCAGGGTATGTGCCGTGGCCGGTGCGGAATAGTGCCGGTGCCTCGCGGGTTGGCCAGGAGGTGACCACCTCCCGATTCGCCACCGTCGTCGTCATCGGTGGAGGTCAGGCGGGGCTCTCGGCGGCGCATCACCTCTCCCGGCGAGGGTTCGCCAGCGCTCTCGACCACTCGGAGGCTGATCGCTCGTTCGTCGTACTCGACGAGAACGACGCTCCGGGCGGCGCCTGGCAGCACCGGTGGGAATCACTCGTCGTGCCGAAGCTCAACGGCATTTTCGCGCTGCCCGGCATGCCACCGCCGGATACGCATCGACCCGACCCCAGCCGAGAGGCGGTACCGCGGTACTTCGCGGAGTTCGAACGACGCCACGGGCTACCCATCGTGCGTCCCGTGCGGGTCGAGCGGGTCGACTACGCAGACGACGAGGAGGACGGCGACCTTCTCGTCCGCACGCGCGACACGCTCTGGCGCACGCGCGCGGTCATCAACGCCACGGGCACGTGGAACGCGCCGGTCCTTCCCGTCTACCCGGGCGCCGACACATTCCTCGGCGAGCAGTTGCACACCCGCGACTACACGCGGCTCGAAGATTTCACCGACCGGCGGGTGGCGGTCGTCGGCGGCGGCATCTCCGCGGTGCAACTGCTCGAAGAGATCTCCCGCGTCGCCGACACGTTCTGGTACACCCGCCGCGAACCCGTGTTCATTGAGGGCGACTTCGAGCCCGAGACGACCGGACGCGACACGATCGAGAAGGTGACCGCCGACGCGGAGGCCGGGCGGCCAACCGGCAGCATCGTGAGCTACACGGGCCTGAACTGGAGCCCGGCGGCGCGCACCGCGCACGACCGCGGCGCGCTCGATCGACGACCGATGTTCACGCGCATCGAGCCCGAGGGCGTCCGCGAAGCGGACGGATCCCTCACCCCCATCGACACGATCCTCTGGGCGACGGGGTTTCGCGCCGACATCCGACACCTGGATCCGCTCTACCTCGTGAACGAGATCGGCGGGGTGACGATGCGCGGCACGCAGGTCTTCGGCGAACCGCGCGTGCACCTCATCGGCTTCGGGCCCTCGCAGTCGACCGTCGGTGCGAATCGCGCCGGGCGTGAGGCAGTGGCACAACTCGTGCGCGATCTCGCGATCTGAACGGCGAGGACCAACTCCGTCAGCGCGAGCGGCTGTCTCACTCCGCGGTTGAGCCGTTGGCGGCACCGTCCACATCGATGCGCTCGGGCAGGAGCGCGAGCCAGTCGACCATCGCCTGTTCGTAACGGATCCCGAGATCAAGGACCGCGAGCGTGAAGTCGTCCACCCCGGGGATCTCGACGCCCCGCGCGGCTGCGTCTTCCGCTGCCGCGCGCTCCGCGAAGTAGGACTCGAGTGCCGTGGAGTGCTCGGCGTGCGCGTCACGAATGAGCGCGGCGATCTGCTCCGCCGACAGGAAGCGTCCGAAGCGCAGGCGCAGGAGGAGCGGATAGCGGATGACTTCCCGCTGGGGCTCTGTCGCCAACCACTCCTGGAACGCCGCGCGGCCGTCGCCGGTGAGGCTGTAGGGACGCCGATCGCGCGCGCCCGCGCGCCCGGCCTCGATCAGTCCGCGCTCCGACAGCGTTTTGAGCTCGCGATAGACCTGGCTGCGCGTGAGGCTCCAGAACGCGCCGATCTCGTCTTCGGCCTTCGCGACGAGATCCCACCCGCTCAGCGGACCGTCGTGCAGCATCCCGAGCAGGGACGCAGCGGTCGTGTTCAGCGGCTTGTCGGTCACGGTCCCCCTCGAGTTCTGCTGCGTTCACGTCGATCTTAGCGCTTGACACTCCACTGTGGACGGTCAATACTTTTCATATTCCACTGTGGACTGTCGACCGTCAAGGAGCACCGAATCGATGAGCACGACGAACGACCCGAGCGAGACGCCGCGCCGCGCGTCTACGCTCGTCGGCGCCCCCGTCCGAGCACTCGGCGGGCTCGTGGCCTCACTCGTGCTCCTCATCATCGGCGCCATGGCAACGCTGGATCTCATTCCGCCGGGACCGGAGCCCTCGTCGGCGCCGCAGAGCGAGTTCAGCGCCGCGCGCGCCGCTGAGCACATCCCCGCCTTCGCGACCACGCCGCACCCGACCGGGACGCCCGCCGCGGATCGCGCGCGGGACGAACTCGTCGATCGCCTGCGCGAGCTCGGGCTCGAGCCGCAGCTGCAGCAGACGCTGGGCGCATCTCCGGTGCGCTCGGGCAACGACGGCTCGGACCTCGTCGGCGCGGTCGACAACGTGGTCGCAGTCATCCCTGGTGCCGATTCGAGCGGTCGCATCTTCCTCCTGGCGCACTACGACTCCTCGATGAACAGCCCCGGGGCGGCCGACAATGGCGCCGCGGTTGTCGCGATCCTGGAGACCGTGCGCGCCCTGCAGCATGGCGAGGAACCCCGAAACGACATCGTGGTGGTGTTCACCGACGGCGAGGAACCTGGCATGCTCGGCGCCGACGCGTTCGTGCGCGATCATCCTCTTGCGCAGAACGGCGGGGTCGTCCTGAATCTCGAGGCCGGCGGCAGCCATGGCCCGTCGACCGTGTTCGAGACCTCGGCCGGCAACCGCTGTCTGCTCGACGCGTACGGGTCGGTGCCGCATCCCTTCGGCGACTCCGCGACCGCGTCGTTCTTCGAACTGACCTCGCACAACACCGACCTGGGGGTCTTCACCTCGGCGGGGTTCGCGGGGTTGACCTCGGGCTTCTTCCGCGGCACCTCGGCGTACCACACGCCGCTGGACACCATCGAGAACCTCAGCCCGGCCAGCCTCCAGCATCACGGTGCGAACCTGCTCGACGTGGCGCGCACGTTCGGCGCGGCGGACCTCGGTGAGGGATCCGCGGAGGAGTGCGAGGACGCGGTCTTTTTCACGGCCTTCGGACAGCTCGTGCAGTACCCGACTGCGCTCGCGCTCCCCCTCGGAGGCCTGAGCCTCGTCCTCCTCGTCGGAGCCATCGTGGTGGCGCGGCGCCGTGACCTGCTCCGCATTGGGCGCACGCTGATGGCATTCGGGGCCGCCGCCGTCATGATGGCAATCTCCGCTCTGGCCAGCTTCGGTCTCTGGGAGGCGCTGGTCGCGGTGCGGCCCGGTTACGCCGACTTCGGCATGGGCGACCCGCACCGCGCGGAG
>DWXU01000087.1:0-10307 GCA_019119065.1 Candidatus Microbacterium pullistercoris | reverse complement strand
GGCGCCCGTGAAGTACTCGGCCTTGGCGAGGAAGTGCACCGGGCGCGGCGCCGCGGCGACGGGGATCGCGATTGAGTCGATGAACGAGAGGTGATTGCTCGCGAAGATCACGGCGCCGTGCTTCGGCACGTGGTGCTTGCCCTCGACGCGCGGGCGGTAGACGGCACGCGCGAGAGGGGAGATGAGGTTCCGACCGAAGGTGTACACCCAGCTCGGGGTCTGCGGGCTGTCCACTGGCGAATCGCTCATCATTTCAGGATACGTTGAGCGTATGCCCAGACGGGAATCCGCCCAGGCGGGGCCTTCCGGCGGGGCATCAGCCCGCACATATCGACATGGTGCAGGATGGGCGGGTCCGTCGAATCTGATTGAGGTATGACAGTGCGTCTTCGCTCGCTCACCATCGCGTCTTTGGCCGTCGCTTCGCTCGCTCTCGCCGGGTGCGGCGGCGGTGAGTCGCCCGACGGCGACACCGAGACCCCGGTGCCGTCGGCCGACGAGACGATCCCCGAAGATCTCTGCGACGCGGCCTCTCCGACGGGCGACGCGATCGAGAGCGTCGAGGTCACGGGCGACTTCGGGGAATCCGCCGAGGCGACGTTCGACGCACCGCTCGAGATCGACGACTTCGAACGGTCGGTCGTCGCCGAGGGCGAGGGTGACGAGATCGAGGCGGGCGCGTACGTGCACTATGCCGCGACGATCTACGACGCCGAGAGCGGAGAGAAGCTCGGCAGCGAGGGGTACGGCGACGAGCAGACCGTGCCGATCAACGTCGAGACGAACAACGCCTTCGGCGCCGCCTTCGGCTGCGCGACGCCCGGCACCCGTGTCGTGTTCGCCTTCCCGGGCCAGCAGGGCCAGGATGGCACAGCCGTGCCGTCGCAGCTGCTCGTGCTCGACCTCATCGACACCGTGCCGATGGCCGCCACCGGCGAGCCGCAGGACGCGCCGGCAGGTTTCCCGGAGGTCGACGTCGCCGAGGACGGCACGCCGAGCGTCACGGTTCCCGACGGCCTCGACGCTCCTGACGAGACGGAGGTCGCGACCCTCATCGAGGGCGACGGCGCCACCGTCGAGGAGGACGACATCGTCGTCGTGCAGTACCAGGGCGTGCGCGCCTCCGACGGAAGCGAGTTCGATTCGAGCTGGACGCGCGGCGCCCCCATGCAGCCCACCCAGCTCAGCGGTCTCGTGACCGGCTTCCAGAAGGCGCTCGTCGGTCAGAACGTCGGGTCGCAGGTGATCGCGGTGATCCCGCCGGAGGAGGGCTACGGAGGCAACGAGGGACACGAGCTGCAGGACGAGACGCTCATCTTCGTCGTCGACATCCTGTCGGCCACGCACGCCACCAGCGAGTAGTCCCGTGCGCAAGGTCGTCGTCCTCGGATCCAGCGGGTCGATCGGCACGCAGGCGCTCGACGTCATCCGCCGCAACTCCGACCGGTTCACGCTCGTCGGTCTCGCGACCGGATCCAATGCCGCCGTGCTCGCCGAACAGGCAGCGGAGTTCGGCGTCGAGCACACTGCGCTCGGCGCCGACGAAGCCGCGCAGCTGGTGCGCGATGTCGACGCCGACGTCGTGCTCAACGGCATCACCGGATCTGTCGGGCTCGGACCCACGATCGCCGCGCTCGAGGCCGGGCGCACGCTCGCGCTCGCGAACAAGGAGTCGCTCATCGTCGGCGGCAGTCTCGTCACGTCGCTCGCGCGCGATGGCCAGATCGTGCCGGTCGACTCCGAGCACTCGGCGATCGCGCAGTCGCTCCGCTCCGGCCGGACGAGGGAGGTGCGCCGGCTCGTCGTCACCGCCTCAGGCGGCCCCTTCCGAGGGCTCCGTCGAGACGAGCTCGAGCGCGTCACCCCCGCGCAGGCGCTGAAGCACCCCAACTTCTCGATGGGCCGGGTCATCACGACGAACTCCGCGACCCTCGTCAACAAGGGGCTCGAGGTGATCGAGGCCCACCTCCTGTTCGACGTGCCGTTCGACCGCATCGAGGTCGTCGTGCACCCGCAGCAGCTGATCCATTCGATGGTTGAGTTCCACGACGGATCCACGATCGCGCAGGCGGGACGGCCGCGCATGCTCGTGCCGATCGCGCTCGGACTGTCGTGGCCCGATCGCCTCGAAGACGTCGACGCGCCGATCGACTGGACCGCGACGCAGAGCTGGGAGTTCGTCCCGCTCGACGACGAGGCGTTTCCCGCGGTGTCGCTCGCGCGACAGGTCGGCGAGGCCGCGCGCACCTTCCCGGCCGTGTACAACGCGGCGAACGAGCAGGCGGTCGACGCCTTCCACGAGGGACGGATCCCGTTCACCGGCATCGTGGACGCGGTCGCGCGGGTCGTCGACGCGCACGAGGCGCCCGCGGAGCTCACGCTCGAGACGCTGGCTGAGGCCGAGCTCTGGGCGCGCCGCACCGCCGACGAACTGCTCGCGCGCTGACCGAACGTCGCGGCGCTCATTCAGCCGTTCCCTGCCCCCTGCGTGAGACGATGGCGGCGTGATCGAGACGCCTCACATCCGCCGCACACCACCCGTGATGCTGCGCCCCGAGCGGCCCGCCGTCAGCCGCCTCACCGCCCTTGCCGACCACGTGGGTGGCACCGCCACCTCGGACGCCGACGTGACGGGCGTGACGGTGTCCTCGACGGACCTCGTTCCCGGCGATCTGTTCGTGGCGATCCGCGGCGCGAACCGTCACGGTGCCGAGTTTGCGGCCGACGCCGCCCGCAACGGCGCCTCCGCGATCCTCACTGACGCCGACGGCGCCGAGATCGCGCGCGACTCCGGTCTGCCGGCGCTCGTCGTCGCGGATCCGCGCGGCGTCCTCGGCGACGTCGCGATGGCGGTCTACCGGACGGGGCCGGAGGACAAGCTGCCGCTGCTGCTGGCGACGACCGGCACGAACGGCAAGACGAGCATCACGCACCTGCTCGAAGGCATGCTCACTCAGATCGGCGTCGTTTCCGGTGCCTCGACCTCGGCCGAGCGCGTCGTGGCCGACGAGCGCGTCGTCGCCGGCCTGACGAGTCCCGAGGCGAGCGAACTCCACGCCCTGATGGCGCGCATGCGGGAACGAGACGTTGAGGCGTTCGCCGTCGAGGTGAGCGCGCAGGCGGTCACCCGCCGTCGCGTCGAGAAGGTGATCTGGGACGTCATCGGCTTCACGAACCTCACGCATGAGCACCTCGACGACTACGGCGACATGGAGACGTATTACCGCGCGAAGGCGCCGCTGTTCACATCAGCCCGCAGTCGGCGTGCGGTCATCTCGCTCGACTCGGCGGCGGGAGACCGCATCGCCTCCGAGGCGGACATCCCGGTCACGACGATTGCCACCTTCGGCATCGCCACCCCCACGGCGTACGACCATGCGCACTGGCACGTCGAGGTCACCTCCGAGCAGCAGAGCGGAACCGGCTTCCGACTGACCGGCCCCGGCGGTCGCGTGCTCGAAACGGTCGTTCCGGTCATCGGCGCGCACATGGCCGCCAACGCCGGTCTCGGCATCGTCATGATGCTCGAAGCCGGATATGCGTGGGATCGCATCGCGGCGGCGCTCGCGGGCGGCATTCGCGCGTGGGTGCCGGGGCGAACGCAGCTCGTCTCCGGACCCGACGGACCCGCCGTCTACGTCGACTTCGGGCACACGCCGGACGCGTTCGAGAAGACCCTCGCGGCGGTGCGCCGCGTCACGCCCGGGAAGGTGCTGATGCTGTTCGGCGCCGACGGCGATCGCGACACCACGAAGCGCGCTGACATGGCGCGCGCGGCCGTCGCCGGTAGCGACATCACGGTGATCACCGACCACCATCCGCGCCACGAGGACGCCGCGTCGATCCGTGAGACCTTGATGAACGCCGCCCGCGCTGCGGATCCGGACCACGAACTGCACGAGGTCTCGCCGCCCGAGGCCGCGATCGTGACGGCCGTCTCGCTCGTCGGCGACGGCGACGCCATCCTGTGGGCGGGACCGGGTCATCAGAACTATCGTGACATCGAGGGTGTGCAGTGGGGCTACTCGGCCCGCGAACTGTCGCGCCGAGCGCTCATCGCCGCCGGCTGGCCCGCCCCCGACAGGGCGTGGCCCAACCCGTACCTCGACGACTGATGACGGCCGTACTGTTCGTCATTGGCATCCTCGCGATGCTGATCGCTCTGGCCGTGTCGATCGCGTTGCACGAGCTCGGCCACATCCTGCCCGCGAAGGCATTCGGTGTGCGGGTCGGGCAGTACATGATCGGCTTCGGTCCGACCCTGTGGTCGAAGCAGGTCGGCGAGACGGAGTACGGATTCAAGGCGCTGCCGCTCGGCGGGTTCATCTCGATCGCGGGAATGTATCCGCCGAGCCCTGAGGTCGACGGGCGGCGCAGGCGCGTGTGGTCGACGCTCGTGCAGGATGCGCGCGAGCAGAACGACGAGACGATCGCCGAGGCGGGAGATCGCACGCTCTATCGCCAGGCGACGTGGAAGCGCGTCGTCGTGATGCTCGGCGGCCCATTCATGAACTTCGTGCTCGCGATCGTCGCGTTCTCGGTGCTTCTCAGCGGCATCGGCGTCCAGCAGGCGACGGCGACGGTCGCGCAGGTGTCCGAGTGCGTCCTGCCGGCGGGGTCCGCGCAGACGGAGTGCGCTGACGACGACCCCGCGACGCCCGCTGCCGAGGCGGGGCTGCGCCCTGGCGACACGATCACCGCGGTCGACGGATCCACGGTATCGAGCTTCGCGGAGGCGTCGGCCCTCATCCGTGAGCGGCCCGATGAGACCATCGACGTCGACATCATCCGGGACGGAGAGGCCCGCACGCTCAGCGTCACGCCGATCCTCGCGGAGAACGAGTACGTCGATTCAGACGGCGAGGTCGTCACCGACGACGTCGGCTTCGTTGGCTTCAGCCCGGCGTTCGAGCGCGTGCGCCAACCGGCGTGGGCCGGGGCGCAGGAAGCAGTGCGCAATACGGGTGCCGTCGCGGAGATCGTCGTTCAGCTGCCCGTGAAGCTGTACGACATCGCGGTCGACCTGGTCACGGGCGGGGAGCGGGATCCGGACGGACCGATCAGCGTCGTGGGCGTCGGGCGCATCGCGGGCGAGGTCACGGCCACCGAGGCGCCGATCCTGGATCGCGTCGCCGTGCTCGTGAACATCTTCGGAGCCCTCAATATCGCGCTGATGGTGTTCAACCTGATCCCGTTGCTGCCGCTCGACGGCGGTCATATCGTGATCGCACTGTGGGATGGGCTGAAGCGACTGTTCGCGCGGCTCACGGGACGCCCGGCACCCAAGCCCGCGGATGCGACGCGCCTCGTGCCCATCACACTCGTGGTCGTCGTTCTCATGATCGCGATGGCGGCACTGCTGTTCGCCGCAGACATCTTCAACCCGGTGGACCTCTTCGGGCAGTAGCGACGGTCGCGCGAGTGCGCGCGAGCACGTGTGAGCGCGGTGTGAGCGCGCCGTGGTCGACTGCGTCACGGCGGCACGGGAGTCTCCTTCTGACTCCTCCGGCCGTCGTCTCGCAGATCTGTCTCGACCTGAAGGAAGCTCACCATGAAACACACGGTCGTCGTCCGGGGAATCGCAGCCGCCGCGGCGGCCGGTCTTCTCGCCGTCTCCCTCACGGGATGCTTCACGAATCCGCTCGATATGATCACCGGCGGATCCGATGACGGCGCAATCCCGAGCGGAGCCGACGAACTCATCGAGGGCATCACGGGCGGAGGAGTGGACGTCGAGTTCGGGAGCATGCCCGAGAACTTCCCCGCGGAGGTCCCCGTGGTTTCCGACAGCGTGATCCAGAGCACCTCGATCAACTCCGAAGACGGGTCCGGAATGATGGTCGTCGTCTCCGACCCGCGAAGCTTCGCCGAGCTCGTGCAGCAGGTGCGTGACGACTTCTCCGACTGGGACGAGGTCATGTGGACCGAGATGGGGGAGCTCGTCAACGGATCCTTCACTCTCGATGACTCGCTGACCGTCAACGTGGGCGTCGCCGAAGCGTCAGAGGGCGAGGACACGACCGTGTCGTACATGGTCTTCCTCGGCGAGTGATGCACGCCGTCGATCGTGAGATGTGAGCGGTGTGTGAGCGGCGCCTGTGACGGTGAGGCGCCGCGACACTGCAGCTGTGAAGAGAGGACGTGTCCAGTTGAGGACGAAGACCCACCCGCCAGCAGATGAGCCCGCACGCTCGATCAGAATGCCGCTCGCGGTCACCGCCGTGACGGCTCTGGCCGTGCTCGGTCTCGCGCCGGCGGCGCATGCCGATCCCGGGGACGAGATCTCCATGCCCGACGACGTGCTCCGGGAGTGCGTGAACACAGCGCTCTCGCAGAATCCGGCGGACCCGATCACCGAGGGCCAGGCGGCGGGACTGACGATCGTGAACTGCCAGAACGGCGCCGTGACGGATCTGACCGGTATAGAACACATGACGTCGCTCCAGCAGGCGCACCTCGGCAACAACCCGGGGGTCACCGACCTGGCACCGCTTGAAGGGCTGGACCGCCTGTGGTCGGTCGCCATCAGCGGCACCGGCGTGGACGAGTCGGATCTCGAATCACTCGAGACACTGCCCGCCCTCGAGTATCTCGTCGTCTCGTCGAACGGCTTGACGGACGTGAGTTCGCTCGGGACACTCACGGGACTGCGCTTCCTCTACATCAACGACAACGACATCTCCGATGTCAGTCCGCTGGGAAATCTCACCGCATTGGAGCTCCTGCGGCTTGACACGAACGAGATCTCGGACGTCACGGCGCTGTCGTCGCTGAGTAGCCTCGAGGAACTGCACCTCCCGCATAACCATGTCGTCGATCTGAGCCCGCTCGCCGGGCTTCCTCTCACGACGTTCGGTGCGGTCGGTCAGACCGTCGACGTCGGAGATCTTCTCGTGGGCGCGGCCGAGCCCAACCCCGTGCGGGATCGCGCCGGCGCTCCCGTCGCGCTCGACGCCCGCTATGACGCGGGTGCGAACACGTTCACGCCCACGACCCTCGGCCTGGACAGCGTGGGGTGGGACGATGGCAGCGACTTCAACGGAGAGCTGACGTTCACGGCGGTGGAGCAGTCGGCCATGCCAATCCACATGCCCGATGACGCGCTGCGCGCCTGCGTCAACTCCGAGCTTTCACAAGCTGCGGCCGCGGACATCACTGGGGCGCAGGCAGCGGGTGTCTCCGACCTGTACTGCGTCGATGCGGGGGTCGTGGATCTCGAGGGAATCCAGCACCTGACCGGGATGTGGCAGGCGAATCTCGATGGCAACGAGATCGTCGATCTTGCACCGCTCGCCACCCTGGGCGGTCTCGAGGTGCTGTCGCTCAACGAGAACAGCATCGTGGATCTTGCACCGCTCGCCACCCTCGGGAGCCTCGACACGCTGTCGCTCAACGAGAACGACATCGTGGCTGTGCCGGAACTGCCAGCGAGCATCGAGCGACTCACCCTCAGCGAGAACGACATCGCTGATGTGTCGGGACTCGCGAACGTCACCGCGCTGACGGCGCTGTATCTCGAAGACAACGAGCTCACCGACGTCTCGGCCCTGGGCAACCTGGCAAACCTCCAGCTGCTTGCGTTGGGCCACAACGAGATCACAGAGGTCCCCGTGCTCACGCCCGAACTGCGGCACCTGCAGCTCTCGGCGAACGAGATCGCCGACGTGTCGACGCTGTCGGGGCTCACGGGCCTCAACAGTCTCTACCTCGATCAGAACAGGATCGCCGATGTGAGCCCCGTCAGGGACGGGGCGGGATTGGAGTTCTTCCTGGCGACAGGCCAGCAGGCCGACCTGGGCGATATCGTCATCGACGAGCAGGCCGACAACCCGGTGTTCGATCGTGCCGGCGCATCGGTCGCACTCGATGCGCTGTATGACGCCGGGTCGAACACCTTCACGCCCGACACGCTCGGCGCGGGAAGCGTCGGTTGGGACGACGGCGGAGCGTTCAGCGGAACGCTCTCCTTCACCGTCGTCGCGGCCGACGCGGACCCTGCGCCGGGTCCGGATCCTGAGCCGGGCCCTGATCCTGAACCGTCGCCGGATCCTGAGCCGGGTCCGGATCCCGAACCGTCGCCGGATCCTGAGCCGGGCCCGGACCCCGAACCGTCGCCGGATCCCGAGCCGAGCCCTGACCCCGAACCGTCGCCTGATCCCGAGCCGAGCCCGGACCCCGAGCCGGAGCCTGACCCCGCGCCCAGTCCGGACCCCGCGCCGAGCCCGGACCCCGCTCCGGAACCGGAATCGGGACCGAATCCCGAGCCGGAGCCGTCGGCGCAGCCGGACCCCGAGTCCGACGACGATGACGAGAAGTTGGCGCCCACCGACGGAGACACGGTCTCAGCGCTCGTCGCCGGAGGAGCGTTCCTCGCGCTCGCCGGAGTCGGTGTGCTTCTCCTGAACCGGATCCGTCGCGGCGGCGAGGCGGTCTGACATACCGCTCCACCCTGGGGCCGTCGCGAGAGCGTGCCCCGGGGTGGAGCTTTGCGCGGGCGGTCTCGGGGCCAGAGTCAGCCAAGTCGCTTCAGCGCGAGCTGTGCCGCGAGGCGGCCGGGCATGCCGTGCACACCGGGGCCCGGCACCGTGGAAGCCGAGCAGAGGAAGACGCGGGGATCCGAGGTCTCCGCCGGGTTGAGGCTGAGCCGCGGGCGGGCGAGCAGCTGACGCAGATCCGGCACGCCACCGTCGATGGCGCCGCCGACGAGATTCGCGTTGTGCGCCTCCATCGCCGCTGGTGTCGTCACATGCCGTGCCAGGATCCGATCGCGGAACCCCGGGGCGAACCGCTCGATGCGACGCTCGATGAGCTCGGTGATGTCGCCGTCGAACCCGAAGGGAACGTGTGCGTACCCACCGAAGGCGCTTCCGCCGGACGGAGCGCGCGTCGGATCGAGCATCGACGCCTGCGACAGCAGCAGGAACGGCTCGTCCGGCATGCGCCCCTTGGCGACGTCTCGCTCCGCAGCGACGACCTGCTCCGCGGTTCCGCCGAGGTGGATGTACCCCGCGTCCGCGAGCGCGGGATCCGTCCACGGGACATCGCCTTCGATCGCCCAGTCGACCTTGTAGGCGCTTGCGCCGTAGCGCATCCGATGCAGCGCATTGGCGTAGGAGGGGGCGAATCGATGCCCGGCGATGCGCAGCGCGTCACGGGGGGAGGTGTCGAGCAGCACGGCCCGCGCGCTCGGAAGCCGATCGATGCTCGTCACCCGCGTTCCGGTGATGATCTCGCCGCCGAGCGCGGTGAAGCGCGCGATGAGCGCATCGGCGATGGAACTCGTGCCGCCGACCGCGACGGGCCATCCGACGCCGTGCGCGAAGGCACCGAGCGCGACGCCGACGAGGGCCGCCGCGGGCTTACGCAGATCGACGATCGCGTGCGCGGCGAGGCCCGAGAGCACCGCCCGCGAGCGCTCGTCGCGGAGGGCCTTCAGGAGCCACGTCGTTGGCCACACGCTCGTCGCACCGAGCGCGATGAGGTCGGGGGTCGGGCGCAGCGGGTTGCCGATCGCGCGTCCGAGCTGCCTCCAGCGCGAACCGAATGTGCCCATCACGCGGCGCCAGATCTTCTCGTCGGCGCCGAAGCCGGCAGCCGTGTCCGCGGCGCTGCGACGCAGGATGCCGGATTCGCCGGGCCGGACCGGGTGGCCCAGCGGGATGTCGTTCTGCGCGAACGTGAGGCCCTCGCGCTCGAGGTCGAGCGCGCGGAACGCCGGGCTCGCCATCGCCATCGGATGGTTCGACGCGCACACGTCGTGGACGTAGCCCGGGAGGGTCGTCTCCTCGGAGCGCAGCCCGCCGCCGGGCGTGTCCTGCGCCTCGACGACGATGACGCGCCAACCGGCCTCGGCGAGCGTCACCGCGGCGACGAGCCCGTTCGGGCCGGATCCGACCACGACGGCGTCGACCTCGTATGCGCTCACGCGCTCAGCCTACTCGCGACCGTCAGGCGCCGAGCGCGTGCGCGACGATGCGCTCGAGGGTGCGGATGCCGTCGCGAGACAGGATCGACTCGAGATGGCCCTGCACGCTCGCGAACCCGGATCCGCGGAGCGCATGCACGTCACCCTCCTCCGTCGCCGAGACCTCCACGACGCCGACCTCGCCGGTGCGTTCGAGGCTCGGCGTGAGGCGTCGCACACCGGGCAGCACGCGGGCGGTGAACGTGTTGTAGTACCCGATCGCCGCGCTCTCGCCGAACATGTCGACCGTCATCTGCAGGCCCTGGCGCGGCTTCTCGAGCGGCTCGAGCGCGAGGCCGAGACGGTGGGCGAGCACCTGGTGGCTCAGGCATACGGCGACGAG
>DWXU01000086.1:0-50278 GCA_019119065.1 Candidatus Microbacterium pullistercoris | reverse complement strand
GTCGTCTGCTCGAGCCGCGGCACGGCATCCGCCAGCGCCTCCGCCGCCGCGGCGAATGCCGCCGCACCGTCCTCGTACGCCTCTGCCGCGTCCCGCGCCCGATCCGTCGCTGCGCGGAGCGCTTCGGTGTCAGCTGGGGCTTCCGACGGCCCGGGGGCCGGCGCGTCGTCGCTGTTCGGGACGCCCTGCTCGATCTCGGCGACCTCGTCCACGAGCTGGACGACCTCGTCCCACAGCGCCTCATCGAGGTAGGGCTTCACCTCCTCGGTCGCGACGGCCTCCGCACGCGTGACGACGTCGTCGACGGGCGCATGTTCTTCGCGCACGGCCGCGCGTGCCTCGTCCCACTCGGCACGGGCGTCGTCCCGTGCGGCGACGGCGTCGGCATAGGCGGCTTCGGCGTCGCGGTGCGCGATCAGCGGCGGCACGACGAACGCCGCGACGATCGCGAGCGCCACGAACGCCGACACCCCCGCGAGGATCCACGGGAGGCGGCGACGGCGCGGACGCGGCGAGACCTGTGTCGTCATCGGCCGTCCTCTGCCCGCGCCTGGCGTCGGCGCGATCCAAGATCGATGAGTGCGATGACGAGCGACACGGTCACGAACAGCGCCGCGGCGAGCAGCCCGTTGCTAAACGCGTCGTTGAAGACCGTCTCGTGCGGTCGCGTGCCCTCTTCGAGGTACACCGTCGAGTAGAACAGCGACAGCGCGATCGCCGCGCCGATCGCATTGCCGACGCGTTGCGCGAGTTGGCCGACGGATCCGGCGAGGCCGCCCTCCGAGCGCGGGATCTCGGCAAGCGTCAGCGTCTGGTTTGGCGAGATCACGATGCCGCCGCCGACACCGCCGACGACCATGATGCCGGCCATGACCCACGGCGTCGCGTCATCGCTCGCGAAACGCGCGACGAGGACGAGCGCCACGATGGAGGCGAGCACGATGAGGAGCCCGACGATCACCAGTGCCCTGCCGAACCGCGCGACGAGGCGTCCGCTGTACCAGGACGAGGCCGCGCTGAGCAGGGCGAAGCCGATCGTCACGACGCCGGCGACGAGGGCCGAGTGTCCGAGCCCTGTCTGCAGATACAGCGCCATCAGCAGGAAGATCGACGGCATCGCCGCGAAGTAGAACGCTTGGAGCATCGTGCCGTTGCGCCACGAGGTGATGCGGAAGAGTCGCAGGGGAACGAGCGGCGGACGTCCGCTGCGCGCATAGTGGCGCTCCCATGCGACGAATCCGGCCGCGAACAGCACGGCGGGCACGAGCAGCCACCAGCGCAGCGCGACGTCATCGGGCGACCCGGTCGTCAGGAGGAACGGGATCATGAGCGTCACGACGACCACCGCGAAGATCGCGAGGCCGACCGGATCCAGCGAGAGCCGTTCGCCCGAGGGGCGCCTCACCTCGGGAAGGACGCGCACCATGACCGCGATGACGATCACGCCGAGCGGGACGTTCATCCCGAAGATCCATCGCCACCCATCGGTCTCGCCGCCGAGCGCGATCACCAGTCCCCCGAGCGTCGGCCCGAGCGCCGTCGACAGCCCCACGATCGCGCCGAAGATGCCGAACGCTCGCGCGCGCTCGGTGCCGGTGAAGAGCTGTTGGATCGTACCCATGACCTGCGGCATCTGCACGCCGGCCGCGACTCCCTGCAGGAAACGCGCCACGACGAGCACCCAGATGTTCGGCGCGAGTGCGCCGAGGCCGCTCGCGAGCGTGAAGCCGGCCAGTCCGCCGATCATGAGCGTGCGCCGCGACCGCTGGTCGCCGATGCGCCCCGCGGGGACGAGCACGAGCCCGAACGCGAGGATGTAGCCGGACACGACCAGCTGCAGCTCCGTGGATCCGCCGCCGAGCGCGCTCTCGATGGACGCGAGCCCGACGTTGACCTTGGAGATGTCCATGATCGTCAGGGCTGCGACGGTCACGCTCGCGCCGAACGCGCGCCAGCGACCAGCAGCGCTCAGAGTGATGCTGCGGGTGATCGGAGGGTCGTCTCCGGCGTCGGTCACGGCGTTACGCGCGAGCCGGTCAGAACGGCAGCAACGGGTCGACGGCGACGGCAAGGAAGACGAGAGTGAGGTACGTGATCGACGCGTGGAAGACGCGCATCGGTCGTGCCTCCGAGCCCTGTTCGACACCCGCCTCGGCGCGCACGGACATCGTGTACATCCGGTGCGACTCATAGATGAACCAGCCGCCGAACACCACCGCGCAGGCCGAGTAGACGATGCCCATCTGCGCGACGGGGATCAGCAGGAGCGAGCACGCGACCGTGGCCCACGCGTAGAGGACCACCTGCAGGCCGACCTGCGCGCCCGAGCGCGTCGCGCCGAGCATCGGCACGTCGGTCTCGTCGTAGTCGCCCGCGTACTTCATCGACAGCGGCCAGTAGTGCGGCGGCGTCCAGAGGAAGACGAGCACGAACAGCACGAACGGCGCCCAGGCGAGCGAGTTCGTCACGGCGGTCCAGCCGATGAGCACGGGGAAGCAGCCGGCGATGCCGCCCCACACGATGTTCTGCTCGGTGTGCCGCTTGAGCAACATCGTGTAGATCACGACGTAGAAGAAGATGGCGAACGACGACAGGAACGCGGTCAGCACGTTGGTGAAGGCCAGCAGCCACACGGCTTGCACGACGGCAAGCACCCACGAGAAGATGAGAGTCTCGCGCGCAGTGACCTCGCCCGTGACGAGCGGACGGTTCTGCGTGCGCTTCATCACGCGATCGATGTCGCGATCGAGATACATGTTGAACGAGGCGGCGGACCCGGCGCTCAGCGAGCCGCCGATCACGGTCGCGACGACGAGCCAGAGATTCGGCAGTCCCTGCGCGGCGAGGAACATCACCGGGATGGTCGACACCAGCAGCAGCTCGAGCACGCGCGGCTTCGTGAGCGCAACGTATGCGGCGATCGTGCGGCGCACGCCCCGCCGCCCCGTGCGCACTGTGTCGGTGTGCCCTGCGGCCGACGCACGCTCGGGGTGAGAAGTCATCGACACCGCTGAACCCTCCGTAGTATCCGCTCGATATGCAATACGAGCAGTCTATCGGGGCTCCGCGCGGCGACGACCAGGATCCTCCCACACACATGACGCAGATGACGCCCGGATGACGCGCGAGGGCTCAGGAGTCACTAAGCTGGGCGGCGAAACGCGCGTCGACGCCGTGTCGGACGTTTCCGGCGCGGCTCGGGCCCCGAACGTCCGCGGCGCATAACCGACGAAGAAAGGGCGGTCCCCGTGGCGGAACTGCGTTGGGACGAGATCGATCAGCGTGCGGTCGACACGGCACGAGTGCTTGCGGCGGATGCCGTCGAGAAGGTGGGCAACGGGCATCCGGGCACCGCTATGAGCCTCGCGCCAGCGGCGTACCTGCTGTACCAGCGCGTGATGAACCACGACCCCGCTGACGCACACTGGGTGGGACGCGACCGCTTCATCCTCTCGGCCGGCCACTCCTCGCTGACGCAGTACGTGCAGCTGTACCTCGGCGGCTTCGGGCTCGAACTCGACGACCTCAAGGCGCTGCGCACCTGGGGATCGAAGACGCCCGGCCACCCCGAGTTCCGCGAGACCGAGGGCGTCGAGATCACGACAGGCCCGCTCGGCCAGGGTCTCGCCTCGTCCGTCGGATTCGCGTATGCGGCGCGCTACGAGCGCGGGCTGTTCGACCCCGAGGCGGCCGCCGGCGAGAGCCCGTTCGACCACTTCGTGTACGTCATCGCGAGCGATGGCGACCTGCAGGAAGGCGTCACGAGCGAGGCCTCGTCGCTCGCCGGGCACCAGCAGCTCGGCAACCTCGTCGTGCTCTACGACGCGAACCAGATCTCGATCGAGGATGACACGGACGTCGCCTTCACCGAAGACGTGCAGGCACGCTACGAGGCGTACGGCTGGCAGGTCCTGACGGTCGACTGGAAGAAGACCGGCGACTACGTCGAGGACATCGCCGAGCTCTCCGCCGCGATCGAAGCGGCGAAGCAGACGACCGACAAGCCGTCGCTCATCGTGCTCAAGACCATCATCGGCTGGCCGGCTCCGAACAAGAAGGACACGGGCGGCATCCACGGCTCGGCGCTCGGCAGCGAGGAACTCGCGGCGACGAAGCAGATCCTCGGTTTCGACCCGGAGCAGACCTTCGAGGTCTCCGACGAGGTCATCGCCCACACGCGCTCCCTCAGCGAGCGGGGCGCGGGCGTCCGCGCCGACTGGCAGAAGAAGTTCGACGCGTGGGCCACCGCAAACCCCGAGCGCAAGGCGCTGTTCGACCGGCTCGAGGCCGGCGAGCTGCCCGACGGTCTCGAGACCGCCCTGCCCGACTTCGAAGACGGCGGATCGATCGCGACCCGCGCCGCCTCGGGCAAGGTCATCAACGCGCTCGCGGCCGAGCTGCCGGAGCTGTGGGGCGGGTCCGCCGACCTCGCCGGCTCGAACAACACAACCATCGATGACGCTGACTCGTTCAACGTCCCCGCCCGCTCCACCGCGAAGTTCTCCGGCACGCCGTACGGCCGCGTCCTGCACTTCGGCATCCGCGAGCACGCGATGGGCGCGATCCTCAACGGCATCGTGCTACACGGCAAGACGCGCGCGTACGGCGGCACGTTCCTGCAGTTCTCGGACTACATGCGGCCGTCGGTGCGCCTCGCGGCACTCATGGACATCCCGAGCATCTTCGTGTGGACGCACGACTCGGTCGCGCTCGGCGAGGACGGCCCGACGCACCAGCCGATCGAGCACCTCGCTGCCCTGCGCGCGATCCCGAACCTCGCGGTCGTTCGTCCGGCGGACGCCAACGAGACGGCGTACGCATGGCTCGAGACGCTCACGCGCCGCGGCGGTCCGACGGGCTTCGCACTCACCCGCCAGGGCGTGCCGACCTTCGCGCGCGCTGAGGGCGCGGCATCGGGCGACGACTTCGCCTCCGCCGCACTCACCGCGAAGGGCGCCTACGTCCTGCAGGAGGCTCCTGGCGGAACGCCAGACGTCATCCTCATCGGCACCGGCTCCGAGGTTCAGCTCGCCGTCGAGGCCCGCGAGCAGCTCAAGGCCGAGGGCGTCAACGCCCGGGTCGTCTCCGCGCCGTCGCTCGAATGGTTCGCCGAGCAGAGCGAGGAGTACCGCGAGAGCGTCCTGCCGTCCACTGTCACGGCACGTGTCTCCGTCGAGGCGGGCATCGCCCTGTCGTGGCGCGACATCGTCGGCGACCGCGGCCGCTCGATCTCGATCGAGCACTTCGGCGCCTCCGCCGACTACAAGACCCTGTTCCAGAAGTTCGGTATCACCACCGAGGCGGTCGTCGAGGCCGCACGCGAGACCCTCAAGGAGAACGCATGACCTCCCCCACCGCACAGCTCTCGTCGGCCGGCGTCAGCATCTGGCTCGACGATCTCTCCCGTGAGCGCATCACGAGCGGCAACCTCGCCGAGCTCATCACGACGCGCGACGTCACGGGAGTGACGACGAACCCGACGATCTTCGCCGGTGCGCTCTCGAACGGCGCCGCCTACGCGGATTCCGTGGCCGAACTCGCCGCACAGGATGCGACGACCGACCAGGCGATCTTCTCCATCACGACGCGCGACGTGCAAGACGCGTGCGACGTGTTCCGTCCCGTCTACGACGCGACCGACGGCGTCGACGGGCGCGTCTCGATCGAGGTCTCCCCTGACCTCGCCCACGACACGGCGGGTACCGTCGCGCAGGCGAAGGATCTCTGGGAGCGCGTCGACCGCGAGAACGCCCTCATCAAGATCCCGGCGACCCGGGGCGGCCTGCCCGCCATCACCGAGACGATCGGCGCGGGCATCAGCGTCAACGTCACGCTGATCTTCAGCCTCGAGCGCTACGGCGAGGTCATCGACGCGTACCTCGCGGGCCTTGAGAAGGCGCGCGACGCGGGTCACGACCTGTCGAAGCTGCGTTCCGTCGCGTCATTCTTCGTGTCGCGCGTCGACACGGAGGTCGATAAGCGTCTCACCGCGATCGGATCCGACGAGGCCACCGCTCTGAAGTCGCGCGCCGGCATCGCCAACGCGCGCCTCGCCTACGAACTCTTCGAGAAGCGCTTCGCCGAGAAGCGCGCGACCGACCTTCTCGCCGCGGGCGCCAACGTGCAGCGTCCGCTGTGGGCGTCGACGGGTGTGAAGGATCCCGCGCTGCCGGACACGCTCTACGTGACCGAGCTCGTCGCCGAGGGCACCGTGAACACGATGCCGGAGAAGACGCTCGAGGCCACTTTCGATCACGCCGAGGTCCGCGGCGACACCGTCACCGTGAACTACGAAGACGCCCGCGAGGTGTTCGCGCAGCTCGCCGCCGTCGGCGTCGACTTCGCCGACGTCACGCAGGTCCTCGAGGACGAGGGTGTCGAGAAGTTCGACGCCTCGTGGCGAGACCTGCAGAAGACGGTCACTGAGGCCCTCGAGGCCGCTCGCTGACGACGCCCCGTGCCGGGGAGCGCGCCGCGTCCGCTCCCCGGCATCAGGCTTCGCCTCTGACCCGACGAAGGAACCCATGCCTGCTCCCATCCAGCGCGGCGTCAATCCGCTGCGCGACAGCGACGACCGTCGCCTCAATCGCATCGCCGGGCCCAGTGCCCTCGTGATCTTCGGCGTGACAGGCGACCTGTCACGCAAGAAGCTGATGCCGGCCGTGTACGACCTCGCCAACCGCGGCCTCCTTCCCCCCGGATTCGCCCTCGTCGGCTTCGCCCGTCGCGAGTGGGACGATCAGGACTTCGCGGAGGTCGTCCGCGATGCTGTGAGGAACCACGCCCGCACAGAGTTCCGCGAGGAGACGTGGCAGCAGCTCGCGGAGGGGATCCGCTTCGTCGAGGGCACCTTCGACGACGACGACGCGTTCGCGCGTCTCCGTGAGACCGTCGACACGCTGGACCGCGAGCGTGGAACGATGGGCAACCACGCGTTCTACCTGTCGATTCCGCCGAACGCATTCGACGTCGTCGCGCAACAGCTGCTGCGTTCGGGCCTCGTCGACGAGAAGGTGGACGAGGATCGCTGGCGTCGCGTCGTCATCGAGAAGCCCTTCGGCCACGATCTCGAGTCGGCGCGCGAGCTGAACAACTCGCTCGAGGCCGCCTTCCCGAGCGATGCGATCTTCCGCATCGACCACTACCTCGGCAAGGAGACGGTCCAGAACATCCTGGCCCTGCGCTTCGCCAACGAGCTCTACGAGCCGCTGTGGAACAAGAACCACATCGACCACGTGCAGATCACGATGGCCGAGGACATCGGCGTCGGCGGCCGCGCCGGCTACTACGACGGCGTCGGTGCGGCGCGCGACGTGATCCAGAATCACCTGCTGCAGCTGCTCGCGCTCACCGCGATGGAGGAGCCGATCAGCCTGTCCGCTGACCACCTCCGCGCCGAGAAGGAGAAGGTACTCGAGGCCGTGCGCCTCCCCGAGGACCTCTCCACGGCCACCGCCCGCGGCCAGTACGCGGGCGGCTGGCAGGGGGGCGAGCAGGTCACCGGCTTCCGCGATGAGGAGGGGATGAACCCGCGCTCGGCAACCGAGACGTACGCCGCGATCAAGGTCGGGATCGAGACCCGCCGCTGGGAGGGCGTGCCGTTCTATCTGCGCACCGGCAAGCGCCTCGGTCGCCGCGTGACAGAGATCGCGATCGTCTTCAAGCGCGCCCCCGAGTACCTCTTCGAACGCGGCCGCGACCGGTCGGAGCTCGGCCAGAATGCGCTCGTGATCCGCGTGCAGCCCGATGAGGGCGTGACGCTGCGATTCGGCTCGAAGGTGCCCGGCAACGGAACGCACGTGCGCGACGTCACGATGGACTTCGGCTACGGCCACGCCTTCACCGAGGCGAGCCCCGAGGCATACGAGCGACTGATCCTCGACGTGCTGCTCGGCGACCCGCCGCTCTTCCCCCGCCACGAGGAAGTCGAGCTGTCCTGGCGCATCCTCGATCCCGTCGAGAAGTACTGGGCATCGCTCGACACGCCCGTCGAGCAGTACGAACCCGGATCCTGGGGACCCGAATCCGCCGATGCCCTGCTCGCGCAGGACGGCCGCGTTTGGAGGCGCCCGTGATCATCGACCTCAACGAGACCACCGTCTCGACCGTCGCGAAGAAGCTCGTGTCCGTCCGCGAAGAGGGCGGCGCGGTCGCCCTCGGTCGCGTGCTCACCCTCATCATCAAGAGCGATCACCGGCCCGCGGAGCGCGCGATCGAAGCCGCCAACGACGCGTCCCGCGAGCACCCGATGCGCGTGATCGTGCTCGTCACGCATCCAGAGGATGCCTCGCGCCTCGACGCCCAGATCCGCATCGGCGGCGACGCCGGCGCGAGCGAGGTCATCATCCTGCGCGCGCACGGCGAAGCGGCGAACAATCCCGAGTCACTCGTCACCGGCCTGCTCCTGCCCGACGCGCCCGTCGTCGTGTGGTGGCCGGACACTCCCCCGGAGGCACCGGCGCTCGATCCACTAGGACGCATCGCGCAGCGGCGCATCACCGATTCGTCGACGTCACAGGCGGCATCCGAGCGCCTTCAGCGTCTCGACGAGACGTACCGACCCGGCGACACCGACCTCGCGTGGACGCGGCTGACGACCTGGCGCGAGCAGCTCGCCGCCGTTCTCGACCAGCCACCGTACGAGCCCGTCACCGCGATCGAGGTGCGCGGCGCGAGCCCGTCGCCCTCCACCGCGCTGCTCGCGGCCTGGCTCGGGCTCGCGCTCGACGCCCCCGTCTCGTGGCAGTACGAGGATCCCGCCGAGTGGAACAACGGCATGCGCTCGGTGCGTCTGACGCGCGCGTCAGGCGACATCGTGCTCGAGCGCAAGACGCCGACGCACGCGGTCCTGACGCAGCCCGGGCAGCCCGACCACGAGCTGCTCCTGCCCCGTCGCACACTGCGCGAGTGCATCGCCGAGGAGCTACGCCGGCTCGACCCGGACCCGCTCTACGGCCGCGTCATCACGGACGGGTGGAATGCGCTGCCCGCTCCGGTGCAGACGCACGGATACGCCCCGGTCCCCGCGGGCGCCGCCGAGAAGGAGAACGACGCATGAGCTCCGCCACGTTCGTCACCCGCGCCGACAAGTCCGCGCTCGCGGACGCCGTCGCCTCCCGGTTCATCGAGGTCGTCGCGCCGCTGACGGAGGCACGCGACGTCCACGTCTCGCTCACGGGCGGATCCATGGGGATCGCCAGCCTCGCCGCGATCGCCGGACATGACGATCTCCGCACCGTGGACTGGTCGCGCGTGCACTTCTGGTTCAGCGACGAGCGCTTCGTCGCCCGCGTCGACGGCGACCGCAACACGCTGCAGGCGCGCGCGGCGCTGCTCGACGCGCTTCCGGACGCGCACGTGCACGAGCCGTGGTCGACGGAGGACGGCGACCTCGACGATGCCGCACTGGCCTACGCGAGCGAGCTCGAGCGCTTCGCAGCAGCGGACGCCTCTGCCCCCATCTTCGACGTGACATTCCTCGGCGTCGGCCCCGACGCGCACATCGCGTCGCTCTTCCCCGGGCGCGATGAGATCCACGTCGAATCGGCGACGGTGCTGCCCATCAGGGAATCGCCGAAGCCGCCGTCCGAGCGCGTGACCTTCACGCTGCCCATCATCAACGCCTCCAAGCGCGTCTGGCTCGTCGTCGCCGGCGCCGACAAGTCCGAGGCCGTCGCGCTGATCCGCTCCGGCGCCGACCCGGAGACCGCCCCCGCCGCCGCCGCGCGCGGCGCAGCCGAGACGATCGTCTTCGCCGACGACGCTGCTGCTGCTGCTGCCAGCACCGACTCCTGACGCACTAAGTCCACAAGTCTCCGACAAGTCCGTTGCGAACAGCTCCGGACTTGTCGGAGACTTGTGGAGATGTGGGGGCTGGTTCGCTCCTGGAGCGACACCGGAGCGCGTGTTACTCGCCGCGCTTCTCTCGCAGCTTGTTCAGCGCGTCTTCGAGGAGTTCGTCGGCTTCCTCGTCGGTGCGACGCTCCTTGACGTACTCGAGGTGCGACTTGTAGGTCTGCAACTTCTCGGGCGCAGGGGGATCGCTCTTGTTGCGCCCCGCCGGCAGACCCGACTTCGGGTGATCGACGATCTCGGGAATCTCTTCCTCCGGGATCTCGGCCGCGTAATACTTGATGACCGAGTTGCCGTGCGCATCCCAGTACTCGACCGCGATTCGCTCGGCCTGATGCCCGTGATCCTGCTCGCCCATCGGGCCGGAGCCCACGCGTGTCCCGCGGATGGCGCTCGAGCTGTGTCCGCCAGCCATCAGATCACCTGGAACTTCGTGATGAGCCCGAGGCCCACGATCGCAAGGAACCAGACGAGCGCGACGACGATCGTCAAGTAGTTGAGCACGCGCTCCGCCGAGCCGGAGGAGCTCACCGCCTGCGTCATGCCGCCGCCGAACATGTCCGACAGTCCGCCGCCGCGTCCCTTGTGCATCAGGATGAACAGAATCAGCAGGAGGCTGGTCAGCCCGAGGAGCACCTGCAGGATGATCTCGAGAATCTGCACGTGATAAGGCCTTTCGTCTGTGCGATCCGGTGAGACCGCACAATCGTCGATTATACCGATCAGCGCCGGATCAGACGCCGACGTGCTTCTGGAAGCGCACGATGGCGCTGAACTCGTCGACCTTGAGGCTGCCGCCGCCGACGAGCGCGCCGTCGATGTCGGGCTCGCGCATGAAGGAGGCGACGTTTCCGGACTTCACCGATCCGCCGTACAGCACGCGCGTGGCGTCCGCCGCTTCATCACCGAGCGACGCGCGGATGACCTCGCGCAGCTTCTGGCAGACCTCCTGGGCCTGTTCCGGGGTCGCGGCCTGGCCGGATCCGATCGCCCAGACGGGCTCGTACGCGACGACGATCTCCGAATCGGACGCGAGGCCATCGAGAATCGTCTCGAGTTGCGCGACCGGCACTGCCGACGCGCCGTGCTTCTCGAGGTCCTCGCTCGTCTCGCCGACGCAGATCACCGGCACGAGTCCGTGCTTGAGCGCAGCGCGCGTCTTCGCCGCAACCACGTCGTCGGTCTCCGCGTGGTATTCGCGACGCTCCGAGTGGCCGACGATGACGGCTCCGCAGCCCAGCTTCGCGAGGAACTCGCCCGAGACCTCGCCCGTGTAGGCACCGGAGTCGTGGATGGAGAGGTCCTGCGCGCCGAGCCCGAACGGGATCTTGTCGGCGTCGACGAGCGTCTGGACGCTGCGGAGGTCGGTGAACGGCGGGAACACCGTGACGTCGACGTCGTCGAAATCGTGCGACGCGTCCTTCAGGCTCCAGTGCAGCTTCTGCACGAGGGCGACCGCCTGCAGGTGGTCGAGGTTCATCTTCCAGTTGCCCGCAATCAGCGGTGTACGTGTCATGCCCATCCGAGGACCTCCAGTCCGGGGAGTTTCTTACCCTCGAGGAACTCGAGGCTGGCGCCGCCGCCGGTCGACACGTGGCCGAACTGGTCGTCGGCGAATCCGAGCGTGCGTGCCGCGGCGGCGGAGTCGCCACCGCCGACGACGGTCAAACCGTCGGTCTCGGTGAGGGCCTGCGCGACCGCACGCGTGCCCTCCGCGAAGGCCGGGAACTCGAACACGCCCATGGGGCCGTTCCAGAACACTGTCTTCGAGGTGCGGATGGCCTCTGCGAAGGCCTCGGCGCTCGCGGGGCCGATGTCGAGGCCGAGTGCGTCGGCGCCGAGTGACGTGCCCTCGAGATTTTCGCTCGGCGCATTCTCGCTCGTCGCGTCGGCCGCGAATGCGGACGCCATCAGGCTGTCGACGGGGAGGATCAGCTCCACGCCCTTCTCAGCCGCGTCGGTCATGTACCGCTTCGCCGTGGCGATCTGGTCGGTCTCGACGAGGCTCCCCCCGATCGCGTGGCCCTGTGCCGCCAGGAACGTGTACGCCATTCCACCGCCGATCAGCAGCTTCTCGACGCGCGGCAGCAGGCTGTCGATGACGCCCAGCTTGTCACTGACCTTGGATCCGCCGAGCACGACGGTATACGGACGCTCCGGGGCGGTAAGCAGACGATCGAGCACGCTGACCTCGTGCGCGACGAGGTTGCCCGCGGCGGACGGCAGCAGCTGCGCAAGATCGTAGACGCTCGCCTGCTTGCGGTGCACGACGCCGAACCCGTCGGAGACCATGACGTCGGCCAGCTGCGCGAGCTCCTGTGCGAAGGCGCGGCGCTCGTCATCGTCCTTCGCCGTCTCGCCGGGGTGGAACCGCAGGTTCTCGAGAACCGCGACCTGGCCGTTCTCGAGGCCGGCAACGACCTCGGCTGCCGATGCGCCGACGGTATCGGTCGCGGCGGCGACGGGGGCGCCGAGCAGCTCACCGAGTCGCGCGGCGACGGGGGCGAGAGAGTACTGAGGGTCGGGAGCGCCCTTCGGACGACCGAGGTGTGATGCCGTCACGACGCGGGCGCCGGCATCGACGAGCGCGCGGATCGTCGGGAGCGCCGCGCGAATGCGGCCATCATCGGTGATCGTGCCGTCTGCGAGCGGAACGTTGAAGTCGCAGCGGACGAAAACGCGTGTACCGGCGAGATCGCCGAGAGTGTCAAGAGTGCGAAGAGTCATCGGGCGCCAATCTACATGCGAACGCCCGCCCGCCGACACGTGTGCACGGCGGGCGGGCGTTCGATCATCGTCGGTCGTGGTCGGTCGTCAGAGCTTCGACGCGACGAGCGACGTGAAGTCGACGAGGCGGTTCGAGTAGCCCCACTCGTTGTCGTACCAGGACGAGACCTTCACGAGGTTCCCGCTGACGCTGGTGAGACCCGAGTCGAAGATCGACGAGTGCGGGTTCTGCACGATGTCGCTCGAGACGAGCGGGTCATCCGAGTACTCGAGAACGCCCTTGAGCGGCCCCTCAGCGGCGGCCTTGTAAGCAGCGTTGACCTCGTCGACCGTCAGCCCGTCCTTGGTGATCAGGGTCAGGTCGACGATGGAGCCCGTGGGGATCGGCACGCGGTAGCTGGTGCCGTCGAGCTTGCCGTTCAGCTCCGGCATGACGAGGCCGATGGCCTTCGCAGCGCCGGTGGACGTCGGGACGATGTTGATCGCGGCGGCGCGCGCGCGACGCAGGTCGCCGTGCGGGCCGTCCTGCAGGTTCTGGTCGGCCGTGTAGGCGTGCGCCGTCATCATGAAGCCGCGCTCGATGCCGAAGGCATCGTTGAAGACCTTGGCCAGCGGAGCGAGCGCGTTCGTGGTGCACGACGCGTTCGAGAGAATGTGCTCGGTCGCCGGGTCGTACTGGTCGGCGTTGATGCCGATCGCGTACGTCGCGACGTCGCCCTTCGCGGGAGCCGAGATGATGACCTTCTTCGCACCGGCCTCGAGGTGGGCCTTCGCCTGATCGGCGTGAGTGAAGCGTCCCGTCGACTCGATCACGATGTCGACGCCCAGCTCTCCCCATAGGAGCTTCGCAGGGTCGCGCTCGGCGAACGCCTTGATCGTCTTGCCGTCGACCGTGATCGACTCGTCGTCGTACGACACGTCGCGGCCGAGAGGGCCACCGACCGAGTCGTACTTCAGCAGGTGCGCAAGCGCCTTGTTGTCGGTGAGGTCATTGACTGCGACGACCTCGAAATCCGCGTTCTGCGCGAGGGCAGCCCGAATGAAGTTGCGTCCGATGCGGCCGAAGCCGTTGATACCGATCCGTGCGGACACTCTGTGTCTCCTAGGGTATGGCCCCGAAGGGCGTTTCATGGGTCTTCGTCAAGGGAGGGCGTTCGGCCGGCGGATCCGCACTCCGCCGGCCGAACGACGGTTCAATTCGCGATCAGCAGGCCCGCGGTCTTCTCGCGAGCCGTGCGGAAGCGATCCGCCACATTGTCCCAGTTGACGATGTTCCAGAACGCCTTGACGTAGTCGCCCTTGACGTTCTGGTAGTCGAGGTAGAAGGCGTGCTCCCACATGTCGAGCAGCAGCACCGGGACCGTTCCGGCCGCGAACTGCGACTGCTGGTCGAAGAACTGCTGGATGATCAGCCGCTGGCCGATCGAGTCCCAGAACATGCCGGCCCACCCCGAGCCCTGGATGCCAAGCGCGGCAGCGTTGAACTGGCCCTGGAAGCCGTCGAAGGAGCCGAAGTACTCGTCGATCGCCGCGGCGATCTCGCCCTCGGGACGCTCCTGACCCTCGGGCGACAGGTTCGTCCAGAAGATCGAGTGGTTCGTGTGGCCGCCGAGGTTGAACGCGAGGTCCTTCTCGAGCTTGTTGACCGCGCCGAATTCGCCCGTCGCCCGCGCCTCGGCGAGCTGGTCGAGCGCGGTGTTGGCACCGGTGACATAGGTGTTGTGGTGCTTGGAGTGGTGGAGCTCCATGATGCGACCGCTGATGTGCGGCTCAAGCGCACCGTAGTCGTAGCTGAGTTCGGGAAGAGTGTACGTGGCCATCAGTCGCCTTCTCTTTCTTTCCGGCTTCTCGTGCATCGTCTGATGCGTAACCGAGCGGACCCTTTCATCCTAGTGACGGTGAGTGGATCCGGCACGCGGACGTGACATCGCGTGACCCGGAGTGCAACGCACCCTAGGCCGATTCGACGCTCGGCGGCACCGCAGACTCGGTGCCCGGGATCCCGTCCGCGCTCGCGCGCTTGTCCGCCATCGCCAGGAGGCGGCGGATCCGGCCGGCGACCGCGTCCTTCGTCAGCGGCGGATCCGCGTGGTGGCCGAGCTCGTCGAGACTCGCGTCACGGTGCGCGAGCCGCAGCTCGCCCGCCTGCCGCAGGTGGCCCGGGACGTCCTCGCCGAGGATCTCGAGCGCGCGCTCGACGCGTGCGCACGCGGCGACCGCGGCCTGCGCGGAACGGCGGAGGTTCGCGTCGTCGAAGTTCACGAGACGGTTCACGCCGGCGCGCACCTCACGGCGTTGACGCAGCTCGTCCCAGTTCGCGGCCGCGCGCGTCGCTCCCATCAGCTGCAGCATCTGACGGATGGCCTCCGCATCGCGGATCACCACGCGCGGGACACCGCGCACCTCACGCTGCTTGGCCGCGACGCCGATGCGGTGGGCGGCACCGACGAGCGCCATGCCGGCCTCTCCCGAGGGGCAGGCGACGTCGAGCGCAGCGGACCGGCCGGGCTCGGAGACGGTGCCGGCCGCAAGGAACGCGCCACGCCAGATCGCCTGCAGCTCGACCGTGTTGCCCGTCGTCAACCGGTTCGGCAGGCCCCGCACCGGGCGGCGACGCATGTCAAGGAGACCGGTCTGCCGGGCGAGCGTCTCGCCGCCCTGAACGATCCGCACGGCGAACCGCTCGCCATCGCGGGCGCCGGACGACTGAATGCGGGCCAGCTCGGGACGCACGCCGTAGATTTCGGCGATGTCGCGCGCGGTGCGGATCGCGAGCCGCCGGTCGTCGACCTCGGCCTCGACCGCGACACGGCCGGCAATGGAGTGCAGGCCTCCCGCGAATCGCAACAGGGCGGTCGTCTCGGCGACGCGGACCGACGCGCGGGGATCGCGCACCTCGATCAGCTCGGCCTTCACATCCTTGGTCAGTGCCACGGATCTCCTCAGCTTCGGCAGCGGCATGGGTCCCCCGATCGGGGGTTACCAGCGTACCGGGAGGACTGCGCCCGCGCCGTGCTGGAACTCTCAGCCCGGCGGACTATAACTATGGCATCACTCGCGGCCGAGATCGCGGTGCCGCACCCTCACCTGCAGGTCCGGGTCCGCCGCCAGCCGCTCTCTGAGGGCACGCGCCATCGCGACAGAGCGATGTTTTCCGCCGGTGCAGCCCACGGCGATCGTGGAGTGCGTCTTATTCTCGCGCTGATACCCGGCGAGGACCGGCCGCACCGCCGCGATGTATGCGTCGAGGAACTCCTCCGCACCCTCTTGGGCCAGGACGAACGCACTCACCGCGTCGTCTTCGCCCGTGAGTCCGCGCAGCTGCTCGTCCCAGAACGGATTCGGCAGGAAGCGCATGTCCGCGACGAGATCGGCGTCGACCGGCAGTCCGTACTTGAAGCCGAAACTGAGGATCGTCGTGCGGTGCCGGGGTGCCCCGTCTACGTCGAAGAGATCCGAGACGCGCGACGCGAGCTGGTGCACGTTGAGCGTCGACGTGTCGATGGTGACGTCGCTGCGCTCGCGGATCGGCTGCACGAGACGCCGCTCCTCGCGGATCCCGTCGAGGATCGTGCCGTCGCCCTGGAGCGGGTGCGGCCGGCGCACCTGTTCGAAACGCCGCACGAGCACATCGTCGGAGGCGTCGAGGAAGATGATCCGGAGGTTCCCCAGCTCGCGCAGCTGGTGGACGATCGACTGCAGCTCGGCGAACATCTCCCCGCCGCGGACGTCGACGACCGCGGCGACTCGCGGAAGCTGCCCGTCGACGCGACCGGCCAGCTCGAGAAGCGGCCGCAGCATCTGCGGCGGCAGATTGTCGACCACGTACCAGCCGCGGTCTTCGAGCGCATTCGCGGCGGTGGTGCGCCCCGCCCCCGACATGCCGGTGACGATCAGCAGCTCACCCTGTTTCTCCGTCGCACCGTTCACACTCGCCACCATATCGGCCCGGGTCAGTCCCGCGCGAGGCGTGTCCGAATCGTCTCCGCCAGCCCCGGTCCAATCCGCGGCACCTCGGCGATCTGCTCCGCGTTCGCCTGTCGCAGCGCCGCTACGGATCCGAAGTGCCTGAGCAGCGCACGGATACGCGCATCGCCGAGCCCCGGGATCTCGCTCAGCACCGAGCGGATGTCGCGTCGGCGACGTCCGCGCTGATGCCGGATCGCGAATCGGTGCGCCTCATCGCGCAGTCGTTGCACGAGATAGAGCGCTTCCGAGGTCCGCGGCAGGATCACGGGGTAGGCGTCGCCGGGAAGCCACAGCTCCTCGAGACGTTTCGCGATGCCCGCGAGGGCGATATCGGAACGGCCGGCCTCCGCGAGCGCCCGTGCGGCTGCGTTCACCTGCGGCTCACCGCCGTCCACGAGCAGCAGCTGTGGCGGATACGCGAACCGGCGGCGCGGGGCCTGCTCGGTCACGATGTCCTCCTCGTCGCGGACCGCGAGTTCCGCCGCGGGCACGGGGACGTCATGGGGCTCGTCGAGGTGGGCGAGGCGGCGCGTGAGGACCTGGTGGATGCTGTCGGTGTCGTCTGTCGTCTCGGCGATCGAGAAGGAGCGGTACTGGTCCTTGCGCGGCAGGCCGTCCTCGAACACGACCATGGAGCCGACGACGTTGGTGCCCTGCAGGTGCGAGATGTCGTAACACTCGATGCGCAGCGGCGCCTCGGTCATGCCAAGCGCCTCCTGCAGGTCCGCAAGCGCCTGCGAGCGGGTCGCGAAGTCGGAGGTGCGCTTCGACTTGTGGCGTACGAGCGTGTGCTGCGCGTTCAGCGTTGCGTTGCGCAGCAGATCCGCGCGCTGGCCGCGCTGAGCGACCTGGATCTCGACCTTGCGTCCGCGCCTCTCGGCAAGGAACTGCTCGAGCTCGGCGCTGGCCGTCGGCAGCGTGGGCACGAGGACGCGACGGGGAATCGCGGTGGCCTCGGCATCGCCGTAGGCGCGCTGCAGCACCTGGTCGATCAGCTCGCCACCCGAGATGTCGAGCTCCTTGTCGACGATGTGCGACCAGACGCCGCGCACCCGGCCGCCGCGGATCACGAACACGTGCACGGCCGCGTCGAGCTCGTCCTCCGCGACGCCGAACACGTCGATGTCGACCTTGTCGGGAAGCACCAGCGCACTCTTGGTGAGCACGGCGTCGATCGATTCGAGCCGATCGCGATACGCCGCGGCCGCCTCGAAGTCGAGCGCCGCGGCGGCCTCCTTCATCCGCGCGGTGAGATCGCGCGTGAAGCGTTCGTCGCCGCCCTGCATGAAGGCGACGAAGTCATCGACCATCCGCCGGTGTTCCTCGACCGTGACCGTCATCGAGCAGGGACCGCCACACTTGCCGATCTGACCGGGGAAGCATGGCCGCCCGGACTGCATGGCGCGCTTGTACTGTGCGTCGTTGCAGGTGCGGATCGGGAAGACCTTCAGCATCAGGTCGATGGTTTCGCGCACGGCCCAGACCTTCGGGTACGGCCCGAAGTACTTCGCCCCGCGGATCCGCCGATTGCGCGTGACCATGACCCGCGGCGCCTCTTCGGCGAGAGTGACCGCGAGGAACGGATACGACTTGTCATCGCGGTACTTGACGTTGAACGGCGGATCGAACTGTTTGATCCACTGATACTCGAGCTGGAGCGAGTCGACGTCGGTGGGGACGACGGTCCATTCGACCTTCTCGGCGAGCGTCACCATGCGCCGCGTGCGCTCGTGGAGCGTGTGCAGCGGCGCGAAGTAGTTCGCGAGGCGCTGCCGAAGATTCTTCGCCTTGCCGACGTAGAGCACGTTCCCGTCGCCGTCCAGGAAGCGGTAGACACCCGGGTTGGTCGGGATCTCCCCCGCCGCGGGCTTGTACGCGAGCTGGTCGGCCATCGCTATGCGCTGCGCTTCCGCTCCACGCGTCCCAACGTCTCGGCGAGGAAGCGCCCGGTGTGGCTCTCCTCGATCGCCGCTACTTCTTCCGGTGTGCCCGTCGCGACGATCGTGCCGCCGCCGGATCCGCCCTCGGGGCCCAGATCGATGATCCAGTCGGCCGACTTGATGACGTCGAGGTTGTGCTCGATGACCACGACCGAGTTGCCCTTCTCCACGAGACCGTTCAGCACCTGCAGCAGCTTCTGGACGTCGTGGAAGTGCAGACCGGTCGTCGGTTCGTCGAGCACGTAGATACTGCGACCGCGGCTGCGCTTCTGCAGCTCGGTCGCGAGCTTGACGCGCTGCGCCTCCCCGCCCGAGAGCGTCGTGGCGGCCTGACCGAGCCGGACGTAGCCGAGCCCGACGTCGACGAGCGTCTTCATGTATCGGTGGATCGCCTGGATCGGCTCGAAGAACTCGGCGGCTTCCGCGATCGACATCTCGAGCACCTCGGCGATGTTCTTGCCCTTGTAGTGCACCTGCAGCGTGTCGCGGTTGTACCGCTTGCCCTCGCACACCTCGCAGTCGACGTACACGTCGGGGAGGAAGTTCATCTCGATCTTGAGCGTGCCGTCGCCCGAGCATGCCTCGCAGCGTCCGCCCTTGACGTTGAAGCTGAAGCGTCCCGCCAGGTAACCGCGAACCTTCGCCTCCGGCGTCTCGGCGAACAGCGTGCGGATCCGGTCGAACACTCCCGTGTACGTGGCGGGGTTCGACCGCGGCGTGCGTCCGATCGGCGCCTGGTCGACGTGCACGACCTTGTCGAGGTGATCGAGGCCCGTCACGCGCTTGTGCTTGCCGGGCACCGTGCGCGCCCCGTTGAGTTTCTGCGCGAGCACCTGGTACAGGATGTCGTTGATCAGCGTCGACTTCCCGGATCCCGACACGCCCGTCACCGCGGTGAACAGGCCGAGCGGGATGGTCGCGTCGACGTTCTTGAGGTTGTTCTCGCGTGCGCCGGTCACGGTGAGCACGCGGCCGCGATCGACACGACGCCGCGAATCGGGCGTCGGGATCTCGCGCCGACCGGCGAGGTAGTCGCCGGTGATCGACCCCTCGTCCTTCATCAGTTCGGCGGAGGGACCGGAATGGATGACCTCTCCCCCGCCTTCACCGGCGTGTGGGCCGATGTCGACGACCCAGTCGCTCGAGAAGATCGTCTCTTCGTCGTGCTCGACGACGACGAGTGTGTTGCCGAGATCCCGCAGCGCCTCGAGCGTGCCGATGAGGCGTCGGTTGTCGCGCTGATGCAGTCCGATCGACGGCTCGTCGAGCACGTACAGCACGCCGGTGAGGCCCGTACCAATCTGCGTCGCCAGACGGATCCGCTGCGCCTCGCCGCCCGACAGCGAACCGGCGGACCTGCTCAGCGTGAGGTAGTTGAGTCCGACGCGCAGCAGGAACTCGAGGCGCACGCGGATCTCGCGCAGCACCTGCGCCGCGATCATCGCCTCGCGTTCGGTCAGCTCGATCGACGACACGAACTCCATCGCATCGTCGAGACTGAGGTCGGCCGCCTCGGCGATCGACCTCCCGTCGACGCGGACCGCGAGCACCTCCGGCTTCAGGCGCGCACCGCCGCACACGGCGCATGGGATCTCACGCAGATAGTCGGCCCATCGCGCCCGCTGGGTGTCGGTCTCGGCCTGCGCGTACTGCCGCTCGATGTACGGCACGACGCCCTCGAAACCACTCGCGTACCGGACCTCGCGCCCCCAGCGGTTCTTGTACCGCACGTTGACCTTGTAGTCCTGACCGTGCAGCACCGCCTCGCGCACGACCTCGGGAAGCGCCGCCCACGGCGTGTGAAGCGAGAAGTTGAGGTCGTCGGAGAGGCCGACGAGCAGTCGTTCGAAGTACTGCGAGAGCCCCTTCCCCTGGGTCGTCCAGGGAATGATGACGCCCTCGTCGATCGACAGCTCGTCGTCGCCGAGCATGAGGTCGGTGTCGACCGACATCTTCGTGCCGAGTCCCGAGCAGGCCGGGCAGGCGCCGAACGGCGCGTTGAACGAGAACGTGCGCGGCTCGACCTCCGTGAGCTGCACCTGGTGTCCGTTCGGACACGCGAGGTTCTCGCTGAAGGACTGCCACGCTTCGTCGCCGGACTCGTCGACGTAGTTGATCTGGATCACGCCGCCGGCGAGGTCGCGGGCGGTCTCGACCGAGTCGGTGACGCGACCGATGATGCTCTCGCCGCGCGCGACGAGCCGGTCGACGACGACCGCGATGTCGTGCTTGTACGACTTCTTGAGCTTCGGCGGCTCAGAGAGCTGGATCACGTCGCCGTCGACGATGGCTCGTGAGAAGCCCTTGGCGCCGAGTTCGGCGAACAGGTCGACGAACTCGCCCTTCTTCTGGCTCACGACGGGGGCGACGACCTGATAGCGGGTGCCGTCCGGCAGCGCGATGAGCTGATCGGCGATCTGCTGCACCGTCTGCCGTTCGATCCGTGCGTCGCACACGGGGCAGTGCGGGATGCCGACACGGGCCCACAGCAGGCGCATGTAGTCGTAGATCTCGGTGATCGTGCCGACGGTCGACCGCGGGTTGCGGTTGGTCGACTTCTGGTCGATCGAGACCGCCGGGCTCAGCCCTTCGATCGCGTCGACGTCGGGGCGGTCGACCTGTCCGAGGAACTGCCGCGCGTAGGAGCTGAGCGACTCGACGTATCGGCGCTGTCCCTCGGCGAAGATCGTGTCGAACGCGAGACTCGACTTGCCGGATCCGCTGAGCCCGGTGAAGACGATCATCTTGTCGCGCGGCACCTCGAGATCAACGTTCTTGAGGTTGTGCACGCGCGCACCGCGCACGGTGATCTTCTGGTCTGAGGAGACGGGGATAATCGGCACGAGTTCGATCCTATTCGAAACTTTGTTCGCGTGGGTCAGCGGCGACCGTGTTTTTGCTGCGAAATCGCGCGAACCAGGATCACGGCCGTCGCCGCGACCGCGAGAGCGCCGACGGGCGCGATCCATGCGGCACCGCGCCCGTCCGCGGCCGGGATCGCGAAGGCGAACAGCGCGGCCGCCTGTGCGACGAACTGGACGATGAGGACGCGTTGTGTCGTCGGGATAAGTGCCCGCAGCGCCACGCGTGAGCGGAGGGAGACGACGCCGCTGAGTGTCGCGAGCACGTGACCGAGGTGAAGCGCCGCGATGGCGACACACGTGCGTCCGAGGTCCGGCGACTGCAGGACGAGGGCGACCGGGATCGCGGCGAGCGCGATCCACGCGAACATCGTGCGCGGGACGATGGCGCCGACGACGGCGGCGACGGCCGCGACGACGACCCAGAACAGCGGCGCGCCGACCAGCCACGCGCCGACGATCGCGACGCCAACGCCGGCCACGCGGATGAGCGCCCCCGGGACGGCGCGCCCGATGAGGAGGACGTCGTCCTTCATCGTCGCCCTCCCGTGCGTGCGCGGGCCAGCGCGGTGAGCGCGACCGCCGGATCCGCGGCCCAGCGCAGCGTCTCGACGCCCGCTTCGGCGAGCCCCGCGAAGATGTCCTCGCGTTCGGCGAGGACGATCCGGAGGGCGAGGCTCTGTTGCGGGGACAGCCGCCCGCGGTCGAGATCGGGCAGCGTGTCGACCGCGATGACGCGATGACCGGCCGCACGCCACATCAGCGCGAGCTCCGCGGCCGCGCCGTCGAAGAAGGTCGACAGCACGGCGATCACGGATCCGTGGGGCACGGGCGGCGTACGCCGGTACCGACGGTCGTCGCCAGCGGCCCCCGTCGCCGCGATGGCGGTCGTGAGTCGCGCGAGGTGCCGGGACCCCGTTGCGCCGCGCACCGACCGTCCCCCGGGCGCGAGCGCGTGGTACGCGACGCGGTCCCCCACGGCGATTGCAGCCGCGGCGAGCGACCGGGCGGCTTCGCGGGCCAGATCGAGCGAGGTCGTTCCCGCGCGAGACAGGTCGTCTCCGCCCCACGTGGCGACGACCTCGCCGAGGTCCTCCGCGGTGTCGACGGCGAGCACCACGGAGGCGTCGCTGAGCGTGTGGGTGCGGCGCACGAGCAGCTCCCCCGGGCGACGGGCCGCCCGAGCCGTCGCGCGCCAGTCGACCCGCCGCAGCTCGTCGCCGGGAGCGAACGGGTGGATGTCGCGGAAGTCGCCGCCCTGCCCCGGCCGGGAGCCCTCGTGCGCGCCGTGCAGCCCGGTCAGTCGCGGGGCGAGGGGCAGCCTGGGCAGCATGCGCATCGCGGGCGTGACCGTGCGGCGGGCCGTCACGGGGACGGTCTCCCCCGCGATGCGCGCGCCGTCGCCGGCCGCCGAGCGTCCGATGACGCGGACCGCCTCGACCGGCCCGGAGTGCCCAGGACGGCTGTCGGCGAGGATCGTCGACGACACGGGCACGACCACCCGCGTCTTGCGGCGTTCGGCCTGCGTGATCGACAGCTCCGCGATCTCGCCCGCACCGCTCACGACGATCTCCTCGCGGAGTCGGCCCTGCTGCTGTGCCGCCTGCGAACGCACCGCGATCGTCAGCGGCTCGATCGGATCCGTCGACCGGGGGCGCTGCAGGATCGCCCAGAGCGCGAGCGGCACGGCGAGCGCGATGAGGTCGGGGCGCGCGGTGGCGATCCCGCCGCCGGCGAGCACGATTGCGCCGATGGCCGCGATCCGCAGGCTCGCTGAGGGGCGCCAGACATCGCCGTGAGCCGTCACGACGCGGTTCCCACCGTGGGCGGCACGGCGACCTCGCTCACCACCCGCGCGACGATCTGCTCGGGATCGACGCCCTGCGCCCATGCCTGCGGCGTGAGGGTGAGCCGGTGGGCGAGCGCCGACACCGCGACGCGCTTGATGTCGTCGGGCCGCACGTAGTCGCGTGCGTCGAGCGCGGCGATCGCGCGCGACAGCAGCAGAAGCGCCTGGGATCCGCGTGGGGAGGCTCCGACCTCGACGTGCTGCGCGTGGCGCGTCGCCCGCGCGATGTCCACGCAGTAGCGGGCGACGTCGGCGTCGACGCGGATCTCCTCGACGGCCGCTTGGAGCGCGCGCAGCCCGTCGGCGTCGATGACCGGCGCTACGTCGGTCTCCTCCTGGCGGCGGTCGATCCGTCCCACGAGGATGGCCGTCTCATCGTCGGGATCGGGGTATCCCACCGCAAGGCGCACCATGAAGCGATCGAGCTGCGCTTCCGGGAGCGCGTAGGTGCCCTCGAATTCGATCGGGTTCGAGGTGGCGATGATGTGGAAGGGCTTCGCGAGGGGGAAGCTCGTTCCCTCGACGGTCACCTGGCGCTCGGCCATCGCCTCGAGCATGGCCGACTGGGTCTTCGGCGTCGTGCGGTTGATCTCGTCCGCCAGCAGCAGGCCGGTGAAGATCGGACCGGGGCGGAAGACGAAGTCGGCCGTGTCGGGGGCGAACACGTACGATCCGGTCACATCGCCGGGGAGCATGTCGGGCGTGCACTGCAGGCGACGGAAGTCCAGTCCGAGCGCCGACGCGAGGCTGCGGGCAGCCACGGTCTTTCCGAGCCCTGGCACGTCTTCGAACAGGACATGACCTCCCGCGAGGATCGTCGCGAGCGCGATCTCGAGCGGCCCGTCCATCCCGACGACAACAGTGCGCACCGCCTCGAGCACGCGGCGTCCGGTCTGCGCGACCTCTGTCGTGGTGGTCATGAGCGATCTCCGTCTCTTCGTTCGATTCGATCGAGCGCGCGTTCGATGTCGGCGCGCGTTGCCGTGCGTGTGCAGAGCCTGTCCCAGATGCCGTCGCCGATCGCCGCATCCACACGAGCCGTCTGGGCGGGGTCGTCGATGTCGATGCCGAGCCGCGCGAGCCGGCGCCGCAGCAGGGCTCGGACGCGCCGCGCGACGATCTCTCCCGCGACGTCCGTGCGCGGGTTGAAGCCCCATGCGAGCCGCGAGACGGCGGATCCGCGCCATGCCGTCGCGGTCTCGTCATGCAGCTCGGGTGCCGGTTCGCCGTCGCGCAGCGACGCCGCGATCACGATCGTCCCGATGAGCACTCCCGCGCTGAGCGCGAACAGCGCTTCGAGGCCGAGCGTCCAGAGAGCGACCGTCGTCGCGGCGGTCGTGATCGCCGCGCCCATCAGTCGTCCGACGGTCATCGCCAGGCCTCCTCGATCGCCGAGAGGGCGCGGCGGGCGGCGGCGCGTTCGCTTTCGCCGGGAGCGTCGCCGGCGAACCGCACGCGTTCGTAGAGGACGAGCAGCGCGCGGACGTCGCCGTCGACCTCCGTGCGGTGCGCGACGATTCGCAGCGTGTACTCGGCCGGGGTCTCGCTCACGCCGCGCGTCAGGCCAGCGTCAGCCGCGCTGTGCTCGAGACCCGCCCACGCGGCGACGATGGCGTCACCCGGATCGCGGTGCCCGTCGATCGCCTCGACGGCGGCGGCGATCCCGCGCCGGAGCGCAGGGGCGGCGCGTTCGGGGTCGTCTTCTGCGACGAGCGCGTTTTCCGCGACCGTCGAGGACGGGCGAACGGGCAGGCGGTCGCGCCAGGCACGGAGGAGGGCGCGTACGATCCGCACGATCACGAAGATGATGACCGCCGCGACGAGGGCGATGAGGATGTACGTGACGACCGCGGCCGCTCCCCCGCCCCCGGCGTCGTCGGGCGGGGCCAGGCCCTCGGGTGGCGCCTGCGTGGGCATCGCCGGCGAGGGCGCGGGCATCGGACCGAACGAGAAGTCGGGCGGATCGAACCGCGCAGCGCCCTGGGTGGCGGCTGCGATCATCGCGAGCACGAGAAGAGCCGTGACGACGACGGCGCCGATCCAGCGCCTCATCCGTCTCCGGCGATGCTGCGACAGTGCATGCCCTCACCCTACGCGTGGCCTGCCTTCTCCATCTGGCGCAGCGCCGACTTGAGATCCTGCAGCTCGTCTCGCAGCCGGGCCGCGAGTTCGAACTTCAGCTCCTCCGCCGCATGCACCATCTGCTGGGTGAGGTCCGCGATCGTCTCCTCAAGCTGTTCGGCGCCTTCCGCGGCGATCCCCTCGTGCTTGCGCACCGGTGTCGCCGTGCGGCCGCGACCACCGTCCTTGACGCGCGGATCCCGCCGCCCCGCGAGCATCTCGGCCGTGTCGGCCTCCTCCCGCGCCAGCGAGTCGGTGATGTCGGCGATCCGCTTGCGCAGCGGCTGCGGATCGATGCCGTGCTCGGTGTTGTAGGCGATCTGGATCTCGCGTCGTCGATCCGTCTCGTCGAGCGCGCGCCTCATCGAGTCGGTGATCCGGTCGGCGTACATGTGCACTTGGCCGGAGACGTTGCGCGCCGCGCGGCCGATCGTCTGGATGAGCGACGTCTCGCTGCGGAGGAACCCCTCCTTGTCGGCGTCGAGGATCGCCACGAGCGACACCTCGGGTAGGTCGAGCCCCTCTCGCAGGAGGTTGATGCCGACGAGCACGTCGAACACCCCCTGCCGCAGCTCGGTGAGGAGTTCCACGCGGCGGAGGGTGTCGACATCGCTGTGCAGGTATCGCACGCGCACGCCGTTCTCGTCGAGGAAGTCGGTCAGCTCCTCGGCCATCTTCTTCGTGAGAGTGGTGACGAGCACGCGTTCGTTCTTCTCCGCGCGCGTGCGGATCTCCTCGAAGAGGTCGTCGATCTGCCCCTCGCTCGGCTTGACGACGATCTCCGGATCGACGAGACCCGTCGGACGGATGATCTGCTCGACGACCCCGTCAGCGATGCCCATCTCGTATTTGCCGGGCGTCGCCGAGAGGTAGACGGTCTGCCCGATGCGCTCCTTGAACTCGTCGAAGCGCAGCGGGCGGTTGTCGAGCGCACTGGGCAGGCGGAAGCCGTGCTCGACGAGCGTGCGCTTGCGCGAGGCGTCGCCCTCGTACATCGCGCCGATCTGCGGCACGGTCACGTGCGATTCGTCGATCACCATGACGAAGTCGTCGGGGAAGAAGTCGAGCAGGGTGTGCGGCGGCTCTCCGGCTGCTCGGCCGTCGAGGTGACGCGAGTAGTTCTCGATGCCGGAGCAGAACCCGATCTGCTGCAGCATCTCGAGGTCGAAGGTCGTGCGCATTCGAAGTCGCTGCGCCTCGAGCAGCTTTCCCTGCTGTTCGAGCTCCGGGAGTCGCTCTGCCAGCTCCTCCTCGATCGTCGTGATCGCGCGCGCGACGGTGTCGGTGCCCGCCGCATAGTGCGTCGCGGGGAACACGGCGACGGCGTCGAGCTTCTCGATGACCTCGCCCGTCAGCGGATGGAGCCGCTGGATCTGCTCGATCTCGTCACCGAAGAGTTCGATGCGGATCGCGTACTCCTCGTACACGGGGATGATCTCGATCGTGTCGCCGCGAACCCGGAAGTTTCCGCGCGAGAAGTCGACGTCGTTGCGGTTGTACTGCATCGCGATGAAGTGACGGATCAGCGCGTCGCGGTCGTAGTGCTCCCCCACCTGCAGGGCGACGAGGGACCGCAGGTACTCCTCCGGCGAGCCGAGGCCATAGATGCACGAGACCGTGCTGACCACCACCGTGTCGCGGCGGCTCAGCAGAGAGTTGGTGGTGGAGTGACGCAGGCGCTCGACCTCGGCATTGATCGAGCTGTCCTTCTCGATGAACGTGTCGGACTGCGGCACATACGCCTCGGGTTGGTAGTAGTCGTAGTACGACACGAAGTACTCGACGGCGTTGTTCGGCAGGAGTTCGCGGAACTCGTTCGCGAGCTGCGCGGCGAGGGTCTTGTTGTGGGCGAGGATGAGCGTCGGCCGCTGGATCCGTTCGATGAGCCACGCCGTGGTCGCGGACTTTCCCGTGCCGGTGGCACCGAGCAGCACGACGTCGGTCTCGCCCGCGTTGATGCGGGCGGCGAGCTCGTCGATCGCCTTCGGCTGATCACCCGACGGTTCGTAGTCGCTGACAACCTCGAACGGCCGGACGCTGCGTGTCGTCTGCATCTTCACAGGGTATTGCGAACCACCGACACACGAGGCCGGTTCGCGCGACTCAGTCGGAGAACCGGCTCCACAGCTCGTCCGCCTGGCGCAGTGTGTCGGCCATCGTGCCGCTCGTGTCGATCACCACATCGGCGACCGCGAGGCGCTCGTCGTCGCTCGCCTGACTCGCGACGCGCGCCGTCGCATCCTCGCGCGTCATGTCGCGCTCGTCGATCATCCGCTGGATCCGCATCTCGGCGGGCGCGTGCGCGACGACGACCGCGTCCCACTCGCCCGTGCCGCGCGCTTCGGCGAGGAGGGGCACGTCGTAGACCACGACCGCCTCCGGTCCGGCAGCGCGGAAGCGACGCTGCGATTCGCTCTTGACGGCGGGGTGCACGATCGCCTCGAGCTGCGCCCGCTTGGCCGCATCCGCGAACACGACGGCGCCGAGCGCGGCGCGGTCGAGGGATCCGTCACCCGCGACGACATCGGATCCGAAGGCTCGCACGATCTCGTCGAACACGGTCTGCCCCGGCTGTTGGAGATCCCGCACGACCCCGTCGGCGTCCACGATGACGGCGCCGTGATCGGCGAGGCGTCTCGCGATCGTCGACTTGCCGGACGCGATTCCCCCGGTCAACGCGATGAGAGGCATGCGGCCAGGATAGACGGGCGCGCTGGGCGGTTCGCGCGGATCAGCATCCGGGAGCGGTGGGGTTCTCCGCGCAGGCCCCGTCGACGAGGTACGACTGCTTCTCATGGATCCGCACGTCGACGGGGCTGCCTGCCGAGACGATGAACCCGTTGACGGGATGCACCCCGAGCGCGCCGAAGTCGACCGTCGCGGAGTAGGAGATCTCGACGGTCACCGTCGCCATCCCGCGCTCGGCGTAGACGTGGCTCGTGGCGGTCGGGGTGAGCTGCTCCTGCCCGAGCTGCTCCCACGTCCGCGCCGGATCCGCGGTCTGCAACGTCGTGCCGTCGCCGTAATCGATCGTGAACAGCTCCGGCGTGAACGTCACCGCCATCGGGTGACCGAACAGCTCCCCGCCCACCGTGTGCGGCGCGGCCGCGATCGCGACGTTCATCGGAGCGCGGGCGATCGCGACACCGAACGGCTCGATCGCCGGAGCGGAAGGCACCGGCGCGAACGAGGCCACATCACGCCAGGAGATCTCCGGGATGTCCTCCGGCTCGTCGTCGTCCTCGGGCGGCGGATCGTCGACGCAGCCGGGACCGATCAGGTTCCCCTCGCCGTCGAGGCAGGACCACCCGCCGTCGTCACCGTCCGGTGATTCGCCGTCCGGCCTCGGATCCGCCTCCGGCGGCGGCTCGGGCGCCGGCGCACCCGGCCCACCAGGATCGGAGCCTCCGCCCTCGGTCTCCTCCCCCTCGATCTCGAGCTCGTCACCACCACCGCCGTCGCAGAGGCCGAGCATTATCTCTTCCTGAGAACAGGCGGCCATCGGATCAACGCTTGCTGGTACCTCGACGTTGGGTACACCGACTGCTGCGACGAAGACGACAGCGCTCGCTAAGAACCGCATTCGTCGTCCTGCGTCTCAGTAAGCGAATCGATCAGGACCTCACCGTGAACCGATGCGAACGTCATGCTCACGGCGTAGTGTGTCTCGTCCCGCGGTTCGACCCACGCGCCACTCGGGTCTTTCACCTGCAGAGTGGACGCGTCAATGCAGGAAACCGCGCTCAACGACACAGCGTTCCCGACAGCGGCGAAGTCCGACGGTTCGAAGGTCGTGACTGCCGCATCACCCTTGAACTCAATTTCGTCGGGATTGTCGCTAGTTGCCGTGTCCTCGTAATGCGCGAGCATCTCGCCTGTGAGATAGCGCGTGGGCTCGGTATCCGAGTCATCGAACCCGAGTGCCCAGTATGCGCGGAACGTCTCCTCGGCCGCGGCGTACGCTTCTTCCTCAGTCCACGCCGGCTCGGGTTCGGGTTCAGTGGCGCATGCGGACAGCGCACCGACGACGATGGCGAGGGATCCGATTCCCACAGCTCTGCGCAGCATGCCGAACAGGCTAGAGGAAATCGGCATCGCCCCTCGAAAGTTATCCACAGGCGCCCGGCCAGCCTCCTTCACCTTCCACAAATGCACCCTTATTCGGCCGGGTAGGTGCATTTGTGGAAGGTCGAGGAGCTGGCGTCGCCCTATCTTCCACAAATGCACTCAAGATCGCAGTTTTCGGTGCATTTGTGGAAGGTGGAGCGGTCAGTGGAGTGCTCAGCGCTCGGGGCGCAGCATCCGGTCCGGGTGGAGGTTCGCGAACGATCCGTCGCCGCGGTCGAGGCCGGTGTCACGGGCGATCCGGTCCGCGGCACGGTCGAGCGCACGCGCGGTCGCGACGTTCGCCCAGCGGCCCGTCTCGAGCCGGGTGTCGAGTGCCGTCAGCGCGGCGGCGACCTCCGCGTCGGCGTAGCCGCAGTGCCCCGGCCGGTCGACGAACGCCTGGCGCAGCAGCGAGTTCGCCCCGTGCGAGCGCACGCGATCCGCATAGGTGCGCGCCTGCGCGATGGTCGGCGCGGTGTCTCCGCTCTCGTGCAGCGTCAGGACCGGCCCGGCGATATCACCGGTCGGCGTCGCGTTACGGCGCATGTAATCGACGGCATCCGGATCCGCCTCGATGCGGTCGGCGTCAGCGAGGACGCCGAGGTCGTCGTTCAGCGACAGGCCAGCTTCCCGGTAGAGCGTGCGCACGAGGTGGCTCTGACCGGAACGCGCGAGCGATACCCGGTAGTTGACGTCCGTGTTCCAGGAGAAGTTTCCGCCGGCGCGCTCCTCGAGCGGCTGACGCGGCGAGACGGCGCCCCAGAGGAATGCGGACAACAGCTGCTCCTGCTGCGCCTCGTGATCGTGACGCGACGGGCGCTCGGTCCCGCTCTGCGTCCAGGTCGGGATCTGAGCGAGGCTCGCCGCGAGCGCGAGGCGCGCACGACCCTCCGGCGTCTGTTTCGCCTCGTCGAACACCTCGCTGAACGCCGCCTGACGGGCCATCTCGTCAGAGACGTCGACGAGCTCGAGGCGGTCGTCGTCGGGTGCCAGCAGGGTCTTGAACACGAACGTGCCGTCGAGGGATCCGTTGAGCATCGGCACCGAGCCGGCGACGGATCCGCACAACGGCAGCGCGGCATCGAAGGCGTCGGGCGCGGCCTCCATGAGCGCGGCCGAGGTGAGACCGCCCATCGAGGCGCCCCACGCGATGACGTGCTCCGGTTCGCCGAGCTCGTCTGCCACGATCCGGGCGAGGTCCTGCTGGTCGGCGAGGAGGTTCTCGACGGCCCAGCCTCCCTCGGCGGTCGACGTGCCCGCGAGCGCGTAGCCCTCGTCGAGCGCCCAGTCGACCAGGCCATCGGACGGCGCCGCGGCGGGCTCGTGCCCGTGTCCGCCGCCGTATCCGGGGCTCCAGACGAGCACGGACCCGTTCCAGGCGGCGGGCTCGTGGATCACGTAGTTTCCGCCCGACGGCAGCTCCCCCTGGTGGGCGTCGGGGCCGACCGCGGCGGAGGCGATGCCGGGCGAGGCGGCGAGGGCGAGAGCGGCAACGGTCGCGGCAACGGTGCGCGAGACCGAAATGCGTGTGGACACGATGTGGTCCTTCCTGAGCCCGCTCGTCGTTGATCGGACTCGGCGTGATGTGGTGGGCGGCGCGCTCAGGCGTCGCCGAGCAGCGAATCGGACGCTGCGAAGGTGTGGTGGCTGACTCGCTCGGCGAGGTCGCCATCGTGGGGCGCGAGGATGCGCCGGACCACCGATTCAGCACGGGGTCCCAGGTCGTCATAAACGCTGGCGCACACGTCACGGGCCTCGTGCGCGGGGAACTTCTCGCCCAGCAGTTCGCGCGGCAGGTGCGGATCCCGCCGGCGCAGCGCGCGCCAGTCCGTCATGATGGATGTACGCGTGCGCAGCGCGTCCTCCCCGCTCGGATCCCCGGACGCCAGCTCGCGGACACGTTCCGCCGTAAGGCGCCAGCGCGACACGAACGCACGATACGCCTCCGCGACGTCGTCGAGCCCGAACGCGGCACGGACGGCTCGCGCGCTCATGCTCGCCGGAAGCTGCGCTCCGGTGAATACCGTCACCTGATCCGGATGGATGGCGTCGAGTTCGCGCCCCATCTCCATCAACTGCTCCGTCTGATCGCCGGGGCGGATCCAGAGGGCGTCGTAGAGGTTCCCGAAATTGCGCAGGCGCAGCTGCTCGCGGAGCATCCGTCGGGCTTCCCGCGCCTCGTGCGGAAGCGAATACGCGACGAGCGTCCACGTGCCATCCCACGCGGCGTGCACCCGCGGCGGGAACAGCGCGCGCACGTGCGCCTCGATCTGCTCGCGGCTCTTCGGCGAGACCGCGTACGCCGTGCGCCGGCCATGCTTCTCGCTGCGGAGGAATCCGCGTTGGGCGAGGCGCTGGATGGCGGCGCGCGCGGCGCGCGGTGTCACGTCGAAGACGCTGAGCAGCTCGACGAGGGCGCTCGACGGAATCGGATCCTCGCGCGCGAACCAGTAGTCGCCCAGCAGCACCGTCAACAGCTGCTGCGAGCGCGGATCCTGTTGGAACCGCGGCAGCAGCGGCGTCTCGGTCGTCGTCATCCGATCGGGTCACCGCCCGGCCCTCGCGCCGCGCGGTACGAGCCGGACGGGAGCGGATCGCGGGCCGTACTCGAGCCAGTTCATCATGACGACGTCGCCGTCGGGCTCGAACGATTCGGTGCGCTCGAGCAGCACCTCGACGGCGACGACCATCTCCATGCGCCCCATGGTCGCGGCCGGACACCGGTGCGCCCCACGGCCGAAGGCGAGATGCGAGTTGTTCGGGCGACGCAGCACGAAGTCGTTCGGATCGTCGAACACCGTCTCGTCACGATTCGCCGACGGGAACAGCAGGGCGATCGGCTCGCCCTCGCGGACGAGACGCCCGCTCACCTCGACGTCGCGCCGCGCGGTGCGAGCGAAGACACGGTAGGGCGCGTGCAGCCGCAGCAGCTCCTCGATCGCGGCCGGAATCTCCCCCGGATCCGCGCGCAGGAGGTCCTGCAGCTCACGATCGCGCGAGAGGTGCACCACGATGCTGCCGAGGACAGCCTGCGGCGCCCCCATCCCGGCGACGATCATCTGACGGACCGTCGCGATCGCCGTCTTCTCGGTGATGTGGTTTTCCGGATCCTCGACAGCGCGCTGCAGGCTCGCGACGAGATCGCGGGCCGGATCCGCGTCCGCGGCCAGCCGGTCGTGGTACACCTGCTCGGCGATGCGGTACAGCTCCGCGCTGCACTCCGCGATCACGGCGTCGTCCATGTCTTGGATCGCGAACGAGTAGCGCACGCCGACGTCTCGGATGTGACGCGTCAGGGACGGCGCCACGCTGAGGAATGCGGCGAAGCAGTCCATCGCGAACGGAGCGGCGAGGTCGCGGACGGCATCGGGGCTCTCAGACGCGAGCATGTCCGCCACGAGCCGCTCGGCGCTCGCACGGAACGCCGGCTCATGCTCGCGCACGATCGACCGGCGCAGCACGGGGTCGATCGCGGCCCGATAGGCGTCGTGCTCGGGCGGATCGAAGTGCAGCGGGGGTCGGCGCGACGACCTCGGCACGTGCGGCACGACATTCTGCACGGAGGTGATGAACATCTCGTCATCCTGTGTGATGCGCGTGACGTCCTCGTACGTCGTCGCCGCCCAGAACCCGCCGTACTCGGTGCTCCACGGGAAGGGGTTCTCCGTGCGCAGCGTCGCGTAGTCGCGGTGCGCACTGCCGAAGTCCTCTTCCGGATCCGGAATCCACTCGGACGCGCGTTCGTCGCGTGCACGTGTGTCGACTGATCCTTCTGAACTCGAGTAGCCGAAGGGGCACGTCGCCATCAGATCACCCTCTTTCTCGCCCAACGGGCGACCGATTCGAGCGCGACGACGACGACCACGAGACCGACGAGGATCCCCGCCGTGATCTGGTAGTTCAGCGTCGCGACCGACTCTTCGAGCAGGAAGCCGATGCCGCCCGCCCCCACGATCCCGAGCACGGCCGATTCGCGCAGCGCGAGGTCGGACGTGAACAGGCTGTTGCCGATGAAGCTCGGCACGAACTGCGGCCAGACGCCGCTGACGAAGACCTGCAGGCGGTTGGCGCCCGTCGCCTCGAGCGCACGGATCGGCGCCGGGTCGACGTTCTGCAGCGAGTCGGTGAAGAACTTCGACGCGAGCGCGGTGCAGGAGATGGCGAGCGCGAGGAACCCCGCGAACGGTCCCAACCCGAGCGCCGCCACGAACACGAGCGCGTACACGATGTCGGGGATCCCCCGCATGAGCACGACGAGCCCGCGCAGCGCGAACGACAGCGGCGCGAACCGCACGAGGTGGCGCGTCGACAGCACGGCGATGACGAGCCCGCCGACGACACCGAAGGTCGTCGCGGTCAGCGCCATGATGACGCTCTCGAAGATCCCCATCGCGACGTCGGCCGTAATGAGCGGCGGGACGAACCCGGCGAGCAGTGCGCCGACGTTCTCCCACGCGCGCAGCAGACGCTCCGGAGTGAACGACAGTTGCGTGAGGGAGATCAGCAGGAGCACGACCGCAACTGCGGCGCCGACGGCGCGCACCGTGCGGCCGCGGTTCCAGCCGACGCCCGCGCGGTCGGCGGTGGGCGCGTAGAGCTGAGAGACGGTGTGCTCGTCGGCGTGCTCGGAGACGGCGCGCTGGACGAGGTAGGAGACGAGCTCCAACACGAGCAGCATCACGACGATGACGCAGATGATGCCGGCCGCGCGGCGATAGTCGAGCGAACCGATCGCCGTCTGCAGCGCGACGCCGATTCCGCCGGCGCCGACGAGCCCGAGCACGGCGGACGCGCGGATGTTGATGTCCAGTCGGTAGAGCACGACCGATGTCACGGCCGGCAGCGCGCGACTGAGGGTCGTCGCGATGAAGTTCTGCGCGCGATTCGCGCCCACAGCCGAGATGGCCTCGCGCGGCGCCTGATCCTGCTCTTCGAAGATGTCGGCCATCATCTTGCCGATCATGCCGACGGAGTGGAACGCGATCGCCATGGCTCCCGCGAGGGGGCCGAGACCGAAGATGCGCACGAAGATGATCGCGAACACGAGCGAGGGCACCGCGCGCGTGACGATGATGATGCCGCGCGCGAGCCACGCGATCACGCGCGGGCCGGTGAACCGGCGCGAGGCCGCCGCCGCGAGCACGACCGACGCGAGTGTCGCCAGGCCCGTTCCGGCGATGGCGATCCAGAGCGTCTCGACCGCGAGCGACAGCAGACTCGGCACGTCGCCCGTGGTGGGCGGCAGCATGCGCGCGATGAGGTTCGCGATGTCGCCGAAGCCGGCCGCCACGGCCGCGGGGCGGATGTCGATCCACCACATGCCGAACAGCGTCACGGCGACGTACGCCAGGGGAATCGCGAGCGCGGCGAGGGGTGACGGGCGACCGGTTCGCGCGGAAGGCCTCTTCACCCTGTCGAGAACGTCAGCCACCTCACGCCTCCGTCTGGTCGTCGTAGACCGCGCGGATCTGCTCCTCCGAGGTCTCGGCGGTCGGCGTGTCGAGCAGGAGCGCACCGTCGCGGACGGCCACGACGCGATCCGACACCTGTAAGGCGAGGTCGACCTGGTGCAGCGAACAGACAACCGTGAAGCCGTCCTCGGCGCTCAGCGCACGCAGGGTCGTCAGCACGGACAAGCTCGCGCGCGGGTCGAGCGACGCGACCGGTTCGTCCGCCAGCACGATCTCGGCATCCTGCATGAGCGTGCGTGCGATCGCGACACGCTGCTGCTGCCCCCCGGAGAGCGTGTCGGCGCGCTGGAACCGCTCGGCGGCGAGGCCGACGCGTTCGAGGTTCGCGACGGCCTTCTCCCGCAGCGCACGCGGGTAGCTGGCGACGCCGTAGCGCGGGAGTCGCAGCGACCCGAGGGATCCCATCAGGACGTTCTCGAGGGCGCTCAGGCGCCCGACGAGACCGAACTGCTGGAATACGAAGCCGATGCGGGTGCGCAGCTGCTGCAGCTCGCGTCGGCCGCATCGAGACGGATCCGCGCCCAGCACAGACACGGATCCGCCCGTCGGGGTGTGACTGCCGTTCATGAGGCGCAGCAGCGTCGACTTGCCAGCGCCAGATGGGCCGACGAGCGCGACGAACTGCCCGGGGTGGACATCGAAGTCGATGCCACTCAGCACGGCTTTGTCACCGAAACTCATGCGGAGATCGCGGATCCGCAGGCTCGGAGTGTGGTTCTCGGTCATGGGCGCGACGACGTTCGTGCTCATTCGCTGCGGCACACCTCGGCGCCGGTCGTCTCGCAGATGTCGCGGATGGTGTCGTAGTTCGCGTCGCTGGCCGGCTCGAAGCCGAAGGCTCCCGTGCCTCCCCACTCGCAGGCCATGGTGCCGGCGTACTCGTCGCCCCATGGCGCCGGTGCCTCGCGCTCCGCTCCCTCACACAGGCCTGCTTCCGCGGCCGTCACCGAGTTATAGGTGGTCGTCACCGTCTCGGCGATGAGGTCGCGCAGGTCCGCGTCGAGCCAGTTGCCGACGACGAGGGGCGTGCCGGGGATGTCCGGCGACGTCCAGATCGTCTCGGTGTCGCCGGCTTCGATGACGCCACGCGCGGGCAGGAGGTCGGTGATGAAGGTGCCCGCGACGAATGCGACGTCGCAGTCGCCGGCGAGCATCTGCGTCACCGCGACGTCGTGCGATCCCGCGAAGATCGGCGTGATGTCGTTCTCCGGGTCGATGTCCGCTTCCATCAGGCCGGCGATCGGACCGAGGTAACCGGTCGTGGAGGCCGGGTCCGTGAAGCAGACGTCCGCTCCCGCGACGTCCTCGATGCTCGCGATGTCGGACCCACCCGGGACGACCCCGAGCGCCTGCACGGCACCTGATCCGGCTTCGGGCGTGAGCTGGTCCATCGCGACCGGCGTCACGTCGGCCACGTCCGAGGCGAGGTAGTACGAGAACGCGCCGTACACGGCGATGTCGACGCGCTCGGCGACCTGCGCCTCGATGACGCCGGCGTTGCTGCTCACGGCCTCGATCGAGGTGGGGATCCCCGTCTCCTTCTCGATCGCGGCGACGATCGGCTCGAAGGACGTCTCGAGCTCTTCGCTGTTGTCGGTGGGAACGACCGCGAACACGAGCTCCGACGGACCGTCGGAATCGGAACCCGACGCATCGTCAGCGGGGCGGGCGTTGGGGCTGGCTCCGCATGCTGCGAGCAGGAGACCTGCGGCCGCGAGGGAAGCGATGGCGGTAATGGTCTTGCGCATGAGGGACTCTCCATGGCGTCGGCGTTGACGGCTACTGTTTTACGACCACAGGACGGATTTAGTGTGGCCTTTTCGGGTGCAGGTCCACACTAGCGGGTCCGTTGACACTGTCAACGGTTTGCCGGGAAAGGTGCCAGCGGGCGCATCTGTGGGAGGTGGATAAGACGAAACGGGCCGGATCCCGAAGGATCCGACCCGTTCTGTCGAGTGCTGCGGTTAGTTGCCCGCGAGCTTCTCGCGGAGCGCGGCAAGCGCCTCGTCGTCGGCGAGCGCGCCGGCACCGGCGGACTCGGACGAGAAGCCGCCGGACGAGCTGGCCGCAGGGGCCGTGTCGTCGGCGTTGGCCTCGGCCTCGACGGCACGGGCGACCTGTTCCTTGTGCTTCTCCCAGCGAGCCTGCGCCTGGGCGTACTCCTGCTCCCAGGCCTCGCGAGCCTCGTCGTACCCCTCGAGCCACTGGTTGGTCTCGGGGTCGAAGCCCTCGGGGAACTTGTACTCGCCGTTCTCGTCGTACTCCGTGGTCATGCCGTAGAGCGACGGGTCGAACTCGGTGCCGTTCGGGTCGACCATGTCGTTGGCCTGCTTGAGCGACAGCGAGATGCGACGACGGTCGAGGTCGATGTCGATCACCCGGACGAACAGCTCCTCGCCCACCGAGACGACCTGCTCGGCCATCTCGACGTGCTTGTGCGACAGCTCAGAGATGTGCACGAGGCCCTCGATGCCGTCCGCGACCCGCACGAATGCACCGAACGGAACGAGCTTCGTGACCTTACCGGGCGTGATCTGACCGATCTGGTGCGTGCGAGCGAAGACCTGCCACGGGTCTTCCTGCGTCGCCTTGAGCGACAGCGAGACGCGCTCGCGGTCGAGGTCGACCTCGAGAACCTCGACGGTGACCTCCTGGCCCACCTCGACGACCTCGCTGGCGTGGTCGATGTGCTTCCACGAGAGCTCGGACACGTGAACGAGGCCGTCCACGCCGCCGAGGTCGACAAACGCACCGAAGTTGACGATCGAGGAGACCTGGCCCTTGCGGACCTGCCCCTTGTGCAGACCGTTGAGGAACTGCGCACGCGTGGCCGACTGCGTCTCCTCGAGGAGCGCACGACGCGAGAGCACGACGTTGTTGCGGTTCTTGTCGAGTTCGAGGATCTTCGCCTCGAGCTCCTGGCCGAGATATGGCGTCAGGTCGCGGACCCGGCGCAGCTCGATGAGCGAGGCAGGAAGGAAGCCGCGGAGACCGATGTCGAGGATGAGACCACCCTTGACGACCTCGATGACCGTGCCCTTGACGACACCGTCGTTCTCCTTGATCTGCTCCACGTCGCCCCAGGCACGCTCGTACTGAGCACGCTTCTTCGACAGGATCAGACGGCCTTCCTTGTCCTCCTTCTGGAGAACGAGGGCCTCGATGTGATCGCCCACCTTCACGACGTCGTCGGGGTTGACGTCGTGCTTGATGGAGAGTTCGCGCGAGGGGATGACGCCCTCGGTCTTGTATCCGACGTCGAGCAGAACCTCGTCGCGGTCGATCTTGACGATCTCGCCGTCGATGATGTCGCCGTCGTTGAAGAACTTCAGAGTCTTCTCGACCGCGGCCAGGAAGTCCTCCGCAGATCCGATGTCGTTGATGGCGACCTGCGTGGTGGCCGAGGCGGTCGTTGCGTTAGTCATGTAGTGGTTAGCCTTCAGGGGTTGTTGTGTCGGGCTCCGGATCCAGCCGGATGCGCGTCTCCGCACGCACCAGCAGCCTTCGCGGATTCGAAGCGATTGGATGAGATTTCGCCCGTCACGCGGCAGTCTGGACGACGGATCCGCAGACCCGACGCGGCGACGCGCGCACGCGTGACACTTCAGGATAGCATGCGAAACCGCCGCGAATCCACGTGACGAGTGGGATCGAAGCACCTGCCTGGGGACCTGTCCCCACGGAATCGGTACACAGGGTCTCACCGCGTCGGTAACGTGGTTTCGAGCATGAATCACGGGGAGAAGGAGCGACATGTCCGATAACAACCAGCCATACGACCCGAACGCGCCCGGGCAGAGCGGCAGCCCGTCGCAGCCCGGGGCTGGCGAACAGCCCGCGTACGACACGGGAGAGCCCGGAGTGCCCGACACGGGGGCCGCCGGTGCGCCGCCCATGCCGCCCGCGCCGCCGGAGCCCCCCTATAACGCTGCGCAGCCGACGACGCCTCAGCCATACGGTGTGCAGCCCGGCTCCATCGCGCCGCCGCCTCCTGCGCCGTACGGTGTGGGCACGCCCCCGCAGAACCAGGGCAGCAAGGGCCTCGCGATCACGGCACTCGTGCTCGCGATCGTCGGCGCGTTGCTCTGCTTCATCCCGTTCGCCGCCTTCGGCGGTGTGGTCATCGCCATCGTCGCGTTGATTCTCGGCATCATCGCCCTCGTGAAGAAGGCGAACGGCAAGGGCATGAGCATCGCGGCACTGATCGTGGCGGGTGTCGGCGTCTTGGTCGGCGCGGTCATGGTGTTCATCACGATCTCTGTGTTCGTGTTCATCGACTCGTACCAGAGCGAGCTCGACCAGCTCTACGAGGACAACTCGGAGCTGTTCGACGAGAACTTCGACGAGGACTTCCAGCTCTTCGAGCAGCCCGAGTTCTGATCACGCTTCACGCGGCGCGCACCTGGGGTTCACTCACCAGGTGCGCGCCGTCGTCTGCCAGGACGAACTGAGCCCGCAAGCCGTCCGGCTGGTGCGCGAACGCCGCGCGCATCGGTTCCGACCACCGGCGGAGGTCGGAGCTCCTCCCGGGACCACCTGGGCGTTCCCACACGACGACGACCGCACCCGCCGGAGTCTCGTCGACGATCTGTGAGACGCGCGTCGCCAGGAGGTCTGCCGCGCTGACGGCGCCGGACGCGGGCATCGCGACGGTCTCGGTGGGATCCCCGGAGAGACCGTCGATCGGCATCATGACATCGGTCATACATCCGGCACTGTCGATGAACAGCAGCCACGCTCGCGGCTCGACCGCCCGTTCGAGCAGCGCCGTGACGAAGCGGGTGAGGTCGCGGTCGTCGGTCATCGGACGATCGCGCAGCGTGTTCAGAGTTGTTGAATCGATCATGCGGCAAGACTGATCGATCCGTGGCCGCCGCGTGTGGAGAAATCAGCCGAATGTGGATGGATTTCGCGAATCAGCCGAATCTGTGGAGAACTCTCAGCGGCGCGACGCACATTCCACGCACATCGTCGCGGTGGGGCGAATGCGCAGGCGCGCGACCGGGATCCGCTTGCCGCACCCCGCGCACACGCCATAGGTGTCGTTGTCGAGACGCGCGAATGCCTCGTCGATGGCGATGAGTTCGCGCTCGGCCTCGGCGTCAAGGCCGGCGAGCCGAGACCATTCGTCCGACAGGGTCGCGCCCTCGGGGTCGTGCTCGTCGTCGGCGGTCGCTGCCGATCGTGCCGACGCGAGATCGCTCAGGTCCTCATCGCTGCGTTGGCGGGCGCGCAGCACGCTCTCGCGATGCTGTGCAAGGAGTTCGCGAAACTCCGCGCGGTGAGTGTCGTCCATCTCTCCACCGTAGATGCAGAGGGGCCGCCCCCGCGCATTTCGCGGGAACGGCCCCTCTGAACGATCGTGCTGGAATCAGCGCGAGTGTTGAGGTCAGCGCGCAGCGGTGCCCTCGACCCGTACCGCGTCAGCGGTACCGCGAGCGCAGCGAGCCGACAATGCTGCCGTCGTCTCGCCGGCTACGTTGAGGTCAGCGCGCAGCGGTGCCCTCAACGTAGTCGTCGTCGCTGTTCTGCCAGGAGAACAGAGCGCGCAGCTCCTTGCCCGTCTTCTCGATGGGGTGCTGCTCCTCCTCGGCGCGGAGCTTCGTGAACTCCGGCGCTCCGGCGTCCTGGTCATCGATGAAGCGCTTGGCGAACGCACCGGACTGGATGTCGGCGAGGATCGCCTTCATGTTGTCCTTGACGTGCTGGTCCACGACGCGGGGGCCCGACACGTAGTCGCCGAACTCGGCGGTGTCCGAGATCGACCAACGCTGCTTGGCGATGCCGCCCTCCCACATGAGGTCGACGATGAGCTTGAGCTCGTGCAGCACCTCGAAGTAGGCGATCTGGGGCTGGTAGCCCGCCTCGGTGAGCGTCTCGAAGCCGGCCTGCACGAGGTGACTCATGCCACCGCAGAGAACGGCCTGCTCGCCGAACAGGTCGGTTTCGGTCTCCTCCGTGAACGACGTCTTGATGACGCCGGCGCGGGTGCCACCGACGCCGGCGGCGTACGACAGCGCGAGATCCCATGCCGAGCCGGTCGCGTCGTTCTCGACACCGATGATGTCGGGGATGCCGCGACCCGCGACGAACTCACGACGCACGGTGTGCCCGGGGGCCTTCGGCGCGATCAGGATCACATCGACATCGGCGGGCGCCTCGATGTAACCGAAGCGGATGTTGAAGCCGTGCGCGAACGCGAGCGCCTTGCCCGGTGTGAGGTTCGGCTTGATGCTCTCGGCGTAGATCGTGCGCTGGTGCTGGTCCGGCGCGAGGATCATGATGACGTCGGCCCACGCGGTCGCGTCAGCGACCGACTTGACGGGGAAGCCGTCATCGGACGCCTTCTGAGCCGACTTGGATCCGTCACGCAGCGCGACCGTGACGTCGACGCCCGAGTCGCGAAGGTTCTGCGCGTGAGCGTGGCCCTGCGAGCCGTAGCCGACGATGGCCACCTTCTTGGACTGGATGATCGAGAGGTCGGCGTCCTGGTCGTAGAGGATCTCTGCCACTTGGTTGCTCCTTTGTTGGCGGGGTCTGTATAAGCGAGGGTCAGCGCAGTGCGCGCTCGGAGATCGATTTCGGGCCGCGGCCGAGCGCGAGCAGGCCCGACTGCGAGATCTCCTTGATGCCGAACGGCGTGATGGCCTTCTGGAACGCCTCGACCTTGCCCTGGTCGCCCGTGACCTCGATCACGAGGGCGTCCGGGTGGTAGTCGACGACGCTCGCACGGAAGAGGTTGACGACCTCGAGGACGTTGCCACGCGTCGAGTTGTCGGCGCGCACCTTCACAAGCATGTGTTGGCGCTGCACGGACGTAGCCGGATCCAGTTCGACGATCTTCACGACGTTGATGAGCTTGTTCAGCTGCTTCGTGACCTGCTCGAGCGGCTGCGACTCGACGTCGACGACGACCGTGATCCGCGACAGTCCGGGGATCTCCGTCACCCCGACCGCGAGCGAATGGATATTGAAGCCGCGACGGGCGAAGAGCCCGGCGACGCGCGTCAACAGCCCCGGCGTGTCCTCGACGAGCAGACTGAGAACGTGCTTCGTCATGTCAGGCCCCCTCATCGAACGCGGGCGAGTTCTCGCGCGCATACTGGACGTAGCTGTTGCTGACGCCCTGCGGCACCATCGGCCACACCATGGCGTCGCTCGAGACGACGAAGTCGATCACGACGGGACGGTCGTTCGTCTCGAGCGCGAGGGTGATCGCATCGTCGATCTGATCCTCGCGCTCCACGCGGATCGCCAGGCATCCGTATGCCTCGGCGAGCTTCACGAAATCGGGGATCCGCTTCGTGTCGTGACCCGTGTTGAGGTCGGTGTGCGAGTAGCGCCCGTCGTAGAACAGCGTCTGCCACTGGCGCACCATGCCGAGCGACGAGTTGTTGATGATCGCGACCTTGATCGGGATGTCGTTGAGCGCGCAGGTCGCGAGCTCCTGGTTGGTCATCTGGAAGCAGCCGTCGCCGTCGATCGCCCAGACCTGGCGGTCCGGCTGTGCGACCTTCGCTCCCATGGCGGCGGGAATCGAGTAGCCCATCGTGCCGGCGCCGCCGGAGTTGAGCCACGAGTTCGGCCGCTCGTACTTGATGAACTGCGCCGACCACATCTGGTGCTGCCCGACGCCGGCGACGAACACGCCCTCGGGACCGGTCAGCTCGCCGATCCGGGAGATGACGTGCTGCGGTGCGAGGAGACCGTCGGTCGGCGCGGTGTAGCCCAGCGGGTACTGGTCGCGCAGGCCGTTGAGGTACTGCCACCATTCGGCGTAGTCCGGGATGTCACCGTCGACGGTGGAACGGTAGGTCGTCTCGAGATCGACGAGCACCTCGCGCACGTCGCCCACGATCGGCACCTCGGCGGCACGGATCTTGCCGATCTCCGCCGGGTCGATGTCGACGTGCACGACCTTCGCTTCGGGGGCGAACAGCGCGGATTTGCCCGTGACGCGGTCGTCGAAGCGCGCCCCGAGAGCGATGAGCAGGTCGCTCTCCTGCAAGGCGAGAACCGCGGGCACGGATCCGTGCATGCCCGGCATCCCGAGGTGCTGCTCGTGGCTGTCGGGGAACGCGCCCCGCGCCATGAGCGTCGTCACCACGGGGGCGCCGGTCGTCTCGGCGAAGGCCAGCAGCTCCTCCGCGGCCTGGCTGCGGATGACGCCGCCGCCCACGTACAGCACCGGCTTCTCGGCGGCGGCCAGGAGCGATGCGGCCGCCTGGATCTGCTTGCCGTGCGCCTTCGTGACGGGACGGTAGCCGGGCAGGTCGTAGCGCGGCGGCCACACGAACGGCGCCTCGTTCTGCTGGGCGTCCTTCGTGATGTCGACGAGGACCGGTCCGGGGCGCCCCGTGCTCGCGATTTCGAACGCCTGCGCGATCGCGGAGGGGACATCCTCCGCCCGCTTGACGAGGAACGAGTGCTTCGTGACGGGCATCGTGATGCCGACGATGTCGGCTTCCTGGAACGCGTCGGTGCCCATCAGCGTGGAGAACACCTGCCCGGTGATCGCGACGATCGGCACCGAGTCCATGTGGGCGTCGGCGATCGCCGTGACGAGGTTGGTCGCCCCGGGGCCCGACGTCGCGATGGCGACGCCGACGCGGCCGGTCGCGGCGGCGTAGCCCTCCGCGGCGTGGCCAGCGCCCTGTTCGTGGCGCACGAGGATGTGGTTGAGCGAGTTGTCGCTCATGAGAGCGTCGTAGGCGGGGAGGATGGCTCCGCCGGGCAGGCCGAAGACATCCGTGACGCCGAGCTGCTCGAGCGAGCGGACGACGGCCTCCGCGCCCGTGATGACGGGCGGGGTGGCGTTCGAGGATGCGGGCGGCCGAGGAACGGCGGTTGTCGGATCTGCGGGCATAGTGCTTCCCTCAATCGTGTCGGACGTCTGTCGGCGCAATCGGTCGTCAGCCGGTGACGGCACCGAATGCGGCAGAGCGTACGAGCTTCGCGTACTTGGCGAGAACGCCGCGGGTGTAGCGCGGGGGCAGCGGCTCCCAGCCTTCGCGGCGGGAGGCGAGCTCGGCCTCATCGACGAGTATGTCGAGGGAGCGAGCGGCGACGTCGACCCGGATCGGATCACCATCGCGCACGAAGGCGATCGGACCTGCGTCCACTGCCTCCGGAGCGATGTGGCCGATGCACAGACCAGTTGTGCCGCCTGAGAATCGACCGTCTGTCAAGAGTAGTACATCCTGGCCGAGACCTGCGCCCTTGATGGCCGCCGTGATGGCGAGCATCTCGCGCATGCCGGGCCCGCCCTTGGGCCCTTCGTACCGGATGATGATGACGTCGCCCTTGTTGATCTCGCCGTTCGTGAGCGCGTCCATGGCGGCGCGCTCGCGTTCGAACACGCGGGCCGGCCCCTCGAACACCTCGGCGTCGAAGCCGGCCGTCTTCACGACGGCGCCCTCGGGGGCGAGGCTGCCGTCGAGGATCGTCAGCCCCCCGGTGGCGTGGATCGGGTCGTCCAGGTCGCGCACGACGGTGCCGTCGATGGGCTCGGGGTCGAGGTCGGCGAGGTTCTCGGCGAGCGTCTTGCCCGTGACCGTCATCGCGTCGCCGTGCAGCAGGCCCGCGTCGAGGAGCGCCTTCATGACGACGGGCATACCGCCCGCGCGGTCGAAGTCCTGCGCGACGAACTGGCCGAACGGCTTGACGTCGGCGAGGTGGGGCGAGCGCTCGCCGATGGCCCGGAAGTCCTCGAGGGTGAGCTCGACGCCGGCTTCGTGCGCGATCGCGAGCAGGTGCAGCACGGCGTTCGTGGATCCGCCCAACACCATCGCGACCGTGACGGCGTTCTCGAATGCCTTCCGCGTCAGGATGTCCTTCGTCGTGATCCCCTTGCGGAGCATCTCCACGACGGCCTCGCCGGAGCGGTGCGCGTACATGTCGCGACGGCGGTCGGCGCTCAGCGGCGTGGAGGATCCGGGGAGGCTCATGCCGAGCGCCTCCGCGATGCACGCCATGGTGTTGGCGGTGTACATTCCGCCGCAGGCGCCCTCGCCAGGTGCGAAGCCGCACTCGATCTTCTTGAGGTCGGCTTCGCTCATCTGGCCGGCCTTGCACGCGCCGACGGCCTCGAACGAGTCGATGATCGTGATCGTGCGCTCCGTGCCGTCTTCGAGCTTGACCCACCCGGGGGCGATGGAGCCCGCGTAGAGGAAGACGCTCGCGAGCTCGAGGCGCGCGGCGGCCATGAGCATGCCGGGAAGCGACTTGTCGCAGCCGGCCAGCAGCACCGTGCCGTCGAGGCGCTCCGCCATGACGACGGTCTCGACGCTGTCGGCGATGACCTCGCGACTCACGAGCGAGAAGTGCATCCCCTCGTGCCCCATCGAGATGCCGTCCGAGACGCTGACCGTGCCGAACTGCAGCGGGTATCCTCCGCCGGCGTGCACGCCCTCCTTGGAACCCTGCGCAAGGCGATCGAGCGAGAGGTTGCAAGGGGTGATCTCGTTCCAGCTCGACGCGATGCCGATCTGGGGCTTCTCCCAGTCGTCGTCGCCCATGCCGACGGCACGGAGCATGCCGCGCGAGGTGGTGGCCTCGATCCCGTCGGTCACCACACGGCTGCGCGGCTTGATGTCGATTCCCCTGGCTGCGTTCTCACTCACCCAAGCAGTCTATTCCCCGTCTCGAGGGCCCCCGACCACGTCGACGTTTTGCTGATCGTGTCGTTTGATCGCGGGTCAGGATGCTCTCAAAGCCGCGAGGCGAGTGAGCACTGCGGCAAGCTCACCCGGGTCGGCGACGCGGAGGCTCGCCGCCGTCTCCCCCGGGCCGACGCGGATGCCGAGATCGCCCTCCTCCAGGGCGCGCAGCGCGTCCTCATCCGTCACGTCATCGCCCGCGAAGACGACGGCGTCCGCCTGGGTCACGCGGCGCAGTTCGGCGACGGCGACGTCCTTGCCCTCGTGTCGCCAGGCGAACTCGAGCACGTGCTTGCCGTCGCGGCGACGCCAGGATGGTGCGGCGACGCGCATCAGTTCGTCGAGCGCGGCCTGCGCACGCGGCTCGACGCCATCAGGAGACGTGCGCGTGTGCAGGGCGAAGCCGTAGCGCTTCGCTTCGATCCACGCTCCGTCGAACGCCGCGGCAGCGGCCTCGGCGCTCTCACGGATCTCATCCGCGTCGGCGGGATCGGTGTCGTCGGCCGCGCGGAGCTGGCCGACGTCGGGGCGCCAGTGCTCGGCACCGTGGGAACCGGCGAGCCACACGCGGGAGTCGTCGTCATGCTCGGCGATCACTCTGAGGTCTCCGAGGGCGCGCCCGGAGACGAACGCGACCGTCACGCCGGGGGCGTCCACGAGCGCGGCGACAGCGCGTTTCGCTTCCGGCGTGGCGCGCGCCGCCATCGGATCCGTCACGAGCGGTGACAGGACGCCGTCAAAATCAAGTGCGACGAGCAGCCGCGCAGCGCGCGCGACACGAGCGACCGCGTCGGTCATGCCTCATTCCTCCGTGCCCGGGACGTCTCCATGTCGTCGAGGAAGCGCTGTCCCCACTTGACGACGTCGTTGTCGAAGACCTTCTTGCGCATCGTCTTCATCCGGCGGGCCTGCTCGGCCGCCGGCATCTGCAGCGACCTCGACAGGATGTCCTTCGTCCCCTCGATGTCGTGGGGGTTGACGAGCAGCGCGCTGCCGAGCTCGTCGGCCGCGCCGGCGAACTCGCTCAACACGAGCACGCCGGTGTTGTCGGCGCGGACCGCGACGTACTCCTTCGCGACGAGGTTCATGCCGTCACGCAGCGCGGTGACGAGCATGACGTCGGCGGCGAGATACAGCGCCACCATCTCCTCGCGGGGGTAGCCCTGGTGCAGGTATCGGATCGCCGTCGTCTCGACGGTCGAGTAGTCGCCGTTGATCCGTGCCACGCTCATCTCGATCTCGTCGCGTAGCTCCTGATACGCCTCGACACCCGGACGCGACGGGCTCGCGATCTGCACGAGGGTCGCGTCTTTCCCCGTGATGCGTCCGTCGGCGAGCATCTCGCCGTACGCCTTGAGCCGGTGCCGGATCCCCTTCGTGTAGTCGAGCCGGTCGACGCCCAGCATGAGCTTCTCGGCGCCGAGCTGTTCGCGGATCGACTGCGCCCGTGCGATGATGTCCGGGCGCTGCGCCAGCTCGAGGAAGTGGTTCGCGTCGATCGAGATCGGGTAGCTGCGCGAGATGACGGTGCGAGCGGCGTCCTCGATCGTCGGGACCGTGACCGTCTCGCCCTTCGTCGGATAGTGCAGCAGACGACGAATCGACCGCTGGAAGTTGCCGGCGTCCTCGACGCGCTGGAAGCCGATCACGTCGGCCCCGAGCAGCCCCTCGAGCACCTGGCGTCGCCACGGCAGCTGCGCGAAGAGCGAATATGCCGGGAACGGAATGTGGTGGAAATATCCGATCGTCACGTCAGGCCGCAGCTCGCGCAGCATCTGCGGGACGAGCTGCAGCTGGTAGTCCTGCACCCAGACGAAGCCGCCGTCCTGCACGTGCTTCGCCGCGGCCTCCGCGAATCGCCGGTTGACGCGGACGTAGGCGTCCCACCACGACCGTTTGTAGACGGGCGCGGCGATGACGTCGTGATAGAGCGGCCAGATCGTGCCGTTCGAGAACCCCTCGTAGTAGTCGCGCAGGTCGTCGCGACTGAGCGCGACGGGGACGAGCACGGTGCCGTCGAACTCGAACGGATCGACGTCGAGGTCGGGCTTGCCGCCCCAGCCGACCCACGCGCCGTCGAGGCTCTGCATCACCTGTTCGAGCGCCGTGACGAGGCCACCGGGGGAACGCCGCCAGGTCGGCTCGCCATCGGGGCCCTCCACCCGGTCAACGGGCAGGCGGTTGGCGACGACAACGAGATCAGCTCGAGACATCTCACACTCCTTCGTTGGCGTCAGCCTAACGCCCGCGCGCTAGGGTGGTCGCATGCGCAAGTACCTCCTCGGAACCGGCATCATCGGCGCCCTCACGAGCGCATACTCACTGCTGCGGGGATCCGGCCAGCAGCCGTTCACCTGGCGTGTCGCGCTCGCATGGGTCAGCTGGGCGATCACGTTCGCCCTGTCGATCGGAATGATCCGTGACATCCGCCGGGCGTCCCACGGCGAGCCCGTGTCCGACGATTCACCGATCGCCGGCAACGAGTTCAAGTACGCCAAAGCATCCGGAAGCGCGGAAGGCACCACCCGGAAGAAGTCGCGCAAGAAGTGACGCGCTGAGGCAGATCCGCGACGACGCACGGGATCAGGTGGACTCGCGTTCGACGATGCGGAAGTCCGCGATCCCGATGACGCGACCGGCGAGCTCGGCGAAGTAGCTGAGCGCGACGCCGGGCACGGCGAGCGCGATGACGCCGGTGCGCCCGGTGCGCAGATTGCGCGCGGTCTGGTTGGGGGTGTACTCGAGCTCGGCGATCGCCTGCTCGACGCGCTGCCTGGTCGAGCGCCGGATGTGCGGGTAGCCGTGGATGACGTTCGAGACGGTCTTGATCGAAACGCCCGCGCGTGCCGCCACGTCCTTCAGCGTCGTCGCCACCGCTGCCCCTCAGAGGCCGATTCGTCGCGCGAACGCATTGCGGAACCGGCCGTCGGGATCCAGTCGATCGCGCAGCGCGCGGAAGTCATCGAACCGCGGGTAGAGGTCGCGGATCTCGCGGCCGGCGCGCACGAAGACCTTGCCCCAGTGCGGCCGCGCCCCGAGGGGAGCGAGCGCCCGCTCGAGCTCCGCCAGCACCGCGCGAACCCCGGGCTCGTCCGGATGCCAGGTGAAGTGCAGCGCGACCGAGTCGCGACCCGATGACGGACCGAGCCAGGTGTCGTCCGCGGCAACGGTGCGGATCTCGCAGACGTGAAGCAGCGGCGCGATCGTGCTCGCGATGGATCGGACCGCGGCAATCGCGGCAGCCCCGTGTTCGCGCGCTACGAGGAATTCGCTCTGCAGCTCCGCGCCCACGCTCGGCGTGTGCTCCATGCGGAAGTGCGGCAATCGTTCGAACCACGCGCCGGCTTCGCCGCCCTGTGGGCTGCAGGCCGCAGGATCGACGCCGGTGATGGGGTGTCTCGGCCCGTCGGCCGGGCGCGCCCCGAGCCCCGTGAGGAGCGCCTCGTCGATCCCGCCGCTCGTGCTGCTGATGCGGCGCTTGACCCAGATGGCGTCCGCCGACTCGTCGTCGCGCCACGCGGTGAAGATGCTGACGCTGTCGCCCAGGGCTGTGACAGCGTCGAGCTCGGCGAGGATCGCGTCCCAGCGCGGCCCGTCGAACACCTCCTGCGTCATCCGGTAGGTGGGCTCGGTGTCGAGTTCCAGCGCGGTCACGACGCCCAGGGATCCCAGGTTCACACTCGCTCCCCCGAAATCGACGTCGCCGCGAGAAAGGGTGACCTCGTCGCCGCTCGCGGTGAGCAGCGTGACGGATCGGACGGCGGCCGCGAGCGATGGCACGCGATCCCCGGATCCGTGAGTTCCGGTCGCGACCGCCCCGGCGACGGAGATGTGCGGCAGGGACGCGAGATTGGCGAGCGCCCGGCCGTGCTGCTCGAGCACCGGCGCGAGGTCGCCGTAGCGCACCCCCGCCGAGACGCGGACCGTCTCCGCGCTGACGTCGATTTCGCGCGGCATGTCTGCCAGCGAGATGAGCGTGCCGGTCGTATCGGCGATGTCGTTGAACGAGTGCCGACTGCCGAGCGCGCGTACCGGGCCGCCGGCCATCAGCGTCTGGCGCAGCTCGTCCGGTGTACGCGGGCGGGCGATTCGCTCGGCTCCGTAGCGGAGGTTCGCCGCCCAGTTGCGTTCTGCCTTCATCGTCCCTCTTTCCGGCTCGGCCCGTGCGAACCTCCGCGCGGGCCGAGCCGTCCGACGCCCGAGCGTCCGTGTGCGAGCGTTTCGGTCACGCGATGTCGACCGCGGTCCAGGACACGGGCGGCAGGGTGATCGTGAGCGTGCCGTTCCCGACGCGGGCAGTGTCGTTGGCCGACGGCACCACGCGCTCAGGCTGCTCAAGCGTGTTCGTCGCGTGAATGTCGTCGTCCGCGATCATGTGCGTCTCACGTACGTCGACGTCCCCGAGACCCGATACGTCGACGCGCACCTCGAGGGACTCGGTCTGCGACCGGTTGACGAGGAAGACGGCGGCCTCCCCCGATTCCGCGTCATGCGTCGCGACGGCGTCGACGAGCGGCACCTCGCCGTAGCGCGCCGTCGCGTACGTCGGCACGTCGAGCGTGACCGCGAGCGCCTCGCCGCGCGCAAGACGCGACGTGATCGCGAACGGGAAGAACGTCGTCTGCCGCCAGGCGATTCCGCCCGGTTCGGTCATGATCGGCGCGATGACGTTGACGAGCTGTGCGAGCGAGGCGCTCGTCACCCGGTCGGCGTGCTTGAGGAG
>DWXU01000009.1:0-5006 GCA_019119065.1 Candidatus Microbacterium pullistercoris | reverse complement strand
AGGAAGTAGCTGTTGCCGGCCTCACGCGCGCCGTGCATCTTCTGCCGGATCCCGCCGATCCGTCCGACGTCGCCATCGATCGTGATCGTGCCCGTGCCCGCGATATGTTCGCCTCCGGTCATCTCCCCCGGAGTGAGGGCGTCGATGATGCCGAGCGCGAACATCGTTCCCGCACTCGGCCCGCCGACGTTGTCCAGTTGGATCGTCACATCGATCGGAAGCTCGTAGCTCGTGCTGATGCTCACGCCGACCGCCCATGAGTCGGCTCCGTCGACCGTGAGGCGCTCCGGCGTCACCTCGACGGTCATCCGCTCGCCGTCGCGCTCGAGCCGGAGCTCCACCGGCTCCCCCGCAGCGGCATCGATGACGGCGCGCAGTTCGTCGACGTCCGCGAGCCGAGTGCCGTCTGCCGCGAGGATCCGATCGCCCTCCTCGACGACGCCCTGCGACGGTGATCCTTCGGTGAGCGAGACGACGCGCATGTCGGCGGGCACGTCGTAATCAAGGGCGCGCAATGCCGCTGCCGAGGCCTGGCTCTGCGAGTCGGTCATCATCACGGCGTTCTGTTCATCGCGCTGCTCGGACGTCAGGCCTTCGGGGAAGACCGCATCGATCGGCACGATCGCGCGTGCCGGGTCCATCCAGGCCAGGGCGAGTTCGATCCACGAGATGGGATGCTCCCGATTGCCCACGACCTCGACGGTGGTCAACGACAGCGATCCCGTCGTGTCGAACGTCTCGGCACCGTCGACCGCGATCAGGGAGACCAGTTCGCCCTCACCGGTCTCCACCTCGCCGAGAGTGTTGTAGACGGGACCGGGACGCTCGAGCACGAAGTCGCTCGGAAGGAAGCTCATCGTGAACAATGAGACGAGAGCGACGAGCAGAGCGACGGATCCGACGATGAGACGGCGCGGGGCACGACGCCCGTCGTCGATGCGTCGGCGCGCCCCTTCCGAAGCGGCGGCGGCGTCGAACAGCGTCATCAGTCTCCCTTCGGGCGTCACCCGTTTCGGTCGGTGCGATCGGCTCGGCGTTCGCGGGAGGCGTACGACCGGGCCGGCGCGAGAGCGCCTCAGACATGACGCATCCGATTAGCGTAGAACGTGATCCCGAAGAACCGGCTGAGGATCGCGGCGGAAAGGCGACGGACGTGAGCGACGAGAACTCCCCCGAGGACGACTTCCAGGAGATGCTGCGCCGCATGCTCGGCGGCGACGCGTCGGGCGAAGGCGGCATCGACCCCGAGCAGCTCAAGGGCCTCGGCATCGACCCCGCGCAGATGCGGCAGATGATGTTCGCGTTCCAGCAGGCCATGTCGAGCCAGTCGGGCGACGGCATCTCGTGGGACGCCGCACGCACCGGCGCCCTGCACGTGGCGAACCAGGACGCCCGGAGCATCGGAACCGGTCAGCGCACCGACCTCGCGCGAGCGTTTCAGCTCGCCGACCTGTGGCTCGGCGAAGCGACCGTGATCGCGCCGATCGGTGCGGGCCCGGAGGTCCTCACGCGCGGCGACTGGGTCGAGAAGACCCTGCCGGTGTGGCAGGAGCTCGCCGAACCGGTCGCCGAGAGCATGGCGGACGCCCTGACGGGCGCACTGCGCTCGCAGGCCCCCGAGGACATGCGCGACACGATCGAAGCCGCGTCTCGCATGCTCCGCCAGGTGGGCGGCACGCTCTTCGCGACGCAGCTCGGACAGGCCGTCGGCAAGCTCTCGAAGGAGGCCGTCTCGGGCGGCGATGTCGGGATCCCCGTGATGCCCGCAGGAACGGCGGCGATCCTGCCTCAGAACTTCGCAGACCTCGGCGCGGGCCTCGGCATTCCCGACGACCAGCTCGCTCTGTACTTCGCGGCGCGCGAGCTCGCGCACGCGCGCCTGTTCAAGCACGCCAAGTGGCTGCGCCTTCATGTGATGAGTCAGGTCACCGATTACGCGCGCGGGATCCATGTCGACACCGAGGTGCTTGAGGATCTCGCCGATCGCTTCGACCCGACGAACACCGAAGAACTGCAGGAGGCGCTGCAGACGGGCGCGCTCATCCCCCAGAAGACCGAGGCGCAGGAGCTCGCGCTCGGACGCCTCGAGAACATGCTCGCCCTCATCGAGGGGTGGGTGGACGTCGTGGCGTCTGACGCCACGAGCCGCGTTCCGAGCTTGGACCGCATCGCGGAGGCCACCCGTCGCCGCCGCGCCGTGGGCGGTCCCGCGCAGGACGCGCTCGGAGCCCTCGTCGGTCTCGAGCTGCGGCCGCGCCGTCTGCGGGAAGCCGCCGCGATGTGGCGTGCGGTTGGCGACGCCGTGGGCACCGCGGCGCGCGATGCGCTGTGGGACTACCCCGACCTCGTGCCGAGTGGCGACGACATCGACGACCCGGCGGCGCTCATCGCGCGTCTCGAAGCCGCCGAGCGCGGCGACGACGCCCCGCGCGATGAGATGGACGATGCGCTCGCTCAGCTGCTCGCGGATGCCGAGGACGACGGTACTGCGGGGCAGGAGGGCGACAAGGACAGCGACGACGAGGGGCCCGAGGGACCGCGCGCCGTCTGATCCACAGGCCGCGCACGCGCATTCGCCCTGTGGATAAGTGCGGTCGGCGCGCGGAACGCGCCATGATCGACAGATGCCCCTGCTCGAGCTCGACCCCGCGTATCCGGTTCTGTGGCGCGATGATCGCGCCATCCAGATCGGCTCGCGACCGGCGTTCCGGGTGATCGCCGATCCGAAGCAGTGGCAGCTCGATCTCCTCGACGCGCTCGCTGGCGGGATCCCCGCCGGTCATCTCGCCGGTGTCGCCGCGGCGTTGGGCGCCGACCCCGCGGCGGCCGCAGACTTCGTCGCGCGCCTCTCCCCCGTGCTGCGCGAGATCGACGTGCCGCGCGAGGTGTCACTCGTCACGACCGACCGGGTCCCGCACGACGCTGTGCTCGGCGCGCACGATGCGTTGCGCAGCGCCGGTCTTGCCCCGGTCCACCGCACCTTGCACGACGCGGTCGCGGCCGGCAGCGAAGCCGTGGTCCTGGCAGGCGCTGTCACGCCCCCGCACGTGGTCCGCGCGCTGATGCGCGCGGACGTGACTCACGTGGTGGTGTCGCTCGAATCACGACGCGCGAGCGTGGGGCCACTCGTCGTGCCCGGACACACGGCGTGTCTCGCGTGCCTCTGGGAGCACGAGAGAGCGCGCGACGCGTCTTGGCCGGTCCTCGCGACGCAGCTCGTCTCTCGGCGACAGCCGGATCCACCCTCACGCGCGCTCGCGACGATGGCCGCGGCGCTCGTCACGCGCGTCCGGGACGCCGTGGATGACAGCTCCGGCCGCACCCGTTCGGTGACGATCAGCGCCGACGGCCGCCACCGGTGGCGTTCGCATCGACCGCACGAAGCGTGTCTGTGCCGATCTCCGCAAGAAATCGCGACGGCTGCCGTCCCCGTGCCGATCCGCCCGCCCACGAGATCTCAAGCGACGTCGCAGCACGGGTGATCCCGACGTAGGCCAAGCGCCGCTCCTCGTCGACCGCCTCGAGCGTGCGCGCATACGAAATCGGCAGCAGTCCCTCCGAGGCCCCCATGAGGAACACATGAGGCCATTCGAGCCCCTTCGCCGCGTGCAGCGTGGCGAGCGTGATCGTCGCCATCGCTGGCTCGTGCTGATCCTTTGCGCGCGCGAGCAGGCCGTCGGCGAAGTGACGCATCGACGAGTGCTCGGGGGCCTCCTCTGCGAGGCGCAGCAGCGCCTGACGCGCCTCCCACGCCGTGCGCAATGCGCCGCCGGCCTCCGGCGCTTCGTCCGTGTGCCCGAGACCGCGCAGCACATCGCGCACTGCGGCCACGAAGCTCATGTCGGTTGGAGCGACCGCGGCCGCACGGATCGCCATGATGGCCTGGCGGACCTCCGGCATGTCGAAGAATCGGGTGCCGCCGAGCACGCCCGCCGCGATCCCGTGCCGCGAGAGCGCGTGCTGCAACGGTGGGGACTGCGCATGTGAGCGATACAGGACGGCGACGTCGCGCGGTGCGACGGGGGCGCCGCTCTCGCCGTCGAGCAGACCGCGGATCCGCGACGCGATTCCGTCCGCCTCCGCGGCGTCATCCGCATACGCGCGGACGACCGGCGTGGGAGACTCCCGCGCGGAGTCGGCCGGCTGCAGCCGCAGGGCACCCGGGCGGTCGCGCATCAGGGCGTTGGCGACGCGCAGCACCGGCTCGGGCGAGCGATAGTTGCGTTCGAGTCGGACGACGGCGGCATCAGGATAGCGCGTGCCGAACTCGAGCAGGAACGACGCATCCGCACCCGCGAACGAGTAGATCGTCTGGCTCGCATCGCCGACGACGCAGACGTCTCGCCGTTCGCCCAGCCAGAGCTCGAGCAGACGGTTCTGCAGCGGCGAGACGTCCTGATACTCGTCGACCGTGAAGTGGCGGTACTGCTCGCGGACCGCGACAGCGACGCGCGGCTCCGATTCGATCATCCCCGCGCACGCGAGCAGGACGTCCTCGAAGTCGAGCTGACGGCGTTCGTCCTTCAGCCGCTCGTACGCGCTCATCAACTCGACGAGCGCGTCGGCTCCGATGGATCCGACCGACCGACCGAGAGCGGCGTATTCGTCGATCGGCCGCATCGTGACCTTGCGCCACTCGATCTGCGCGGCGACGTCGCGGAGAGTCCCGGTGTCCGGACGCAGCCGCAGAGAGTCCGCGGCGTGCGCGAGCAGGCGCACTTTGTTGTCGACGATCGAGGGCGCCGTGTCGCCCGCGACGGTCGGCCAGAAGAAGTTCAGCTGCGCGAGGGCCGCGGCGTGGAAGGTCTTCGCCTGGACACCGACCACGTCCATCGCGCGCAGTCGTCCCCGCAGCTCGCCCGCGGCCTTCGACGTGAAGGTCAGCGCCATCACGCGGTTCGGCGTGTACGTGCCGTCCGCGACACCGAACGCGATCCGGTGCGTGATCGTCCGCGTCTTGCCGGTTCCCGCTCCGGCAAGGATCGCGACGGGACCGCGCACGACTT
>DWXU01000085.1:0-15626 GCA_019119065.1 Candidatus Microbacterium pullistercoris | reverse complement strand
TCATCGTGATCGGAGCGGGCCCCGTCGGCGAGAACGTCGCCGACTACGCCTCGAGATCGGGAGCGCGAACGGCGATCGTCGAGGCAGAGCTCGTCGGTGGCGAGTGCTCTTACTGGGCCTGCATGCCGTCGAAAGCCCTCCTCCGGAGCGGCCACGCCCTGCGCGGGGCACGTCGCGTTCCGGGCTCACGCGAGGCGGCGTCCGGGCGGATCGACGCCGACGCGGTCCTCGCGCGCCGCACGACGTTCACGAGCAGTTGGCAGGACGACGGTCAGGTCGAGTGGCTGGCCTCCGTCGGAGTCGACCTGATCCGCGGTCGCGCGCGCCTGACCGGCCGGGGCGAGATCGACGTGGACGGCCAGCGATACACCGCGCGCGCCGTGGCACTGGCGACGGGATCCGCGCCGGTTGTGCCCGACATTCCCGGACTCGACGGCATCGACGCCTGGGGCACACGCGAGGCGACGTCCGCTGAACGGGTGCCCCCGCGCCTCGTCGTGATCGGCGGCGGCGTCGCCGGAACCGAGCTGGCATTCGCTTTCGCCTCGCTCGGTTCCCAGGTCACCCTCGTGTCCCGCAGCGGCCTGCTGACGTCGGAGGAACCCTTCGTCGGCGAGCTGGTGGCCGGCGCACTGGAAGAGCTCGGCGGCGATGTGCGGATCGGGGCCTCCCCGGCGCGTGTCGATCGCGACGGCGACGGTATCGTCACCGTCGAGCTGGACGACGGCGACACGATCCGCGCGGAGGAGCTGCTGGTCGCGACGGGGCGGCGGCCGCGCACGGACGGCCTCGGTCTCGAGGAACTCGGGCTGACCGCGAATCCCGAGGTCGACGACACGATGCTCGTCCGCGGCACCGACTGGCTGTACGCGGTGGGCGATGTGAACGGGCGCGCACCGCTCACTCATCAGGGCAAGTATCAGGCGCGTGCCGCAGGAGGCGCGATCGCCGCCCGTCTGGTCGGGGATCCGGTCGACGACGCGGAGTGGGGACGTCATGTCGCGAGCGCCGATCACGCGGCCGTGCCGCACGTCGTGTTCACGGATCCCGAAGTCGCGAGCGTCGGGCTGACCGAGGCTGCGGCACGCGACGCCGGGATCGACGTCGACGCTGTCGAGCATGACCTCGGAGCCGTCGCGGGCGCGGCACTCCACGCCGACGGCTACAGCGGCCGCGCGAAGCTCGTCATCGACCGGGCGCGGCGCGTCGTGATCGGCGCGACGTTCGTCGGCCAGGACACGGCGGAGCTCGTCCACGCCGCGACGATCGCCATCGTCGGCGAGGTCGCGATCGAACGGCTCCGCCACGCGGTGCCGTCCTACCCGACGATCAGTGAGGTGTGGCTGCGCCTGCTCGAAGCGTACGACTGACCCGCGGAGCGCGACGAGCTCAGCTGCGACCGAACTGCGCCGCAGCCGGGCAGTCGAACGGATCCCGCGCGGCGAGGCCGACACGGTTGAGGTAGCGCACGACGATCCCGTACGACTCGATGAGCGTCGTCTCGGTGTACGGCACGTCACGGGTCTCGCAGACCTCGCGGACGACGGCACGGGCACGCGCGAGGTTCGGACGGGCCATGTTCGGGAAGAGATGGTGCTCGATCTGGTAGTTCAGACCGCCCATGAGCGTGGTGGCCCACCAGCCGCCGCTGATGTTGCGCGAGGTCCGCACCTGTTTCGAGAAGAAGTCGAGCTTAGCGTCCTTCGCGATGACCGGCATCCCCTTGTGATTCGGCGCGAACGACGCGCCCATGTACACGCCGAAGACAGCGAGCTGCACGCCGAGGAACGCGAACGCCATACCGACGGGCAGCATCAGGAAGAGCGGAACGAGCAGCACCGCGAAGCGCGCCGTGATGATGCCGATCTCGAGCCAACGGCCCTTCACCTTCCCGGGCGAGGCGAGATGCACGATGCTCAACACGTGCAGGTTCAGGCCTTCGAGCGTCAGGAGGGGGAAGAACAGCCATCCCTGATGGCGTGTGATGGCGCGTCGGAGGCCACGCGCCTGGGCCGCGTCCTCGTCGAGGAAGGAGATGGTATCGACCTCGATGTCGGGATCCTTCGAGACGCGGTTCGGGTTCGCGTGGTGCCGCGAGTGCTTGCTATCCCACCACGACAGGCTGAGGCCGACGATGCCGGCGAGAATGCGCGCGAGCCGGACGTTGGCGGGGCCGGACGCGAGCACCTGGCGGTGCGCGGCTTCGTGGGCGAGGAAGGCGATCTGCGTGAAGATGATGCCGAGCGCACCGGCGATGAGCAGCTGGAACCAGGAGTCGCCGAGCAGGATGAAGCCGGCGACGGCGCCGGCGAGGGCCAGGATGAGCGCGGCGCCGACCAGAGCGTAGAAGACGTGAGCCCGGCGGTACAGCCCCATCTCACGCACGACGTTGGACAGCTGTGAATAGACACGGGTCAGGGGTGGGAAATCATCGGTTCCCGCGTAGGTCTGGCGAACGGGCCCGAGTGTTTCGGGGCGGGCAGTCTGGGTGGAGGAGATAACCGCTCCGTTTCGGTTGCGACGGATTCGGAACGCCGTCGTACAGGTGCCAACGGCGGATGCCGATCGCCTTTCTCACACTAGGTGCGTCGACATGCCGCGGGCGGTATGCGTCCCGCGCACGCGGGCGTGCACGTGTGCGCCGCTACACGAGATCGCGCGGCACGGACAGCTGCCAACTGTCGGCGAAGAATCGCGAGTCGCCGTGTTCCGCGTCGAGCTCGTAGGCATCGAGCTCGGCGTTGACGTGGAACTCCTCCGGCGTCGAGGTGAGCACGGTGCGCGTCAGAACTTCGATCCGCCAGTCATCGCGTTCGTAACGGCGCACGGTCCGCGTCTCTCCGCGCACCGAGTTCACGTCGTTGCGCTGGAACGTGTACCACTCGCTCGTGTCGCGGCGCACGACGGTGTCCGTCTCATCGATCCGGAAACTGCCCTGATCGTTCAGCACTTCGAGCTTCGAGACATCCGTGGCGAGGTCGCGCGTGACGCGCCAGGCATGTTCGCCGTCCTCCAACGGAGTGATCTCGAGGTCGGGCGACGGCAGCCCGAAGATCTCCAACGGCGCGTCGAGCGGCTCGGTCTCGTACACGAGCGCACCGCCGTCTTCTTCGCGCTGGTCGAAGGGAAGGTCGGGCACGGCGGCGTAGGACGCCCACTTGCCGGCGAACATGCCGACGCTCAGCGGCGACTGCAGCCGGACATCGTGTCCGGGGTCGATCGCGGCGCCGTCCTGTTCGAGCGCGTGGCGATCGAGCACGTAGCGACGTTCACGGACCGCGGCGGCAGGCCAGCTGCGCTCCGCCACCCAACGGCCGGGCCGCGTGTCGTACGAGGTCGCCGGGGGCACGCTGTCCTGCATCCACGCGCGCAACATCGGCTCGTCCATCAGGCCGGTGTCGATGCCCTTGAGCCAGTGATCCCACCACCGCACGACCTCCTGCAGAAACCCGATCGCCGGCCCAGGCACGCCGAAGTGCGGATACTTGTGCCCCCACGGCCCGATGAGCCCCTTGCGCGGCACCTCGAGGTGCTCCATGAGACGGAAGACGGCGTTCGTGTACCCGTCGGCCCAGCCCCCGACCGCGAAGACCGGGCACTGGATGTCGCTGTAGTTCTCGGAGACGGACGCCGGCTTCCCGTATTCGTCCCGGCGCTGATGCCGGAGCCACGTTTCGATCCACAGCCCACTGCCCTCGAGTCGCTCGCGCCACATGTCACGCCATCGGTCGCCGACGATCGCCGGGTCCGGCGGCAGACTGTTGAACGCGAACATGACAGTCGCTTCGGACAGATTGTCGGTGAGCAGGCAGCCGCCCATGTAGTGCATGTTGTCGACGTAGAGGTCCTCGGTCGCGGAGGCGGCGATGATGGCCTTCAACGCGGGCGGGCGGCGGGCCGCGACCTGCAGGCTGTTGAACCCGCCCCATGAGATGCCCATCATTCCGACGGCGCCATCGCACCAGGGGTGTCGTCGCTCCAGATCCGCGATCTCCTCCGTCGTCGGGATCCGCGTGACCGTCGCGTCGTCGTCGTGGAAGATCATGCACTGCGATGCCACGCGGAACTCGCCGTCACCGGAGGCCAGACGCGGCGCATGGCCGAGGGCGATATCGATCGCGACCTCGTGGTTGGAAGCGCCGTCGACCATGACAAACATCTCGCTGTGAGACTGCGAGATGCGCGTATTGACCTCGATGAGCCAGAGGTCGTCCGTCTCGTCATCCCACATGAATTCCCCGTTGAAGCAGGCGTCGTCGAAGCCGACGCGCCGCAGGTACCGTTCCAAGATGTCGGTCATGCGCTCCTGCACGTGGGAGGGAACGCTGCTCGCGGGATAGTCGATCCGCTCGATGCTCGTCCCGCCCGCGTCGCGATGCATGTCGAAGATGCCGTGCACCGCGAATTCGCCGCGGAACACGGTGCCCTCGGGTGCGACCTGGATCCCGGAGATGAGCTGCTCGGCGAGACACGTATTGCCTCCTGGGTCCTGCAGCTCCGGCGGCACATCGACGCGGTCGAGGACAGCGTTGAAGGCGTTCCCGATGTGTTCGATCTCCTCCCTGATCTGTGCGACGGCCTCGTCGAACGAGGCGCGATCGCGGATCTCGAATCCGAGATTCGACGAGTGAGATTTCACCGGCTTCACCCAGAAGGGAAACGGCAGGTCGATCTGATCGAAGGCATCGTCGTCGAAGGGATCGAAGAACGCGAACCGCGGCACGCATTCCGGCACCGAGGCATGCTGTTCGAGGCGGCTCCAGTACTTGTGCTCGCACTTCAGCAGGCTTTCCAGCGATGGCGCGGGCAGACCACGTTCCTTCGCCAGAATCGGACCGATGACGCTCGTCGGAAAGTCCCAATGGCTGACGATCGCGTCAACGGAGCCGCCGAATGCGTCGAGTTCCCGCCGGGCCGCATCGAGCAGCTTCTGGAACTCGACGTGTGAGGCATCCACCAGCGTCTCGTAGTCAAGGAGGTCGTGAAACCGATAGCGGCGCGCACCGTGCACCGTCTGCAGTTCGTCCCTCTGCACCTCCGTGAGTCCGAGCACGAAGATGTTCTTCTCATCGCTCTCCGTCCCGCGATCGGCCGATGTGTTCAGCAGTGAGTCGTGATCCAACATGCCGCTCCGTCACTTGTCGAGCGGCGGCCGAGTTGTTGGCGGCCGTCGCGGGGCCATCCGTCACGACGCTATGCGCGCATCGGACGCACGCCGAGGGGCTTGCGCGCGCAGCACACGATGTGTAGGTCGCGGGCGCGTGCGGTCACGGGCGACGTGCTCAGCTCCCGGTGCGGGAGCGGGGGCGTCCGCTGGTGTGGGCTGCGGTTCGGCGGCCGCCCCTTCGCGTGCGGCGGCTCGGATCGGTAGATTCTCACCATGACCTCTCCTGTCGACCCCACCCGTACTCGCGCCTGGGCCGAACTCCTCGAGCTCGGCGATGGCTTCTCCCCCGACCTCCGCGCCTGGTTCGACGACGACCCCGACCGGGCCGCGCGCCTGAGCCTCGACCTGGCCGACCTGCGCGTCGACCTGTCGAAGAACCTCGTCACGGATGAGATCTTCGCCGCACTCGTGCGCCTGGCGGAGGAGACGGGCGTGGCCGAGCGCTACGCGGCCATGATCGCGGGCGAGCACATCAACACGACCGAGGACCGCGCCGTCCTGCACACGGCGCTGCGCCGGCCCGCGGGAACGCCGCTGAACGTCGACGGCCAGGACATCGACGCCGACGTGCAGGAGGTGCTGACGCGCCTGGACGCATTCGCAGACCGTGTGCGCTCCGGCGAATGGACCGGCGTCACCGGCAAGCGTGTGACGCACGTCGTGAACATCGGCATCGGCGGCAGCGACCTCGGCCCGGTCATGGTCTCGGAAGCGCTCGCACCGTACGCGGACGCTGGGATCGAAGCGCGCTTCATCTCGAACATCGATCCGACCGACCTGGCGCAGAAGACCGCGGGACTTGACCCGGAGACGACGCTGTTCATCGTCGCGTCGAAGACGTTCACCACGCTCGAGACCCTGACGAACGCGCGCCTCGCGCGCGAGTGGCTGTGGGAGGGTCTCGGCATCGGATCCGACGAGGCCGCGCGCGCGGACGCCGTGTCGAAGCATTTCATCGCGCTGTCGACGGCACTCGACAAGGTCGCCGAATTCGGCATCGACACGAGCAACGCGTTCGGATTCTGGGATTGGGTCGGCGGACGCTACTCGGTCGACTCGGCGATCGGAGCATCGCTCGCCATCACCCTCGGGCCCGAGCGGTTCCGCGACTTCCTGGCGGGCTTCCACACCGTCGACGAGCACGTACGGACGACGCCGCTCGAGAAGAACGTCCCCGTCCTGATGGGCGTGCTCAACATCTGGTACACCAATTTCCTCGGCGCGCAGTCGCACGCGGTGCTGCCGTATGCGCAGTTGCTGCATCGCTTCCCCGCGTACCTGCAGCAACTGACGATGGAGTCGAACGGCAAGTCGGTGCGGTGGGACGGCTCCCCCGTCACGACCGACACCGGCGAGGTGTTCTGGGGCGAGCCCGGCACGAACGGTCAACACGCCTTCTACCAGCTCATCCACCAGGGCACGCGCCTCATCCCGGCCGACTTCATCGCCTTCGCGAACCCCGCCTACCCCCTCGAGGACGGCGGGCGCGACGTGCACGGACTGTTCCTCGCGAACTTCCTCGCGCAGACGAAGGCGCTCGCGTTCGGCAAGACGGCGGACGAGGTCGAGGCCGAGGGCACGACCGGAGCCCTCGTCGCCGCACGGACCTTCGATGGCAACCGCCCGACGACGTCGATCTTCGCGCCGGATCTCACCCCCCGCGTCCTGGGCGAACTCATCGCGCTCTACGAGCACATCACCTTCACGCAGGGCGTGATCTGGGGCCTCAATTCCTTCGACCAGTGGGGCGTCGAGCTCGGCAAGCAGCTCGCGCTCGAGATCGCGCCCGCCCTCGAAGGCGACGAGAGCGCGATCGCGGCTCAGGATCCGTCAACGCGCGCGCTGCTCGCGTACTACCGCGAGCACCGGCGCGGCTGAGACGTACCGACGACAGGGGCGGGGCCGTCTCGGCCGCGCCCCTGTCGTTTTGGATGCGGAACAGGCATCATGTGAGATCCGGGGCCGCACCGGCGGTCCCCTGCGAAAGGAGCCGACGACACCATGCAGGATGACAACAGCGGCCCCACCACGACGCACGCCGCGTGGGGAGCAGGAAACCCCCGACTCCTCGTCCGCTCGGACGCGGAGCGCATGATCCAGCCGCTCACGACGGACGAGCTCACGATCGGATCCGCCGAGGGCAGCGGCTTACGACTCGCCGGCATCGACGCGCTCCACGCGACGGTCGTGCACGACGAACGCGACGAATACGTCGTCACGTTGCACGGCGAGGGCGAGATGAACGCGAACCCGCTCTCAGCCGCAACGCACCCGGACGAGCGCAGCGAGACGCTGCGGACCGGGGCGAGCTTCACGGCCGGGCCGTGGCGGTTCGTCTTCGACCGCGAGGAATTCGCCGACCACGGTCGACCCCACGGTGGACGCGAGGGCGGCGAGATGTCGGACCAGCAGCCGCAGCCGCCGCGTCCCGACTACTCGAGCGACGCTCGCGAGGACGACCCGCGCACGTAACCGGCCGTCAGCTGTCGCGCAACGCGTCGATCAGCTCGGCCTTGCGCAGGTCGGAGTACCCCGTGAGGCCGATCTCCCTGGCGCGCTCGCGCAGCTCCGGCACCGTCCAGTCGTCGTAGGATCCGGACTCCCCGCCGCGCCGTCCCACCGACTTCCGTCCGTCGCGGGCAGCGGCGTTCGCGATTCGCGCGGCCTTCTGCTTCGATGCGCCCGATTCGCGCACCTCTTCGTACACTTCCTCGTCCTTGATCCTCTTGCTGGGTGCCATGGCCGTTCTCCTCCCGTTCGAGATTCGTGAGCCGACAGCCATCCGAGTGGCCATACGCCTGTCACCCTCGCACCGGTCAGCCGGCGACACAACCACCTTGCGCGAGAAGCCGCGAGGTGATCACCGGGTCGGCGGAGGCCCGTCGGCCGTGGGGCTCTTCGCGAGCCACCCCAGCTCGTCGTGCGCCGCGAAGAAGTGGCGGAACCGGTACACGAGCGGGCTCCACCGCGTCGGGTCCGGGAGCGCCGTGCCCGGCTTCAGGATCGCCGGGTCCGCGTGCACGCGGACGACCTCGGCCTCGACCATGTAGTAGCCGCCACCGAGGCCGGGAGTCGCGCGGCGCAGGATCGCCTCGAACTGCAGGCGGCATTCGGCGACACGCGGCACGGCGACCTTCTCGGAGTCCTGCGGCGTGAGACCCGCGGCGCCGAACTTGTCGGGCTCATGGCGGAAACGCGGCTTGCCGTCCGGCACCGGATTGCGACCGGTGGTGCCGTCGAGCGCAATGACCGCGCGCCAGAGTTCGCCGGACGGGAAGTTCACCGTCATGTCCCCGCGCTCGAGCAGGTTCGTCACCGTCTGCCCGTCCGTCTCGAGGCCCAGCACGAGCATGTTCCCGAGTGCCCAATACGAGGACGCGGGCGCGAGGTTCGTCGTTCCGTCGGGGTTCTCGCTCGCGATGAGATACGCCGGCGTTCCGACGTAGAGCGTCTCGGGCTGCGCGATGACATGGCTGGGCACGGGAAGGGACCTCCTCGGGTCGGCGGGCGCTTTCGACGTTAGTACGGCGGTGCGCCGAACGCCCGCGCGAGCCGGTTCTGCGCTTCACAGCGCGTAACGGATGCTCCTCAGAGGACCTTGTTGAGGAACTCCTGCGTCCGGACTTCGCGCGGGCTCGAGAACACCTGCTGCGGATCGCCCTCTTCGACGATGACGCCGCCGTCCATGAAGACCACCCGATCGCCGACCTCGCGGGCGAAGCCCATCTCGTGGGTGACGACGACCATCGTCATGCCCTCGTGCGCGAGATCCTTCATCACCGCGAGGACCTCGCCGACGAGCTCCGGGTCGAGCGCGGAAGTGGGCTCGTCGAAGAGCATCACCCGCGGTTCCATCGCGAGCGCCCTGGCGATCGCGACGCGCTGCTGCTGTCCGCCCGACAGGCTCGACGGATACGCGTTCTCCTTGTCGGCGAGCCCGACCTTGTCGAGCAGCGCGCGGGCGCGGTCCCTCGCTCCGGCTTTACCGAGCTTGCGGACCATCATCGGCGCGAGACAGATGTTCTCGATGACCGACATGTGCGGGAACAGGTTGAACTGCTGGAACACCATGCCGATCTCGGCGCGGACGCCGTCGATCCGGGTCTTCGGATCGGTCAGGCGGTGCCCATCGATGACGACGTCGCCGCCGGTGATGTCCTCGAGGCGGTTGAGGCAGCGCAGCAGCGTGCTCTTGCCCGATCCGGACGGCCCGATGACGCAGACGACCTCACCGTCCTCGACCGCCAGATCGATGCCCGTGAGCACGTGGTTCGTGCCGAACGACTTGTGAAGGTCGGAGACCTCGATGATCATGACCGCAGCTCCAAACGCTTCTCGGTGTACCGCAGCACAGCGGACAGGGTCAGGGTGATCGCGAGGTAGAACACCGCGGCCGCCGTGTAGATCTCCACAGCGTTGTAGTAGGTCGACGCGACCGAGCGCGCCTGGAACAGGATCTCGGGGACGAGGATGACCGACAGCAGCGAGGTGTCCTTGATGCTGACGATGAACTGGTTTCCGAGCGGCGGGATCATCCGCTTGAACGCCTGCGGCCAGATCACCTTGAGCATCGTGATGTGGTGACTCATCCCGAGCGAGCGGCCCGCTTCCATCTGGCCCTTGTCGACCGACTGCACGGAGCCACGGACGATCTCGGCGATGTACGCGCCGGAGTTGAGTCCGATCACGATGATGCCGGCGGCCAGCGACGGCAGCGTGTACTGAATGATCAACGGCAGCGCGAAGAAGATCCACATCGCCTGAACGAGCAACGGCGTTCCGCGGAGCACCTCGATGTAGATCACCGCGATGACCCGGACGACGCGGAAGCGGCTCAGGCGAGCGAGCCCGAAGACCGCTCCGAGCACGAACCCGATCAGGAGTCCGACGACCGAGACCAGGAGGGTGTAGAGCAGACCCACCGCGAGGTTCGGGAAGTACGCGACGACACCGATCCAGTCGAAGTCGGTGATGATATTCATGTCACGCGCGCCCCTCGTGAGCGCGCACGAGGGGCGCGGCCATGATCGTTATGCATTCGGTGCTGATCAGCCAGCCTGCGACTCGGCCAGTTCGTCCAACCACTCGGGCTCGCTGCCGAACCAGTCGCTGAAGATCTCCGCGTAGGTGCCGTCGTCGATGATCTCCGCGAGCGCCTCGTTCATCGCCGTCACCAGCTCCTCGTTGCCCTTCGAGACCGCGAGGCCGTAATCCTGCCCTTCGAGCAGCTCGCCGACGGTCTTCAGGCTGTCCTCCCCCTGCGTGAGGATGTAGTACTCGACGTTCGGCGCGTCGTAGAGCACCGCATCGGAGCCACCGCCCTCGACCGACAGGTAGGCCTGGTCAAGCTGCTCATAGGTGTTCGGCGTCGCGCCCTCGATGTTCTCGCTGATGTAGTCGGCGCTCGTGGAACCGAGACGCGTCGCGATGTCGAGGCCTTCGAGGTCCTCCACGCCGTTGATGTCGGTGTTGTCGATCGGGACCCCGATCCGCAGACCCGACTTGTAGTAGGGGCTCGTGAAGTCGACAGCGCCCTTACGCTCTTCGGTGATCGTGATCCCGGCGATCGCGATGTCGAACGTGCCGGTCTGCAGTCCCGGGATGATGCCGTCGAAGTTGGTCGTCTCGAGGTCGATCTCGAATCCGACCCGGTCGGCGATCGCGTTCACGATGTCGATGTCGAAGCCGACGTACTCGCCGTCCTCTTCGAACTCGAAGGGAACGAACGAGGTGTCGGTCGCGACGACGTACGTGTCCTCGAGGTTCGACGCGTCAGCGTCGCCGCCGCCGTTATCACCGCCGCCTTCGTCGCTGGAGCAGGCCGCGAGACCGCCGGCCAGGAGGAGTGCCGATGCCACTGCTGCGGTTTTCTTGGTGAGTTTCACGAAAGGACCTTCCGTCTCGGGTGATGTCCGCGTCAGCGGTGTTCAGATGTCTGCAACGTATACATCCGGACAATGCACTGTCAAACGCTCCTCCTGGCCGGAATCGGCGTCACGTCACGGCCGGGCCGACCCAGATTTGCTGGCGATTCACGAACTCCCGGATGCCGTCCAGACCGAGCTCGCGACCGAATCCCGAGCGCTTCACGCCACCGCTCGGCAGCCGCGGATCCGTCTTCACGATGCCGTTGATCGCAACCTGGCCCGCGACGATCTCGCGCGCCATCTGCTCTCCGCGCTCGGGAGACGACGTCCACACGCTCGCGCCGAGCCCGTAGGGGGTGTCGTTGGCCATCGCCAGGGCAGCGTCGGCGTTCGCAGCGGGCATGACGACCGCCACCGGACCGAACGTCTCCTCCGCGCAGGCCGTCATTCCTGGCTCGACGTCGCTGAGAAGCGTTACCGGATAGAAATACCCCTCGCCGTCCGGGATCTCTCCCCCGAAGAGCAGTTTCGCGCCCTGCGTGACCGACTCGGTGACCTGACGGTGCAGGTTCTCGCGCAGGTCCGCACGCGCGATGGGACCGACCTGCGTCTCTTCCGAGCGCGGATCCCCCATCTTCAGCGACGAGAGCCGCTCGGCGTACATCGCCAGGAACTCCTCGTAGACCGTCTCCTCGACGATCACGCGCTTGGCGGCGATGCAGGACTGCCCCGCGTTGATGATCCGCATCGTGGTGATCGCGGCCGCCGCCTTCTCGAGGTCGGCGTCCGCGAGCACGATTGCGGGGTCGGAGCCGCCGAGCTCCAGCACGGCCGGCTTGATCTCGCGAGCGGCCGTCGAAGCGACAGCCGCCCCCGCTCTCTCGGATCCGGTTAACGACACGGCGCGGATCCGACCGTCGCGCAGCGCGGTCTGGACGAGTTCGTGCCCCATCGGAGCGTTCTGCAGGATCGCCGTCGGCGCCCCGTGCTCTGCCGCGACGCGGGCGATGACCTCCGCAATCGCTTCGGCGCACCCCGGCACGTTGCGATCATGCTTCATCACGCACGTATTACCGGCCATGAGCGCGGGCGCACAGAAGCGGAAGGCCAGCCAGAACGGTGCGTTCCACGGCAGCACGCCCAGGACGGGCCCGAGCGGCAAGTGCTGCACATAGGACCGCGTCGCGTCGCTGGCGATCTCATCCGGCGCGAGGTACTCCTCGGCGTGATCGGCATAATGCTCAGCCGCCCACGCCGCCTTATTCACCTCCCCGCGCGCCTCGGTAATCGGCTTGCCGACCTCTTCGGTCATGAGCATCGCCAGCCGCTCCACGTCGTCGCGCATCGCGCGCGCGACATCTCGCAGCACCGCCGCGCGATCCGCGATCGGCCACCGCCGCCACGTCTCGTATGCGTCTTCAGCGGCGGCAAGCACGCCCTCGAGCGCGGCCTCGTCGAGCGCGGGCACCGCCCGCACCACCGTGCCGGTCGTCGGATCCGTCGCGGTAAATGACTCAGTCATCGTGTCCTCCTCCCGCGGCTCACACCGCTTTGAGCTCGGCCGGGCCGTGACCCGACTGCTCGCCTGCTGATTTCACGACGAAGTCCTCGTCGAAGTCGAAGAACGACTCGCAGCCGCTCTCCGTGATGCGGATCGTGTCGGAGATGCCCACCGTCCGGGTGCCTTCGACGCCCCACATCCACGGGATCACGTGGAAGGTCATCCCCTCCTCGAGCACATCGTTGCCGCCGGGCATGAGGCTCATGATGTAGCCCTCATCCCACGACGGCGGGAACGCAATCCCGATCGAGTACCCTGCGCGTGTCACGAGGTCGGCGCCGATGCCGTTGTCGGTGATGATCGTGCGCACGATCGAGTCGGCATCGGAGACGGTCGTCCCCGGTCGCAACACCGACTTCAGCTCGCGCAGCGCCGTCTTCATCCGTTCCTCTGCCTGCGCCATGGCCGGAGTCATGTCGTGCAGGAGCACGGTGCGCATCATGGCCGTGTGGTAGCGGCGATAGCATCCGCCGACCTCGAGGAACACGGCATCGCCCGATTGCAGTTCGCGCCCTTCCCACGTCGCGTGACCGATCATCGTGCGCGGCCCGCTCGTGACGTACGGCATCACGGCGGGATACTCGCCACCTGCCGAGAACATCCCGCGAGAGATCTCGGCAGCGACGTCGTTCTCCGTCGCGCCGACCTCGGCCGCCGCGATTCCGGCGCGCATGCCCTCCTGCGTCGCGTGCGCGGCGCGACGCATCACGTCGATCTCGAACGCCGATTTGCGTACGCGGCCCTCTTCCACGATCCCGAAGCAGTCCATGAGCCGCCCCTGACGGAACGACGTGTGGATGCGGTCCTGGTGATACGCCGGGAAGAAGTAGCTGTTGCGCTCGTATCCCACGTGTCCACGGTCGAGACCGAACTCGCGCAACGAAGCGACCAGCTGCTGGATCGCGTCGCCCGTATCCGGATACGGTCGCGTGAGTTCGACCCAGGTGCGCTCGATCACGTTCGACTCCTCCATCTGCCGCGTGATCATGAACGGCTCGGAGTCGAGCGGGACGACGAGGGCCTGGAAGAACGAGTACCCCGTCGTCTGATAGTCGGTCAGATACATGAGGTTCTCGGGGTCGGTGATCACCACCGCGTCGAGGAGCCGCTGGTGCATCCGTGCCCGCAGTTCACCGATCCGCCGCTCGTACTCCTCCGGCGGGAACGTCATGTCGTCTCGCATGCGCATCCTCATGCACCCCCTTCCGCGACCGCCTGGACGGCACGCTCCAAAATCGCGAGTCCCTCGTCGAGGTCGTCATCCGGCGTGGTCAGCGGCGGGATCAACTTGACGACCCGGCCATCGGTTCCGCACGGCCCGATCAACAGGCCCTGCGCGAAGCACTCCGCCTGCACCTGCTTGGCGAAGGCGCCGTCGACGACGTCGATACCCTGCATCATGCCGACACCGCGCACCTCCCAGCCGCGGTCCGGTGCGGATGCCGCGATCCGCTCGAGGCTCTCCGCCATCCGCTTGCCCTTCTCGGCGACGGCCTCCATCAACACGTCGTCGGTGAAGTAGTCGAGGCCGACAGCTCCGGCGACGAACGACAGGCCCTGTCCCCGGAACGTGCCCGTGTGGGCGCCGGGGCTCCAGTGCGCGTCGACCTCGGGCTTGTTGAGGTTCATCGCGATCGGCGTTCCGTAGCCGCCGAGCCCCTTCGCGAGGTTGATGATGTCCGGATCCAGACCCATGCCGTCGAAGCTGAAGTACGAGCCCGTGCGGCCACACCCGGCCTGGATGTCGTCGATGATGAAGAGCGCCCCGACGTCGCGGGCGAGCTGCTGCACCGCGTGCAGCCACTCCGCGCTGTGTACCCACACGCCACCTTCGGCCTGCACCGCCTCGACGATGAATGCCGCGGGCGGGCGCAGTCCGGAGGAGGCGTCGTCGAGCGCGGCCCGGTAGGCGTCGAGGCCCGCGGTTCCCCCGCCCGGAGCGAACTCGTTGGGCAGGCGCAATACGTGGTTCAGCGGAACTCCGGCCCACGCCCGGAAGGCGTGGTTCGCGGTCGCGGCGAGCGCGCCGAGCGTCATTCCGTGGAACCCGTGCGAGAACGCCACGACGTCCTCGCGACCGGTCGCTCGGCGCGCGAGCTTGAGCGACGCCTCGACCGCGTTGGTTCCCGTCGGCCCCATGAACTGCATCTTGTAGTCCATGCCCCGCGGAGCAAGCACGACGTCGTGGAACTTCGTGATGAAGTCGCGTTTCGTTGTCGTGTAGGTGTCGAGGCTGTGTGCGACGCCATCAGCCTCGAGGAACGCGATCATCGCCTCCTTCATCTTCGGGTTGTTGTGCCCGAAGTTGAGCACTCCGGCACCGCCGAAGAAGTCGATGTAGCTCGTGCCGTCTTCTGCGACCTGACGCGCATTAGACGCATGAGAGAAGACCGTCGGATAGGCGCGGCAATAGCCGCGAATTTCAGATTCCCACTGCTCGAACGGACTCATGTCCATGATCGGCTCCTCTCGGGTTGTAGCTAGGTATCACTCACCTTGTGCTGGCTGTCATCGGTCGCCCCGCCGCTCAGTGGTGCGGGGAGTTCAGGGGCACCCGCGAGCCGCGCGTAGGCGCGGACGACGGGCGCGATCAGGTTGTCGTTGAAGTCGTACTGGGGACTGTGGCACGAGTGCGGGTCCCCCGCGCCGACGAGCGCGAAGGCACCGGGCACCTCCCCCAGGTAATAGCTGAAGTCCTCCGACGCCATCACGGGGATCGGGATGTCGGGTGTCGGATCCGCGCCGCCGAACGCATCGGCGACGGCGGGCTCGAGCGCGCCGCGCAGCTCGGAGGCCGCGGCGGGATGGTTCACCGTCGCGTCGTACCGCCGTGAGGTGGTCGTGGTGGCGGTCACGGCGTGGGCGCGAGCCGTGGCGTCGGCGACCTCGGCGATGAGAGCGAACAGTTCATCCCGCAACGCCGTGTTCGGCACGCGGATACTGCCGCCGAGACGCGCGGTCGCCGGGGTGACGGTCGGTCCGCTCGGCGCGTCGATCCACGTCACGGCGACGACGGCCGGAGTCTGCGGTG
>DWXU01000084.1:0-3278 GCA_019119065.1 Candidatus Microbacterium pullistercoris | reverse complement strand
TCCTGCGCCTGCTCGCGCGCCCGGCGCTCATGTCCGCAAGTCTCCGACAAGTCCGCAGCTGTTCGCACCGGACTTGTCGGAGACTTGCGGACTCAGCAATATTCTGCCGCCGCGCTGTCGATTTCCTTCTTCCCCGTTCGATGCGTCAGTGAGAGGGTCAGAACGGGCCCACCGGAGAGAGGAACATCATGTCCAAGTTCATGCTCATCATGCGCAACAGTGACGAGGCGATCGCGGAGTACAAGGAAGTGCCGTTCGAGCAGATCATCGAGGCGATGGGGAAGTTCAACGAGTCGATGATGAAGGCTGGCGTCCTGGCAAGTGGCGAGGGCCTGGCCGAGGCGGCGGAGGGCGTCGTCGTCGATTATTCCGCCACGCCGCCGGTGGCGACCGACGGACCGTACGGCGAGACCAAGGAGCTGTTCAACGGGTTCTGGATCCTCGACGTCCCCACGATCGAGGAGGCCACCGAGTGGGCGAAGCGCGCGCCGCTCGGCCCCGGAAACAAGGTCGAGATCCGTCGCGTCACGGGCCCCGAGGACTTCCCCGCCGACAACGAGTGGATCGAGAAGGAAGCCGAGTGGCGCGAGCAGCTCGGCGACGCGTGACGAGTCCGCAAGTCTCCGACAAGTCCGCTGCGATTCCCGCCGGCCTTGTCGGAGACTTGCGGACTTGGGAGCGTGAACGATGATGCATGACGCGTCGCCGGACACGGCGTCGGCCCGTCGCCGCGTCGAAGCGGTGTGGCGCATCGAGTCCGCACGCATCGTCGCCACCCTGACTCGCTTCACCGGCGACTTCGACCTCGCCGAGGATCTCGCGCAGGAGGCGCTCTCCGCGGCGCTCGAGCAGTGGCCGGCCGACGGGGTGCCGACGAACCCTGGCGCGTGGCTCGTCACCGTCGGCAAGCGTCGCGCTGTCGACGGGTGGCGCCGCGCCGCAGCGCTCGACGACCGGTACGCCGCCATCGCACGGGAGATGGACGAGGCGACGGGCGAGATCGACTACGACCCCGACGCGATCGACGACGACATCTTGCGGCTCGTCTTCATCGCCTGTCACCCGGCGCTGTCGCGCGAGGCTCGGATCGCCCTCACGCTGCGCGTCGTCGGCGGGCTCACGACCGACCAGATCGGCCGGGCGTTCTTCGTTCCAACCTCGACGATCCAACAGCGCATCGTGCGAGCGAAGAAGACGCTCGCCGCCGTCAACGCGCCCTTCGAAGTGCCGCCGCGCGGGGAGTACGCCGAGCGTCTCGACGGCGTGCTCAGCGTGCTCTATCTCATCTTCAACGAGGGACACGTCGCCAGTTCGGGGGAGGAGTGGATGCGCGTCGGCCTCGCCCGGGAAGCGATCCGCCTCGTCCGGGTGCTGGCCGAGCTGATCCCGGGCGAGCACGAGGTGCACGGCCTTGCCGCGCTGATGGAACTCACCGCCGCGCGCTTCCCGGCACGCACCGACCGGGACGGGAACCCGGTGCTGCTGAATGAGCAGGACCGCACGCGCTGGGACGCGACGCTGATCGCGCGAGGTCGGGCGGCGCTGGCCCGGGCGGACGCCCTGGGGCGCGGCCGCGGCGCGTACGGACTGCAGGCGGCGATCGCCGAGTGCCACGCGGTCGCGGCGACGTTCGACGACACTGACTGGGAGCACATCATCGTGCTGTACGAGGCCCTGGGGCGGATCGCCCCCTCGCCGGCCGTCGACCTCAACCGCGCTGCCGCGGTCGCTATGGCGACCGGCCCGGCGAGCGCGCTGCGCATCGTCGACGAGATCGCCGCCTCGGGCGCGCTGCGCGGATCCCATCTGCTCCCCTCGGTCCGCGGCGACCTGCTCGCGCGTCTCGGGCGCGTGGACGAGGCGCGCGACTGCCTGCGCGAGGCGGCGCGCCTTACCGGCAACGAGCGCGAGCGCGACGTGCTGCTCCGCAAAGCGGCCGACCTCGCGCTCTGACGAGTCCGCAAGTCTCCGACGAGTCCGTTGCGATTCTCGCCGGACTTGTCGGAGACTTACGGACTCATGGCACGAACGTCAACCAGAGCAGGAGCGCGTTGAGCGCGATGAGGAATGCGCTCGATGCGACGCCGATCGCGGTCGTCCACCAACGATTGCGGTGCGACCCGAGCGTCCGTGCCTGCGCCGTGAGCGCGACGAGCGGGATCAGCGCGAACGGGATCCCGAACGACAGCACGACCTGACTGAGGATCAGGGCTTGGGTCGGATCGAACCCCACGGCCAGCACCACGATCGCCGGCACCATGGTCGCGATGCGCCGGGCGATCAGCGGGATCCGCACCCGCAGCAGCCCCTGCATGATCTCGGATCCGGCGTACGCGCCCACGGATGTCGAGGCGAGACCCGAGGCGAGCAGCCCGACCGCGAACACCGTCGCGACCAGCGGGCCGAGGTGATCCGCGAGCGCCGCGTGAGCGCCTTCGAGGCTGTCCGTGCCCGGAACCCCGGGCAGGTTCGCCGCGCCGAGCAGCAGGATCGCGAGGTTCACGGTGCCCGCGATGATCAGCGCGATCGTCACGTCCCACTTCGTCGCGCGCAGCAGGCGGGGGATCCGCCCCGGCGCCTCGACGTGATCGGCGAAACGGTCGCGGGCGAGCGCGGAGTGCGCATAGATCGCGTGCGGCATGACCGTCGCACCGAGGATCGACGCGGCGAGCAGCACGGATCCGGAGCCCTCGAACCGCGGCACGAGACCCTCGACGATCGACGCGGGATCCGGGGGACCGACGAACACGCCCACGGTGAATCCGATCGTGATGACGGCCATGAGGCCGATGACGACGAATTCGAACGGCTTCGCGCCGCCGCGCGACTGGATCCAGAGCAGCCCCATCGAGACGACGCCCGTGATGACGCCTCCGGCCACGAGCGGCACGTCGAACAGCAGCCAGAGCGCCACCGCGCCGCCGATGATCTCCGCGACGTCGGTTGCCATGGCGACGAGCTCCGCCTGCAGCCAGTACGCGCGCCGCGCCCACGGCGAACGGATCCGCGTGCCGAGCGTCTCCGACAGGCTGTGGCCCGTGACGACGCCGAGCTTCGCGGAGAGGTACTGAATCAGCCACGCCATCGCGTTGCCGAGCACGACCACCCACACGAGCAGGTATCCGAATTGCGCTCCCGCCGACATGTTCGTCGCGACGTTGCCCGGATCCAGGTACGCCACGCCCGCCACAAGCGCCGGCCCGAGCAGCCAGGCGGCACGCGGCTTCTTCGGCGCGGCAGCGATCGTCATGACGACAGTGTGCCAGAGTTTTTAGGTG
>DWXU01000083.1:0-18131 GCA_019119065.1 Candidatus Microbacterium pullistercoris | reverse complement strand
GGTGCCTGCTCGATGCGCTTCGAGGGCCAGGTGCGGTCAGGGAGGTCGACCGTGATCTGCTCGTGGAACGGGGTGTACTTCCGTACGGGCATCCCGCTCGGCTTCTGGTTGTTCTGCATCTTCTTGCTTCCTTCGCGTCGTGGATATGGGGCCACGCGAATCTCCGCGACGAGAAGGCCCAGACTACGAGGTCTCGTCGCGGCAGGGAAGAAGAAGCAGACTCAACTGACGCACACGCTCACGATATCACGCATCCTGCACGGCTGACCGCGAGAAAACCGGTCGCACGTCGAGCACAATGCTCAGAACCCCAGCCGGCCGAGGTGCTTCGGATCGCGCTGCCATTCCTTCGCGACGCGCACGTGGAGTCCGAGGAAGACACGCGTACCGATGAGCGGTTCGAGCTCCGCCCGAGCGCGCGCACCGATCTCCTTCAGGCGGGAGCCCTTCCGACCGATGATGATCGCCTTCTGACTGTCGCGCTCGACGACCACGCTCGCGTGCACGTCCGTCAGGTCGTCGCGATCCTCGCGCGGGGCGATGTCATCGATCTGCACGGCGATCGAGTGCGGGAGTTCCTCGCGCACGTCCTGCAGCGCCGCCTCGCGGATGATCTCGGCGATGCGGTCCTCAAGCGATTCGTCGGTCACGACGTCGTCCGGATACAGAGCGGGCCCCTCGGGCATCCGCGCGAGCACCTCGTCGGCTACCACGTCGAGCTGGTCCCCCGTCTCACTAGAGATCGGGATGACGGCATCCCAGTCCTCGCGCAGCGCGTCGACCTCGATCAGCCGATCCATGACCTCGTCGCGGCTCGCGGCGTCGGTCTTCGTCACGAGCGCGATCTTCCGCGCCCGCGGATATCCGTCCAGACTCTGTGCGATGCGTCGGTCGCCCGGCCCCACCTTCTCATCGGCGGGCGCGCAGAACGCGATGACGTCGACGTCTCCGAGGACGGTATCGACGAGATCGTTGAGTCGCTGGCCGAGCAGAGTGCGCGGTCGGTGCACGCCCGGGGTATCGACGACGATGAGCTGGCCGCCCGGACGATTCACGATGCCGCGAATCGCGCGCCGTGTCGTCTGCGGCTTCTCGCTCGTGATGGCGATCTTCTCGCCGACGAGCGCGTTCATGAGCGTCGACTTGCCGACGTTCGGTCGTCCGACGAACGTCACGAACCCGCTTCGCGTGCTCTCCTCGGTCACTCGCTTCCGTTCCTTCCCCGGCGACTGTGCGCACGGTGCTCTGCTGCGGCGACCGGAGTCTCCCCCGTCGAGGGGTGGCGTCCGAGCGCCTCGTCCACCGCCCGCAGCGCGGCCGTGCGGTCCACGAACACCGTCGCGATCCCCCGCCCGCGTCCGCGCGAGGTGCCCCCCGTGAGCAGAAGACCCTCGGCCTCGACCTGCTCGCCCGGCTGCGGCATGTGGCCCAGGTGCTTCGACATGAGTCCGCCGATCGAATCGACGTCTTCATCGTCGATGTCGATGCCGAACAGCTCGCCGACCTCGGTCGTCCCGAGCCCTGCGCTCACGCGGAAGCTGCCGTCCGGCAACTCGACGATCTCGTTCGTGCGGGCGTCGTACTCATCATCGATCTCGCCGACGAGTTCTTCGAGGAGGTCTTCGAGCGTCACCATCCCCGCGATGCCGCCGTATTCGTCGACGACGAGGCAGACGTGCACCTGGTCGCGCTTCATCTGCTGCAGCAGGCTCTCGGCACGCATCTGCTCGGGCACGAACACGGCGGGGCGCGCGTAGGCGCTGACCGCGGCCACGCGCCAGCCCGGCGTCTCGCGGAACGCGTGCTGCACGAGGTCCTTGAGGTAGAGCACGCCGACGATGTCGTCGACGTCGTCATCGATGACGGGCAGACGCGACAGGCCGCTCGAGAGGAATTCGTCCATCGCTTCCGAAGCTGGCGCTCCGGCGTCGATCGACACCATCTCGGTGCGCGGCACCATCACCGCGCGCACGACCTGGTCGGTGAAGTCGAACACCGAGTGGATGAGCGCACGGTCGTCGTCCTCGATGAGCGCGTGAGACGCCGCTTCGTCGACGATCGAGAGCAGCTGTTCCTCGGATTCGAACCCCCGGCGTCGTCCCCCGGGAATGATCCGTTCCAGCGCGGTCGCAAGCGGTTGCGAGACGACGCCGAAGACGATCTTCGTTGCGCGCACGATCCGGGCCCCCGACGTGAGCACCTTCTCGGCGTACCGGCGCCCGAGGATCCCGGGCGCGGTCGCCACGACGATGAACGTGACGATCGCCATCACGACGACCGAGACGAGGACGCCCCAGCCGACGGAGTCGAACAGTTCGTGGAACGCGGCCGCGACGAAGGCGACCGCGGCGACGTCTCCGAGGATCCGCGCGAACGTCACGGCGGCCTCGTGGGCGGACTTGTTCGCGGAGATCCGGGCGAGCGCGCGCGGGCTGTGGCCCTCCGCCGCCATGTCCACGAGGTCTGCGGAGGACGTGACGCCGAGAGCGGCGTCGAGCGCGGTCATATACGCCGCGATGAGGAGGAGCACGACGGCACCTCCGAAGAGAAACGCCTCGATCATTGGCGCCGATTCCGCCTCTCACGTGCCGCGAAGGACGCCAGCAGTTCGCGCTGGAGACCGAACATGCGGCGTTCCTCTTCGGGCAGCGCGTGGTCGTAGCCGAGAAGATGCAGCAGACCATGCGTGGTCAGCAGCGCGATCTCGTCCATCATCGTGTGGCCGGCTGTCTGCGCCTGCACCTCGGCGACCTGAGGACACACGACGATGTCGCCCAGCAGTCCGGGAGGCGTGGGCCGGTCGGCCGTGCCCGGTCGGAGCTCGTCCATCGGGAAGCTGAGCACGTCGGTCGGGCCGGGCTCGTCCATCCACTGCACGTGGAGCTGTTCCATCGCACCCTCGTCGACGAACACGACGGCCAGCTCGGCATCGGGGCTGACGTGGAGCGCCTGCAGGTCGTGCTGCAGGAGACGCAGCACGAGGTCGATGTCGACCTCGACGTCGGATTCGTTATTGATGTCGATCATGGGTGTCCTCGCTTGGCGTTCCGGGCTCTCGGGGTCGCGCCGCGACGGCGATCCGCTCGGTTCGCGAATTCGCGCGCCTCATCGAGCTCGACGCGCCGTGCCTGGCGCGAGTCGTCGTAGGCCGTGTAAGCGTCGACGATGCGGCCGACGAGGGCGTGACGCACGACGTCGTCGCTCGAGAGGTGGGCGAAATGGATGTCGTCGACGTCACCGAGGATGCGGTTCACGACCCGCAGGCCGCTCGTGCCGCCGGGAAGGTCGACCTGCGTGACGTCGCCGGTGACGACCATCTTGGTGCCGAAGCCGAGACGGGTCAGGAACATCTTCATCTGTTCGGGGGTCGTGTTCTGCGCCTCGTCGAGTACGACGAAGGAGTCGTTGAGGGTGCGGCCACGCATGTACGCGAGCGGCGCGACCTCGATCGTGCCGGACGCCATGAGCTTCGGGACGATCTCCGGATCCATCATCTCGTTGATCGCATCGTAGAGCGGCCGCAGATACGGGTCGATCTTGTCGGTCAGCGATCCGGGCAGAAAGCCGAGTCTCTCCCCCGCCTCGACGGCCGGGCGCGTCAGGATGATGCGGCTCACCTCGCGCCGTTGCAGCGCCTGGACGGCCTTCGCCATCGCGAGATAGGTCTTGCCCGTTCCTGCCGGACCGATGCCGAAGACGATCGTGTTGAGATCGATCGCGTCGACGTAATCGCGCTGTCCCGGCGTCTTCGGACGGATGCCCTTGCCTCGTGCCTGGACGATCGCCTCGCCGAGCCCCCGGGCCGGCTGCTCGCCCGATTGGCGGATCACACGGTTCGCGGTCTCGACGTCGGACGGGTCGAGCGTATGGCCGCTACGCGCGAGTGCGATGAGCTCGTCGACGAGCAACCGCGCCGCCGCGACGTCACCCGCGGCGCCCGAGAGCGTGATCTCGTTGCCGCGGACGTGGACGTCCACGTCCCGGTGGCGCCCCTCGACCATGCGCAGGAGTTTGTCCTGTGGTCCAAGAAGCTGGACCATGGCGACGCCGTCTGCCGTGATGGTGACGGTCGTCGCGTCGGTATCGTCAGCCAACGAGTGTCTTCTCCTCGAGATCGCCAGCGAGCACATGCGCGTGCACGTGGAATACGGTCTGCCCCGCCCCCGCGCCCGTGTTGAAGATCAGGCGGAACTCGCCGCCCGCCTTCTCGCGAGCGACGTCGTGCGCCATACTGATGACCTCCGAGAGGAGGCTCGGGTCGGCGGCGGCGAGCTCGGCAACGTCGCGGTAACGCTCCGTCTTGGGGATCACCAGCACGTGCACCGGGGCCTGCGGGTTGATGTCGGTGATCGCGAAGACGCGCTCTGACTCCGCGACGATCTCCCCGGGGATATCGCCGTTCAGAATGCGCGTGAAGACCGTCGGCTCGCTCATGACAGAAGTCTACCGATCCTCACCTGCAGGCGGCGGCCGTCACCAGCGTCCGCTCACCGCATTGAGCACGGCGAGGGCCGCCGGCCCCGCCGTCGACGTGCGCAGGACCGTGTCGCCGAGCTGCGCGTTCCGCGCGCCCGCCGCGGTGAGCGTGCGCAGTTCCTCCGGGGAGACGCCGCCCTCGGGGCCGACGACGATCAGCAGGTCGCGATCGTGCGACGGTTCGACGCGCGTGAGCGGAAGCTCCGCGCGTGGGTCGAGCACGACGACGTCGGCGTCATGCGCACGCGCCGCCAGCTCCGCGGTCGTCACGACGTCGTGGACCTCGGGGATCCACGCCCGGTGGGCCTGTTTCGCAGCCTCCCGGGCGATGCGCTGCCAGCGCGCGCGCCCCTTCTCCGCCTTGGCGCCCTGCCAGCGCGACACGCTCCGAGCCGCCTGCCACGGCACGATCGCGTCGACGCCGAGTTCCGTAGCAGCCTGCACCGCGAGCTCGTCCCTGTCGCCCTTCGCGAGACCCTGCGCGAGCTGGATCCGTGGAGTCGGGCGCGCGATGCTCGCGCGTCGCACGACGTGGATCTCGACACGGCTCTGATCGACTGACAGGGTCTCCCCCTCGATCCACGCGCCGCGGCCATCCGTGATCGTCACCGTCTCGCCCGGTCGCACCCGGCGCACCGCCGCGGCGTGGTGCGCCTCCGCGCCCGCGAGCGTGATCGTGTCGCCGGCACCTGCGGTGACGGACTCGTCGATGAAGTGGAGGGCCATCGGCGTCTCAGGCGCGGAACCGGTCGCGGAGCTTCGAGAACAGACCCTGCTGGTGCTCCGCCAGCCGGGGGTCCGGCGCCTTCGTGCGGGTAGCCAGTTCCTCGACGAGCTGCCGCGTCTTGTGGTCGACCTTCGTCGGCGTCACGACCTGCACGGCGACCCGCAGGTCACCGCGCCGCTTCGAGCGCAGACCCGTGATGCCGCGATCTGCGATCTTGAGCACGTCCCCCGACTGGATGCCCGGTCGGATCTCAAGATCCACGGCGCCGTCCAGTCCGTCGATCGAGGTGGTGGTTCCGAGAATCGCGTCGGTCATCGACACCTCGAGCGTCGCGAGGAGGTCGTCACCCTCGCGGCTGAAGACAGCGTGCGGTTCGACGTGGACCTCCACGTACAGGTCGCCGTTCGGGCCGCCGGCGGGACCGACCTCGCCCGAACCAGGCAGCTGCAGACGAAGCCCCGTCTCGACCCCGGCGGGGATGTCGAGGCCGACCGTGCGGCGCGAGCGCACGCGCCCCTGGCCCTGGCAGGTCGTGCACGGATGCGGGATGCGGGTGCCGAAACCCTGGCAGGATCCGCACGGCTGCTGCGTGACGACGTTGCCGAGCAGGCTGCGCACCTGACGCTGGACGTGACCGGAGCCGCCGCAGACGTCGCAGCGCTCGGGCTCGGTGCCGGGCTGGCAGCAGGAACCCTGGCAGGTGTCGCAGAGCACGGCAGTATCGATCTCGACCTCGCGGCGCGTGCCGAACACGACGTCACCCAGCTCGAGCGAGAGCCGCACAAGTGCGTCCTCGCCCTTCGCGCGGCGGGACCGCGGCCGCCCTTGCCGACCGCCCCCGCCGGCTGCTCCGAAGAACGCCTCGAAGACGTCGCCGAAGCCGCCGAAGCCGCCGAATCCGCCCATCTGGTCGTCGCCGCCCATGTCGTAGCGGCGACGCTGTTCGGGATCGCTCAGCACCTCGTACGCGTGAGTGACGTTCTTGAACTCCTCCGCCGCCTCCGGCGTCGCGTTCACATCCGGGTGGAGGCGCCGCGCGAGCTTGCGGTACGCCTTCTTGATCTCCTCGGCGCTCGCCTCGCGTGAAACGCCCAGCACGTCGTAGTGGTCTGTCACAGGTCACCTTTCCGCGGGGTTCCCGCGTGTTCTGCCTCGTGTCGGTCGTGTGAGGCCGCGGTCAGCGGCTCTCGTCCTCTTCGAGCACCCTGGTGAGGTACCGCGCGACCGCGCGGGCCGAGGCCAGGTTGCGGGGATAGTCCATGCGCGTCGGCCCCATGAGCCCGACGCGGGCGCGCCCGACGGTCGCGTCGTACTCGCTCGCCACGATCGACGCCTCGCCGAGCCCGAACGGCTCGTTCTCGCGTCCGATGCTCGTCGCGAGGCCGTCGTCATCGGCCGCCATCTCGCTCATCAGGCGCAGCAGGGTCACCTGCTCTTCGATCGCCTCGAGAAGCGGATGGATGCTGCCGCGGAAATCGTCGCCGCGTCGCGCAAGTGTCGCACTGCCCGCCATCACGAGGCGGTTCTGGCGGAATTCGTTCAGCTCTTCCGCAATCGCCGCGGTGATGGCGACCAGGCCGGCATCTCCCGCGTCGGTGGCGGATGCCTGCTCCTGGGCGCGTGCCGCCAGGTCAGCGGACTCGCCGACGAGCCGGCCGACGACCAGAGGCTGCAGCCGCGCGAGGATCCGGTCGAGCGCGAGCACGTCGATATCGTGCTCGATGACGGTGAGTCGCTGCGAGACACGACCGGTGTCGGTCACGATGATCACGAGCACCCGTCGCGCGTCGAGGGCGACGAGCTGCAGGTGCGTCACGGTCGCGCGTGCGAAAGACGGGTACTGCACGAGCGCCACCTGCCCGGTGAGCTGCGTCAGCAGGCGCACGGTGCGCGAGAGCAAATCATCGAGATCGGCCGGATCCGCGAGGAACGACTCGATCGCACCGCGCTGAGCGGGCGACAGCGGACGGAGATTCGCGAGGTGGTCGACGAACGCGCGGTAGCCCTTGTCGGTGGGCACGCGGCCCGACGATGTGTGGGGCTGCGCGATCAGCTCTTCCTCTTCAAGCGCCGCCATGTCGTTGCGGATCGTCGCCGCGGACACGCCGAACGAGTGGCGATCGACGATCGCTCTGCTGCCGACGGGTTCGTGCGTGTCGACATAGTCAGTGACGATGGCGCGCAGCACCTGGAGCCCGCGATCGCTGACCATGACGCTCCTCTCGTTGCTGGCACTCGCTCGGTTCGAGTGCCAAGTCTACTCGCTGGGACTCACCCCTCGGTGAGTGCGTGCACCACCGCGTCGGCAAGCAGACGCCCGCGACGCGTGAGCACGACTCGTCCCCCGACGGCGGCGCGACCGTCGACGAGTCCGTCCGCCACGAGACCGGCGACGGCCGGACGAGCGGCCGGCGCGAGTTCCGCCGTCGGCATGCCCTCGCGGATCCGCGTCTGCAGCAGCACGCGCTCGAGAGCGCGCTGGCTGTCGTCGAGCGTCTCGCGGCCCGCCGCCGGCGAGGATCCGGAAGCGAGGCGCTGTGCGTACGCCGCCGGATGCTTGACGTTCCACCAGCGCACACCGGCGACGTGACTGTGCGCACCCGGACCGAAGCCCCACCAGTCCGTTCCGCGCCAGTACGCGAGATTGTGTCGCGACCGCTTTCCCACGCCGGTGGACCAGTTCGACACTTCGTACCACTCGAGACCGGCGGCGTGGAACGCCTCGTCCGCGAGCTCGTACATATCGGCCTGAAGATCGTCGTCGGGAGCGACCACCTCGCCGCGCGCGATCTGACGGTGCAGCTTCGTGCCCTCCTCCACGATGAGGGCATACGCGGAGATGTGATCCGGACGATGAGACAACGCGGTCTCGACCGATTCGCCCCAGTCGGCGAGCGTCTCACCAGGCGCCCCATAGATGAGGTCCACGCTCACCTCGAGGCCCGCGCCACGGGCGAGCTCGACCGCGGTGCCGACGTTCTCCCTGTCGTGCGTGCGGTCGAGCGCAGCGAGTACGTGGGGCACGGCCGACTGCATCCCGACGGACATTCGCGTCACGCCGGCCGCGGCGAGGCGGTCGACGACGTCCGCCGTCACGGTGTCCGGGTTCGCCTCGACCGTGATCTCGGCGTCGTCGTGCACGCCGAACGCGTCCCGCACGCCGTCCAGCATCCGCGCGAGGTCGCCGGCGGGCAGCAGCGTCGGCGTTCCTCCTCCGAAGAAGACCGTGCGGGCGGGGCGGACCGGACCTGCGGTAGCGAGCACGTCGCGCGCCAGAGCCACCTCGTCCAGGAGCGTGTCGGCGTATTGGTCCTGACGCGCGCCGCGCAGTTCCGTCGACGTGTACGTGTTGAAGTCGCAGTACCCGCACCGCACGCGACAGAACGGAACGTGCAGGTAGACACCGAAATCGGTGTCGGCATCGACGCGCGCGGCCGGGGGCAGCAGGCCGTCGTGTGGGGCGGGGTCGCCGAGCGGGAGCCGCGCGGCCATCACGCGAACAGCGGTGAGACCGCACGCAGGTAGGCGGAGTTCATCAGGCGGCGTCGACGCCGCACGAGTCGCCGGAACACCCGGTACATCCAGCCCACCGGCACGTCGAACGCACGCACCTCGAACCAGACCTCGTCGTCGTCGCGCCAGTCGACGCTGAAGAGCACCTCACCGCTGACGATCGTCGCATCGACGGTGCCGATCGCAAACGCCGTGCGCCGCGACTCCTCCGCGACGAAGATCACGCGGTAGTCGCCGTTGGCCTTGCGCCCGCGTGCCCGGCCGGTCAGGTGCGCGGTCGCCCCCGCCGTGACATACGGCACGCCGTCTTCGGTGTACGGCTGATCCGCGTCGCTCTTCGTCGGCGCCACCGGCGCTCCGTCCGAGGCGAAGCTCACGCCCGTGTAGCCCGGCCCCGAGGAGGGGCGGACGTCGGTGAGCTCCAGGCCAGCGCCCGTGAGGACGCGCCACGAGAGCAGGTCGTCGGCCGCTTTGCGGAATCGTTCCTCGCCGCTCCCGATCCGCCACGAATTGACGGCGGGAATGGACTTCTCAGGCGGGAACTGCAGCAGATCAGCCGCCTGGGAGGCGCCGACCGCCGCATAGTCGACCGTCTGGTCTCGGAAGGTCGCCCTGCGCATGCTGTTCACCCTAACCGGCGCGACCTACTTCTTGCCTGACGATTCGACGTCGCCAGAGAGAGCCGCGATGAATGCATTCTGCGGTACTTCCACGCGGCCGACCATCTTCATGCGCTTCTTGCCTTCCTTCTGCTTCTCGAGCAGCTTGCGCTTACGGCTGATGTCGCCGCCGTAGCACTTGGCGAGCACGTCCTTACGGATCGCACGAATCGTCTCGCGTGCGATGACCCGCGCGCCGATGGCGGCCTGGATCGGCACCTCATACTGTTGACGAGGGATGAGCTTGCGGAGACGCTCGGCCATGAGCGTGCCGTAGCTATACGCCTTCTCACGGTGAACGATTGCACTGAAGGCGTCGACGCGGTCGCCCTGTAGCAGGATGTCCACCTTCACGAGGTCGGCCTCTTGGGATCCGGACGGCTCGTAATCGAAGCTCGCGTACCCCTGGGTGCGGCTCTTGAGCTGGTCGAAGAAGTCGAAGACGATCTCGCCGAGCGGCATCGTGTACTTGAGCTCGACGCGTTCCTCCGAGAGGTAGTCCATCCCCTGCAGCGTCCCGCGTCGCGACTGGCACAGCTCCATCACCGCGCCGACATATTCCTTCGGCGCGAGGACCGACGCGTCGACGACCGGTTCCGTCACGGCGGCGAGTTTGCCGTCGGGATACTCGCTCGGGTTCGTCACCGTGATCAACTCGCCCGACTCCGTCTCGACCTCGTAGATCACGCTCGGTGCGGTCGTGATGAGGTCGAGGTCGAACTCCCGGCGCAGCCGCTCGGTGATGATCTCGAGGTGAAGCAGACCGAGGAACCCGCAGCGGAAGCCGAAGCCGAGGGCGACCGACGTCTCCGGCTCGTAGACGAGGGCCGCGTCGGAGAGCTTCAGCTTGTCGAGCGCGTCGCGGAGCACCGGGTAGTCGCTCGCGTCGATCGGATAGACGCCGGAGAAGACCATAGGCTTCGGCTCGACGTAGCCGGGCAGCGCCTCGGTCGCCGGCGTGCGGGCGCCCGTGATGGTATCGCCGACCTTCGACTGCCGCACGTCCTTCACACCCGTGATGAGGTAGCCCACCTCGCCGACGCCGAGCCCCTTCGATTCCATCGGCTCGGGGCTCGACACGCCGATCTCGAGGAGCTCGTGCGTGGTGCGCGTCGACATCATCTGGATCCGCTCGCGTGGTGAGAGCGTGCCGTCCATCATGCGCACGTACGTCACGACTCCGCGGTACGTGTCGTAGACCGAGTCGAAGATCATGGCCCGAGCGGGCGCATCGGCGTCGCCGGTCGGCGCGGGGATCTCGCTCACGAGGCGGTCGAGAAGTTCCTCGACGCCCTGACCGGTCTTGCCCGACACGCGCAGCACGTCGGCCGGATCTCCGCCGATGAGGTCGGCCAGCTCCTTCGCGAACCGCTCGGGGTCGGCCGCGGGAAGATCGATCTTGTTCAGCACGGGGATGATCGTGAGGTCGTTCTCGAGGGCGAGATACAGGTTCGCGAGCGTCTGCGCCTCGATGCCCTGCGCGGCGTCGACGAGCAGGATCGCTCCCTCGCAGGCTGCCAGCGAGCGAGAGACCTCGTAGCTGAAGTCGACGTGACCCGGCGTGTCGATCATGTTCAGCGCGAACGTGTCGCCACCACGCTCCCACGGGATCCGCACCGCCTGGCTCTTCACCGTGATGCCACGCTCGCGCTCGATGTCCATGCGGTCGAGGTACTGCGCGCGCATCTCGCGATCGGCCACGACCCCGGTCAGCTGGAGCATGCGGTCGGCAAGGGTCGACTTGCCGTGGTCGATGTGGGCGATGATGCAGAAATTACGAAGTCGCTCGGGCGGCGTTGCGGCGGGCGCGAGCGGCTGAGAGGCACGGGGCGACATATCTGAGACAGTCTACGTGGCCCGCCGCGAACGATGAGGACCACGACACAATGGCGAGGTGTGCATGACATCTGCAGGAAAAGTGTGCAGACTAGAACAGACCAGCAACGAAGCCGGTGAGCAGTCTGCTCAACCAGTAGGCTCTCATGCGAGAGAAACGTAGAAACCAACACAGATTCATAACGCTTTATCGCCACGGGCACCCACTGTGGCGGAGGCGCCCGAGTGCGGGTTAGAGTCACCTCTCAGCCTGTGCTCCTCTGAGAAAGCCAACTGACACCTTGTTCCGATATCTGACTCGCCGCGTCGTTTCGTGGCTGGTGATCATCGTGGTGTCGACCAACATCACGTACTTCCTCGCGTGGAACTTCATGGATCCACGCAGCAATTACGTCGGTCGGCGTCCGCCTCTGTCCCCGGACCAGATCACCGCACTCCTCGAACCTCGAAACCTCAGTGACTCGGTGCCTCTGCTCGAACGCTGGTGGACCTGGCTCACGGGCGTCCTCCTCCGCTGGGACTGGGGGGTCTCCCCCACGGGCGGTAGCGTCAACGGTCAGATGGCCTACCGAATGTGGATCTCGGCGGAGTTCGTCACGGGCGCCACGGTCATCACGACCGTCGCTGGCATCGCGCTCGGCGTGTACACCGCCAACCGGCAATACAAGGTGGCAGACCGCATCGGGCACTTCACGTCGACCATCACGATGAACATTCCCCCGGTCGTCGCCGCCCTCGGGTTCGTCCTCATCGCGATCTGGCTCAACGATGTCGTCGGCACGCGCATCTTCTACGTGACGGGGCCGACCGGCGTCGGACTCGATCACTGGTGGGAGGTTGTGCTCGACACGCTGCACCGACTCATCCTCCCGACGCTCGCGATGTCGCTGGTCGGGTATGCCACGACGCACTTCCTGCAGCGCGCGCTGCTGCTCGACAATATCAACGCCGACTATGTGCGCACGGCCCGCGCAAAGGGACTCACCAAGCGCATCGCGATTCGTCGCCACGCGCTCCGCACCTCGCTCATCCCGATCGCGACGCAGATCGCCTTCACGATCCCCACGGTCTTTCTCGGAGCCGTGCTGTCAGAAGCGATCTTCGCCTGGCACGGCCTCGGCGAGTACCTGGTCCAGACCATCGGATCGAGCGACGTCCACGGTACCGTCGCGATCGCGGCGTTCGGCGCGTTCCTCACGGCGATCGGCGCGCTGCTCGCCGACATCGCCGTCGTGGCCCTCGACCCCCGAGTGCGGGTGAATTGATATGACGACCATCGAAACCCCTGAAATGCAGCGCTCGAAGCCGATGTCGAAGGCCCGGCTCTACACGCGCCGCTTCTTCCGCAACGTCCCGGCCACGATCGGCCTGGGCATCTTCGTGGCGCTCGTGCTGTTCGCCCTGTTCGGCTCGCTGTTCCAGAAGTGGGATCACGTCGAGCTGGATTTCTTCGCGCTGTCCGATCCCCCGAGCTCCGAGCACTGGTTCGGCACGACCGGCGCCGGCAACGACCTCTATGCGATGACCGTCGAGGGGCTGCGACGTTCGCTGCTCATCGCCCTGACCGTGTCCACCGGGACCACCGTGATCTCTGCGGTCCTGGGTGCGGCCGCCGCGTACTTCGGCGGCTGGTCGGAGCGCGTGATCCTCTGGGTGATCCACTTCATGATGGCCGTCCCCGGCTTCCTCATCGTCGCGCTCGTCACCGTCGGGTCCGGCGGCGAATGGCTCGTGCTCGCCCTCATGCTGATCCTCATCGGCTGGATGGTGCTCGCTCGTACCGTGTGGACGCTGTCCCTATCGATTCGCGAGAGCGAGTACGTGCAGGCGGCCCGCTACATGGGCGTCGGCAGCTTCCGGATCGTGCTGCGTCACATGCTCCCGAACATGGCGTCGCTGCTCATCATCAACTTCACCCTCGGGCTCGTCACCGCCGTCAACGCCGAGACCAGCCTGTCCTTCCTCGGGTTCGGTGTGCAGATCCCCGACATCTCCCTGGGCACGCTCATCGCGGCCGGCGCGACCATCATCACCTCCGCGCCGTGGATCTTCCTGTTCCCCGGTGCGATCCTCACGCTGCTGACGGTGTCCATGGCGTTCGTCGCCGACGGTCTGCGCGACGCCCTCGACCCGACTTCGTCCGCGGGAGGCCGCGCATGACCGACCCGATTCTCTCCGTCAACGACCTCACCGTCAGCTTCGCCAGCGAGGCCGGCCGCGTCGATGCCGTGCGCGGCGTGAGCTTCGACCTGCACCCCGGCAAGACGATCGGCATCGTCGGCGAGTCCGGCTCCGGCAAGTCCGTCACGTCGCTCGCGATCATGGGCCTGCTCGACGAGAACGCGCGCATCGGCGGATCCGTGGTGTACGACGGCCAGGAGCTGCTCGGCAAGTCCGACAAGCAGATGTCGCGGATCCGCGGCAATGGCCTGTCGATGATCTTCCAGGATCCGCTGACCTCGCTCACGCCCGTGTTCACGATCGGCGACCAGCTCGTCGAGGCGATCACCGCTCACCGCGGAGTCTCACGACAGAAGGCCTGGGCACGCGGCATCGAGCTGCTGAAGACGGTCGGCATTCCGAACGCCGAGGCGCGCATGCGCAGCTTCCCGCACGAGTTCTCCGGAGGGATGCGCCAGCGCGTCGTCATCGCGATCGCCATCGCGAACGACCCGAAGCTCATCATCGCCGACGAACCGACAACCGCTCTCGACGTGACGATCCAGGCGCAGATTCTCGACGTCATCAAGAAGGGGCAGAAGGAGACGGGCGCCGCCGTCATGATGATCACGCACGACATGGGCGTCGTCGCGAGCGTCGCGGACGACGTCCTGGTGATGTACGCCGGGCGTCCGGTCGAGCACGCGCCGGTCGACAACCTCTTCGACGACACGCGGATGCCCTATTCGATCGGCCTCCTCGGCGCGATCCCGCGCGTCGACAAGAAGGAGAAGGAACCGCTCATCCCGATCAAGGGCAACCCGCCCCTGCTGATCGACCTGCCCGACGAATGCCCGTTCGCCGACCGCTGTCCGATCGCCGTGGCGGCGTGCCGCCAGGGCGAGCCGGAGCTCCTGCCCGTCGCGGAGGGCGCGTCCGATCACGTCGCCGCGTGCATTCGCACCGATGAGATCCGTGCCGGCGAGATCGACGGCGCACCGGTGTATCCGCCGCCCGCGATCCCGGAGAGCCCGCTGGCGGCGCGTCCGCGCGAGGAGCGCGCCGAGACCCTGCGCGTGGAGAACCTCACCAAGACGTTCCCGCTGATGAAGGGGTCGCTCGCCAAGCGCAAGGTCGGCGAGGTCCACGCCGTCAAGAACGTCTCGTTCGACATCCGCGAGGGCGAGACGCTCGCGATCGTGGGCGAATCCGGATCCGGCAAGACGACCACCCTGCTCGAGATCATGGAGTTCGCGAAGCAACACGAGGGTGACATCGTCATCGGCGGCACGAGCGTTACGGACATTCGCTCGCGTCGCCACGAACGCAAGATCCGCCGTGACATCCAGATCGTGTTCCAGGATCCGATGGGCGCTCTCGACCCGCGCATGACGGTCTTCGACATCATCGCCGAGCCGTTGCGCACGATCCGCGTCGACAAGAAGCGCACACACGAGCGCGTGGACGAGCTGATGAACCTCGTCGGCCTGAACCCCGCGCACAGCGACCGGTTCCCCCAGGCGTTCTCGGGCGGCCAGCGCCAGCGCATCGGCATCGCCCGCGCGCTCGCAACCGAACCGCGCCTGCTGGTGCTCGACGAACCGGTCTCGGCGCTCGACGTCTCGATCCAGGCCGGCGTCATCAACCTGCTCGACGAGCTCAAGGCGAAGCTCGGCATCTCCTACCTCTTCGTCGCACACGACCTCTCCGTCGTCCGACACCTGGCCGACCGCGTCGCCGTGATGTATCTCGGGCAGTTCGTCGAGCTCGGGGACGTCGATGCCGTCTTCGACGACCCGCAGCACCCGTACACGCAGGCGCTGCTGTCTGCCATCCCCGTCCCGGACCCTCATGTGGAACGCACACGAGAGCGCATCGTCCTGACGGGGGACCTACCCAGCCCGACCGACAAGATTTCGGGCTGTCCCTTCGTGAGCAGGTGCCCGCTGTATCAGACTCTTGATACGGCGAGCCAGGCTCGCTGCGAGGGTGAGGTTCCACAGCTGACGGGCCGCGAGGGTGTTCACACCAACGCGTGCCACTACCGGTAATCTCCCCCTTTTGATCCCTAACAAGCGCGAAAGCGCGGAAGGAGCACCAATGAGTAAGCAGAAGAAGTGGCTGGGGGCCGCCGCACTTGTGGCGAGCTTCTCGCTGGTTCTCACGGCGTGCGGCGGTGGCGCCGAAGACGGTAACACCGACAACGGCGGAGGTTCGGCCGAAGAAGGCCAGGCGGAAGGCATCACCGGTGCCGACTACAACCCCGTTCCCCGCGAGGAGATGCAGCAGGGCGGCGACGTCACGCTCCCGATCGGCGAGCTCACCGAGCAGATGAACGCCATGCACGGAGACGGCGCGGTCGACACGCAGATGATCTGGACGTGGTACAACCCGCAGATCATCCTCTCGACGCCCGAGGGCGAGGCATACCCGAACCCGGCGTACATCTCCGAGAAGACCGTCGAGACGGTCGACGACAACACGGTCCTCACTCTCACGTTCACCGACGAGGCCGAGTTCAACGACGGCACGCCGATGGACTGGAAGACGATCGAGAACACCTGGATCGCCAACCGCAGTCAGGACGAGTACGCGCCCAACAGCACGGAGGGCTACCGCAATATCGCCTCCGTCGAGGCAGGCGAGACCGACAAGCAGGCCGTGGTCACTTTCGACGGCACCTTCGCGTGGGTCGACGCACTATTCTTCAACGTCACACACCCCGCGGTCGACTCGGCTGAGAAGTTCAACACGGCGTACGTCGAGGAGCCGAACGCAGACTGGGGCGCGGGTCCGTACAAGATCGAGACGATGGACCTCGATGGCGGCGTCGCCACCTTCGTGCCGAACGAGAAGTGGTGGGGCGACGAGCCGATGCTCGACTCGGTCACCTTCCGCGTGATGGAGCCCACGGCGGCGATGAACGCCTTCCGCGCAGGTGAGATCGACCAGGTCGCCACCGGCACCGCCGACCGCCTCGAGCAGGTCGCGGACATGGACGACGTCACCACCTACCGCGCGGCACGCACGGCGACGAACCTCCTCGAGCTGAACGCCGAGCGCGAGCAGTTCGCTGACCTCGAGACGCGCAAGGCCGTCATGATGGCGATCGACCGCGAGCAGATCACCGACGTCGTCTGGGACGGCCTCGGCTACACGGAGGAGCCAGCGGGCTCGTTCAACCTCTACCCGTTCCAGGACGGCTACGAGGACGCACTGTCGGCCGCCGGCTGGGAATTCAACGTCGAAGAGGCGAACGCCATCCTCGACGAGGCCGGCTGGGAGATGGGCGACGACGAGATCCGCACCCGCGATGGTGTGCGTTTCGAGGGCACGCTGCCGAACTTCGGCGACGACCCGATCGCCGAGGCGCGCGTGCGCGTCGTGCAGCAGCAGCTCAAGCAGATCGGCTTCGATCTGCAGGTCGACCAGCGCGCCGCGAACGAGTTCTCCGACGTGCTGACGTCGAAGGACTGGGACATCGTCATGCTCGGCTTCAGCTCGTCTGACGCCTTCGGCGTGATGTGGATGTGCCAGCTCTACTGCTACTCCGACGGCAACAACCAGCTGAACCTGTCCAGCACGATGGACGAGTCGATGGACGAGCGGATCCACGAGGTCGAGGCGCTGCCGACGGCCGAGGAGCAGATCCCGGCCGCGATGGAGCTCGAGGCTGAGCTGTTGGCTGAGACGTGGGGCATCTTCCCGCTGTACTCGGGTCCGTCGATCAGCACGGTCAAGAACGGCCTGGCGAACCTCACCCCCGAGCCCTACACGGGCCTGGACCTCTTCGGCATCCAGCCGGTGGAGAACTTCGGGTGGGCTGCTGAGTAATCGTCCGTTCCTGAACGCGGGGTCGGTGCAACGCGCACCGGCCCCGCTTTCGTATCGTGGAGCCATGGACCCTCAGCTCGTGTTCGTGCACGGCATCCGCACCTCCGCAACCATGTGGCGCGCGCAGGTCGCGCACCTGCAGGAGCGCGGTATCGCCGCAGAGGCGGTCGATCTGCCCGGCCACGGCTCACGCATGGGAGAGACCTGGTCTGTCGGCGAGGCGCTCGCCACCGTCGATCGCGCGGTGCTCCGTGCGGCGGAGCGTGGACCGGTCATCCTCGCGGCGCATTCGATGGGCGCGCTGTTGTCGACCGCGTATCTCGGCCGCACCGGCGACGCTCCGCCGGTTCGCGCGTTCGTCGCGGCTGGCGCCACGTCCTTCCCCCTGGGAGCCGGAGTCATCGCCTACCGCGCGCTGCTCACGGGCTTGCGCCGTCTGCCGGGAAATGGAATGTGGTTCGTCCGGCGCGCGCTCGCGGCGCAACTGCCGCCGGAGACGCGCCGAGACTTCGGCGCGGGTGGGTACGCCCTCGCCGCCGAGGACGAGGCGCTCGCCAGTCTCTCCTCGCTCGCAATCCCGCGCGCGCTCGTACGTCTGCAGAAGCGGGCGATCCCCGTCTGGTTCGTCAACGGCGAGTGGGATCAGCTGCGTCTGAATGAGCGTGCCTTCATGCGACTCGTGCCCGGTGCCGAGCTCATCGTCGTGCCGCGCACCACGCACCTCATCACCGCGATGCGTCCGCGCGTGATGAGCGCCGTGATCGACGTGGCCGTCGCCGAAGCCGTGCGCTCAGCTGCCACCTGATAACATTGCTTATTGGCTTGCGTGCGGGTTCCCACGCCCGCACACGTGATCGGACAGCCCCTCTACTGCCCGGTGACACCTTCCGACGCACACCCAGAACGAAAGTCTGTACAGACGTGGC
>DWXU01000082.1:0-18358 GCA_019119065.1 Candidatus Microbacterium pullistercoris | reverse complement strand
GTCTCGCGCGTCGCCGCCACGGGCACGCCCGTCGTGATGGTGATGCTCACCGGACGCCCCTATGCGATCGGGTGGGCGCTCGACGGCGCGGAGCCGCGTCCGCGCGCCGTGCTGCAGGCGTTCTTCCCGGGGGAGGAGGGTGGTCCCGCGATCGCCCAGATCCTCTCGGGCGCGGTCTCGCCCTCGGGGCGTCTGCCAGTGAGCCTGCCGCGCGCGGCCGGCGCGCAGCCGTTCACGTATCTGCACCCGCCGCTTGGCGGTGCCTCGAGCGTGACCTCGACGGATCCGACGCCCGTGCGCCCGTTCGGGTTCGGACTCGGGTACGCGACGTTCGCGTACGGCGACTTCACGTGCGCGACCGCGGCGGAGACCGGCGGCGCGTTCACGGCGGCTGTGACGGTGACGAACACCTCTGAGGTGGCGGGCACGGACGTCGTGCAGCTCTACGGCCGAGACGTGGTGGCGAGCGTCACGCGCCCCGTCGTGCAGCTGGTCGCCTACGCCCGCGTGGAGCTCGCGCCGGGGCAGAGCGCGCGCGTCGAGTTCGACGTGCCCGCCGCGCGCTTCGCGTTCTCGGACCGTCGGATGGTTCGGGTCGTTGAGCCGGGCGCGGTCGAGATGTGGGTGGGGGCGCATGCCGCCGCTGGTGGCCCCGCTGCGGCCGACGACGCACAGGCCGCGCACGTCGTCCCCGGCGCGGCGACGGATCGGACGCGCGTCGAGCTCACGGGACCGGTGCACGAGGTCACGCCTGCGGACACGCGGATCGTGGCCGTGCGCATCGGCTGAGGTGCGCGGCCCGGCGGCTCCCGGCCGATAGGATTCTGGCCATAACGTCAGGAGCAACATGGGCAGCGGATCGAACGTCGAGGGTGTCCGGCGACAGAACCTCGGGACGATCCTGCAGCTCGTGCATCACGCCGGGCCGCTCTCGCGCGCCGCGCTCACGCAGCGCACGGGCCTCAACCGCTCCACGATCGGTGGGCTCGTCGTCTCGCTCGCAGAGCACGGGCTCGTCTACGAACGCGAGCCGGACCCCACGCGCCGCGTCGGCCGTCCGTCGCCGACCGTCGTGCCATCGCGCGATGTCGTCGCGATCGCGGTGAACCCCGAGGTCGACGCGCTCGAGGTCGGAGCGGTCGAGCTCGGTGGCTCCGTGCGCGTGCGCACGCGGCAGGAGGTCGGGCACCTGCTCTCGCCCGACGAGACGGCAGAGCGCGTGGCCGCCATCGTCGCGGAGTGGTCTGCTGGCGCGCTCGCCGCATGCAGGATCGTGGGCGTCGGGGTCGCCGTGCCCGGCCTCGTGCGCGGCGTGGACGGGATCGTCCGCAACGCCCCGCACTTGAAGTGGCAGGATGTCGACCTCGCGACGCCGATCGCGGAGCGGACGGGCCTGCGCACCTCTGTCGGCAACGACGCCTCCCTCGGCGCGCTCGCCGAATGGCTGTTCGGAGCGGCACACGGCCACTCCGATGTCGTGTACCTCAACGGCGGCGCCAGTGGCATCGGCGGCGGCGTGATCCTCGGCGGTCACAGCGTCGGCGGTGCCGGCGGCTACGCCGGAGAGTGGGGACAGAACAGTCCGAGCATCTCCGACGCGGTCGACCGTCGCGTTCCCGGCGGCGTGCTCGAGGATGAGGTCAATCGCGCGCGACTGTTCGACGCGCTGGGGGTCAGCGACGACGATCGGCTCGCAGACGCGCTCGCGTCGACCGCGACCGCCGAGGTCGGCCGCCAGCGGCGGATCCTTGCGGCCTCGCTTGCGAACGCGGCCAACGCGCTCAACCCGTCCATGATCGTGCTGGGCGGCTTCCTCGGGGCGCTGCGCGCGACGGATCCGGAATCGTTCGACGCGCAGGTTCGCTCGCAGATGCTCGCCGCTCCGGCGGAGCAGCTCACCATCCGGCCCGCTGCGCTCGCCGACGCGCGCCTGCTGATCGGCGCGGCCGAGCGCGTGTTCGAGCGCGTGGTCGCGGATCCGCTGCTCGCCGCTCGCTGACGGCTGGTGTCAGCCGACGTCCGTCCGCACGGCCCTCGCCATGCGCGGCTACTCCCGGAGGCGCACGAGACGCTCGTGCCCCTCTTCGCGCACCTCGGTGAGCGTGTCGCGCGAGGTCAGGAAGTCGTTGAACGACCGATAGCCGAGCGCCTTCTCGCTGAAGGACGGGTCCATGCGACGGATGTGCTGCTTGACTGCCGAGGCGTAGAGGAACCCCTGGTCGTCAGCCTTGTTCTGTCCGACGCGGAGCGCGCGTTCGAGGAGGCTCGTCGCGACGGCGTGGAGATCCTCGGGAGGCGTCTCGTCGAAGGTCGTGACAGCGACGTCCGGTTCAGCGGCCGCGTCCTGTGATTCGACGGGAGCGGCGGTGCGGCGCCGTTTCGCCGGCTTCTGCTCGGCAGTCTCGGTGACTTCGCGCGGCGCGCGCTTCTTCGACTCGGAGCCCTGACGCTTCTCGAGGGCCGGGACCCCCGGCAGCGTGTCGTAGGGCTCGAACTCGTCGCAGGCGGCGGCCAACGACTTCGCGGTCGAGCCCGCGACTCCGACGCCGATGACGTACCGACCGAGGCGCTTGCACCGCTGCGCAAGCGGCACGTAGTCGCTGTCACCGCCGACAATCGCGACGTGCGTGAGGTCGGGGAGGCGGAACATGTCCTCGACGGCGTCGACGGCGAGGCGGATGTCGGCACCGTTCTTCGCGTACGCCGCGGCGGGGAAGAGCTGGACGAGATCCACAGCTCGCGCCACGAGCTGTCGACGATAGATGGCGTTCACGGGCGACGACCAGTCCGCGTACGCGCGGGTGAGGACGAGGGTGCCGTAGCTCGAGGCGAAGTCGATGATCGCGCCGACGTCGATCGTGGCCGCCGCGAGGCGCTCCGCGATCTCGGGCTCCGTCGGATCCTCGGCGATGCGCTGGCGATCGCGAGAGTATGCGTTGCGGCCGTGCACGCGGTCATACCAGCTCATGACGATGTTGTCGAAGTCGAGGTAGACGGCGACGCGGCCGTCGTCATGAGGTGAGGTCATATCGAGAGCCTACGCGGCTGGCGTCACGCGTCACCTGGGTACGCGAGCCCGATCTGGCGGCGGATCTCGTCGAGGGTGGCCATGATCTCGACGCTCTCGTCGACCGGGAGCTCCTCGGGAGCGCCCGTGCCGTCCGCGATGACGCGCTCGGCCGCGAGCGCCTGGAACTGCATCCCCCGCCCCTCGATCTCGGTGTGGAACAGCTCGAGCTCGGTGCCGTCCGTCGCGGTGACCCGGAACGTCGTCGGGGCGAGCCAGTAATTGTCGATGTCGATTCGTGCCGCGGTGCCGACGATGTGGCCCGAGTTCAATCCCAAGCCGCGCGAGCTCGAGATGCTCGTCGAGATAAGCCCGCCCGCGTGCGTCATGACGGCGACGACGTCGGTGTCGGCACCGGTCTCACCGAGCCGCGCGGTCGCGGAGATCGTCTCCGGCCGTCCGCAGATGTCCCACGCGAACGAGACCGGGTACACGCCGAGGTCGAGGAGAGCGCCCCCGCCGAGCGCGAGGTCGTTGAGGCGGTGCGTCGGATCCGTCGGCGCCGACTGCGCGTGCGTGGCCGTGACCAGGCGCAGCTCGCCGAGCGTGCCCTCGCCGAGAATCTCGCGGATCCGCACCATGTGCGGCAGATACCGCGTCCACATCGCCTCCATGACGAGGAGGCCGCGAGCCGCCGCCAGGTCGCGCACGGCTTGCGCCTCGGGCGCATTCAGCGTGAACGGCTTCTCGACGAGAACGTGCTTACCGGCCTCGAGCGCGAGCGTCGCGGCCGCGGCATGCTGCGGGTGCGGCGTCGCGACGTACACGATGTCGACCGAGGGATCCGCGACGAGAGCCTCGTAGGAGCCGTGCGCGTTCGGAATGCCGTACGGTCGCGCGAACCGCTCCGCAGACTCCTGTGTGCGCGAGCCGACGGCGGCCACCGTCAGCCCCGCCACCAGCAGATCCTTCGTGAATGCGTGTGCGATCCCGCCTGTCGCGAGGATTCCCCAACCGAGTGCCATTCTCCGAGCATATCGACCGCGCGCGCCCCGCCTGCCCCGGTCTCACCCCTTGGAAGTCCGCAAGTCTCCGACGAGTCCGGCGCTATTCGCACCGGACTCGTCGGAGACTTGCGGATATGGGGCCGACCCGTGTCGGCCGTCGCGTCAGAAGCTGTCGATCGCCTCGTTGAGCGTCGACGACGGGCGCATGACGCGCTTGGTCTTCTCGTCATCGGAGCGGTAGTAGCCGCCGATGTCTGCCGGACTGCCCTGCACCGCAATCAGCTCGTCGACGATCTTCTGCTCGTTGGCCGCGAGCGTCTCGGCCAGCGGCGCGAATGCCGTCGCGAGTGCCGCGTCGTCAGAGGCCGCCAGCTCGGTGGCCCAGTACAGCGCGAGGTAGAAGTGCGAACCGCGGTTGTCGATCGTGCCGAGCTTGCGGCCGGGGGAGCGGTCGTGCTCGAGGAACGACGCCGTGGCCGCATCGAGGGTCTCCGCGAGGACGCGCGCGCGGGGGTTGTCCGTGTGCAGCGCGAGGTGCTCGAACGAGGCCGCCAGCGCGAAGAACTCGCCGAGCGAGTCCCAACGCAGGTAGTTCTCCTCAACCAGCTGCTGCACGTGCTTCGGCGCGGATCCGCCCGCACCCGTCTCGAACAGCCCGCCGCCCGCCATCAGCGGGACGATCGAGAGCATCTTCGCCGACGTGCCGACCTCCAGGATCGGGAACAGATCGGTGTTGTAGTCACGCAGCACGTTGCCGGTCACGGAGATCGTGTCGAGTCCCTGCCGCATGCGCTCGAACGACAGGCGCGTCGCCTCCGACGGGGCGAGGATCCGGATGTCCAGACCATTCGTGTCGTGCTCGGGCAGGTAGGCGTTCACCTTCGCGATGAGATTCGCATCATGCGCACGCGTCTCGTCGAGCCAGAACACCGCCGGGGTGTCGGACAGTCGCGCGCGGGTGACCGCGAGCTTGACCCAGTCGCGGATCGGGGCGTCCTTGGTCTGGCACGCACGCCAGATGTCACCGGCCTCGACGTCATGCGAGATGACCGCGTCGCCGGCGCTCGTCACGACGCGCACGGTGCCGTCCGCGGGGATCTCGAAGGTCTTGTCGTGCGAGCCGTACTCCTCGGCCTTCTGCGCCATGAGGCCCACGTTGGGAACGGTGCCCATCGTCGCCGGGTCGAGGGCGCCGTTGACGCGGCAATCCTCGATCGCGGCCGCGTACACGCCCGCATACGACGAGTCGGGGATGACGGCGAGGGTGTCGTGCTCGGCTCCGTCCGGGCCCCACATCTTGCCGCCGCCGCGGATCATCGCGGGCATCGACGCGTCGATGATGACGTCGCTCGGCACGTGGAGACCCGTGATGCCCTTGTCGCTGTTGACCATCGCGAGCTCGGGGCCGGCCGCGATCGCGTCGTCGAACGCGCGGCGGATCTCCTCGCCGTTCGGCAGCTTCTCGAGTCCGGCGTAGATGGCGCCGAGACCGTCGTTCGCCGACAGCCCAGCCGCCGCGAGGTCGGATCCGTACTGCGCGAACACCGGTGCGAAGAACGCGCGCACGACGTGGCCGAAGATGATCGGGTCGCTGACCTTCATCATCGTCGCCTTGAGGTGCGCGGAGAACAGCACGCCCTCCTGCTTCGCCGCCGCGACCTGCTCAGCGAGGAATGCGTCGAGCGCCTTCGCGCTCAGGAACGTGCCGTCGACGACCTCGCCGGCGAGCACGGGCAGCGATTGCTTCAGCACCGTCACCTCGCCGCCGCGCTCGACGAGTTCGATACGCAGCGTGTCGTCGGCGGGCGCGACCCACGACTTCTCATTCGTCCGGAAGTCGTTCTCGCCCATCGTCGCCACGCGCGTGCGGCTGTCGCTCGACCACGCACCCATGCGGTGCGGGTGCGCTTTCGCGTACGCCTTCACGGCGCCGGGAGCGCGGCGGTCGCTGTTGCCCTGGCGCAGCACCGGGTTGACCGCCGAGCCCTTGACCTTGTCGTAGCGCGCGGCGATGTCCTTCTCGTCGTCGGTGCGAGGGTCCTCGGGGTAGTCGGGCACGTCGTAGCCCTGTGCCTGCAGCTCGGCGATCGCGCCCTTCAGCTGAGGGATCGAGGCCGAGATGTTCGGGAGCTTGATGATGTTCGCCGACGCGTCTTCCGCGAGCTCGCCGAGCTCCGCGAGCGCGTCGCCGATGCGCTGCTCAGCCGTCAGCCGTTCGGGGAACTGCGCGAGCACGCGGCCCGCGAGCGAGATGTCGCGCGTCTCGAATGCGATGTCCGCCTTGTCGGCGAACGCCTTCACGATGGGAAGGAACGAATAGGTCGCGAGGAGCGGCGCCTCGTCAGTATGCGTGTAGATGATCTTGGACATGCGTGAGTGCGCTCCAGAAATCTCGGGGTCGAGGAAGAGACGAATTTCTCGACATCAAGATACCGGAGCCGCCTGCGTATTGCAGGTCAGGAGGCATCGACGGCCGACAGGATCCGCTTGGTCAGCGGTGCGCTCATCGTCTGCGCCCACGACTGCGTGATGTGGCCGGTCGCATCGCGGTAGACGATCACGCCGCCGACGATGCCGTCGCAGAATCCGTCCGCGCAGTACAGGTCGGTCATGTCGACGACCGGGATGCCCTCATCGCGCGCGACGTCGGCGAGCACGTGGGGCGAGGCGAGCGCGACGTCGGCGCTCGTGCCGCAGCCGCTGTCGGCGCCCGCGCCGAGGCGCGTCGTGCACGCGATCGACTCCTCGTCCGGCATCGGGTTGTCCTCGATCACGACGACCCGGGTGCCGGCCGCCGCGATCTCCGTCAGGATCGCCGCGTGGCTGTCCGCGGGAGTCGCGAAACGCCGCGTCGAGGTCGCGAGGACGATGTCGTAATCGCCGGAGACGAGCTGAGCGTTGATGTCGGGACGCGCGACGTCGCAGTCGCTCGTCTGCTCCGGCGGAGCCATGAGCGCGCAGCCCCGCCCGACGTACGTGTCGAGCCTCCAGCCGAGCGAGGCGAGCTGCGGTTCGAGCGCGGGCAGCAGCGCGGCCGCGTGGCTGTCGCCCACGAGCGCGACCCGCGTCGCGTCGTCCGCCTCGGGTCCGTGCGAGCACGACAGCAGCGACGCGTTCTCGCCCATGTAGCAGGCGTACGCGTCGCCCGTGTCGGCCTCGAGCGCGTCGGGAGCCGGGATCAGGCCGTCGAATGTCTCCTCCGCGCACGCGTCGCGGTGAACGGCGGATCCGGCGCCCGTGCAGTCGACCTCGCCCGCGGATTCGCCGTCGGGCGAGACCGTCTCGATCGCCTCGATTCTCCCGCTGTCCGCCTGTAGCGGCATCACGAGCGCGGACGCGGCCGTGCCGGCGATGGCGACGATCGCGAGCGACGCGGCTGTCGGGATCCATGCGCGCGTGAGGCCGCGGATCCGGCCGCCGCGCCACGCGAACCACGTCGCGCGCCGGGCGGGATTCTCGACCAGGTGATACGACAGCGCCGACAGAACGAGCGTGAGAGCGAGGGCGAGGAGGACGTACGCGACGGTCCCAGCCGGCATGATCGCGACCAGCAGCATCGCGACGGGGAAGTGCCAGAGGTAGAGGCTGTAGGAGATGTCGCCGAGGTAGGTCGCGACGCGGTTCGTGAGGATCCGCGGCGGCCGGACGGTCTCGTCGGTGCCGGCGATGATGACGAGCGCGGATCCGACGACGGGCAGCAGCCCGAGCGGCGCCGGCCATCCCGCGGATGTCGGGGTGATGACGACGAGCGACGCCGCGATGCTCGCGATCCCGGCCCACACGAGCACGTGCCGCCACGCGTGTGACAATCGCAGCTGCGGGAGGAACGCGAGGATCGCACCGATGCCGAGCTCCCAGGCGCGCGAGAACGTCGAGAAGTACGCGAACGCGGGGTTCGCGACCGTCTCGTACAGCGCCCAGGCGAAGGAAGCGGCGGTGAGTGCGACGATCGCGATGCGCGTGCGGTGCAGTCGCCGCGTCGCGGCGAGCGAGACGATCGCGAGCATGACCCACGGCCATACGAGATAGAACTGCTCCTCGACGCCGAGCGACCAGTAATGCTGCAGCGGCGACGGCGGGGTTCCCTGCGCGAAGTAGTCGATGCCGTCGAACGCGAAGCGCCAGTTGCCCGCGAACAGCGCGCTGAAGACGCCGTCGACCGCGATGTCGCGGCCCCGCTCGCCGAGCAGCACGAAGGATCCGACAACCGTGGCGGCGATCACGACGAGGGCGGCGGGGAGGATGCGCTTCGCGCGCCGTTCGTAGAAGCGTCGGAACGAGATCGTGCCGGTGCGGTCGATCTCGCGCAGCAGCAACCCCGTGATGAGGAAGCCCGAGATCACGAAGAACACGTCGACGCCGACGAAGCCGCCCGCGGGCGCGCCCGTCATGTGCGCGGCGATGACGGCGAGCACCGCGAGGGCACGGAGGCCCTGAATATCGCGGCGCTGGCGCGTGGGGGCGTGGGGCTGCATCCCGACGAGTCTAGATTCCGCGGGCTCGACGCTCGGCGCGCACGACTCGCGCTCGCGAGTGCGGCGACGTCCAATTCGGCGTCCGAACGGGCGCGGGAGCACTCGTGGACGCCATCAGCCGGCGAGCGACTTCGCCACGCGCTGCACCGACACCGTCTCGGCCGTGCCGAGACGCTGCGCGAACAGGCCCACGCGCAGCTCCTCCAGCAGCCAGCGGGCGCGCACGATCCGCTCGCCGGCTCGCGGCGGCAGCGGGATCTCGCCGCCCGCGTCGTCGAATGCGCGCCGCGCCCGCTCGAACTCCGTCATCCAGGCGCGGTCGCGGCCCGGGTGGTCGGGCAGCTGCGCGAGGCGGATCTTGATCCCCGCGAGATAGCGCGGGAGGTGGCGCAGGCGGTCGAGGCCCGTCTCGCGCACGAAGCCATTGTGGACGAGGCCATCGAGCTGCCCGCGCACGTCGTTCAGCGCGCCGAGAAGCGCCATCGAGTTCGCGGCCTTCACCGCGCGCTCGACCTCGCGCCACGCGGTGAGGATCTCTGCGGTGAGCGAGACGGCGCCGAACACGTCGTCGACGGATCCGGCGGTCACCTCCTGCTTGAGCGCGTCGAACGCGGCGCGCGTGCGCACCGCGCCGTGGCGCGCGATCGTCTGGTCAGCCAGCGCGGCGCGGCAGTCTTCGATCACGGCCTTCGGTGACGCATAGGGCGAGGCGGCGAGGGCGAGCTTCTCCTGCGCAGAGAGATGCTCCTGCACGTAGCCGACAGGAGAGGGGACGGTCAGCAGCAGGAGGCGGCGGAGTCCGGCGCGCGTCTGGAAGGCGGCCTCCTCGGCGGTCGCTTCGACACGGACGGACACCGAGGTCTTCTCGTCGACGAGGGCCGGGTAGCCGCGTACGATGCCGCCCGCGACGCGGGTGTCGACCTGCGCGGGAAGGTCGTCGAATGACCAGTCCGTCAGTCCCGAGCGCTCGATCGTCGGGGCGGCCAGGCGGGTGGCTGCATCCGCCGTTTGGCCGCCGCGTGCGGCGGGTCGCGCGAGCTGACGCGCGACCGAGTCGCGGGCGCGCCCGGACAGATTCCGCTGCAGTTCGCCGAGATCGCGTCCCGATCCGGCGGTGCGGCCGCGCGGATCGACGGCGCGGAAGGACATCGTGAGGTGGGATGGCACGCGCTCGAGGTCGAAGTCCTCGGGGGAGACCCGCTGATTCGCCTGCAACTGCACGAGCCGCGCGAGGCGTTCGGCCAGGCTCGCGGGTGGCCGGCCCGCGTGGTCTTCGGGGCCCTCACCCGCGAGCTCCACCGCGAATTTCTCCGACCAGTCGGCTGCTGGCACGACGTGGCGGCGCAGCACCTTCGGGAGCGCCTTGAGCATCGCAGCGATGAGGGCGGCCCGCAGGCCCGGGACCTGCCAGTCGAACCCGCCGGCATCGATCGCGGCGAGCAGCGCGAGCGGGATCACGACCGTCACGCCGTCGTCGTCGGCGCCCGGCTCGAACCGGTACGCGAGATCGAGCGTCTGGTCGCCCTGCGTCCACCGCGTGGGGAAGTCCTTCGCGTCGGCCGTGGCCTCGCCGTCGATGAGGTCGCCCTCGGCCATCGTCAGGTGGTCGGGCGCGCTCTCGAGCTCACGCCGCCACCAGGCCTCGAAGCTGCGAACGTCGAAGACTTCGGCGGGGATCCGCGCGTCGTAGAACGAGAACACCGCCTCGTCTCCCGCGAGGATGTCGCGTCGTCGCTCGCGCTCCTCGAGCTTCTCGAGGCGGCGGCGCAGGTCGGCGTTCTGTCGCAGAAAGCGGGTCACGGGCTTGGCGAGGCGGGTGGGATCCCACTCGCCCTCGACGAGCGCGTGACGGACGAACAGCTCCCGGGCGGCCGCGCGGTCGACGCGCGCGAACTGGATCCGCCGTCGGGAGACGATCTCGACGCCGAACAGCGTGACCTTCTCGTGGGCGACGGCGGCGCCGGCGTCCTTCGACCAGTGCGGCTCGGAGATCTGGCGCTTGGCGAGGTCGCCCGCGAGGCTCTCCGCCCACGCGACGTCGATCGCCGCGACGGTCCGCGCGAAGAGGCGCGACGTCTCCACGAGCTCGGCCGCCATGACGGCCTGCGGCCTGGCCTTCTTCAGGCCGGAGCCGGGAAAGATCTGGAACGCGACGTTCCGAGCGCCACGGTAGCTCGCCGGCCCGGGACGGCGGGCCCCCTTCTGCCGGCGCGCATCGCGCTCGTCGAGCACACCGATCTGACTGAGCAGGCCCGCCAACAGCGCCCGATGGATCGCGTCGCCGCGCGGATGTCCCTCGGGCTCACCGACGGCGCGCTGACGCGCCGGTTCAGGTCTCTCGCGCGCGCTCTGGCCGCTCGCGTCGTCATTCTTCCGCGCACCGAGGTCCCGCGTGAGCGAGCGCAGCTGACGGTGCACATCGAACCACTCGCGCACGCGCACATAGTTGAGGAACTCGGAGCGCACTCGCCGCCGGAACGCGCTCGACCCGAGCTCGCGCTGCTGCGCGCGGAGATAGTTCCAGAGGTTGAGCAGACTGAGGAAGTCGCTCGAGGGATCCGTGAATCGCGCATGCGACTGATCGGCCGTCTCGCGCTGCTCCTCGGGACGTTCGCGAACGTCCTGGATCGATAGGCCGGAGACGATCGCGAGGACGTCGTCGGTGACGCCGAAGCGCTTCGCCTCCACGAGCATGCGCGCGAAGCGCGGGTCGATCGGCAGACGCGCGATCTGGCGACCGATCTTCGTCAGGCGCGCCTCGCCGCGCGATGTGGACACGGCGCCAAGTTCGGTGAGCAGATCGAATGCCGCCTTCACGCCGCGTGAGTCCGGCGGGGTGAGGAACGGGAACTCGTCGATGCGGCCGAAGCCGAGCGCGAGCATCTGCAGCACGACCGAGGCCAGCGAGGTGCGCAGGACCTCGGGATCCGTGAACTCCGGGCGGCGCGTGAAGTCGTCGTGCGCGTACAGCCGGATCGCGATGCCGTCGCTCGTGCGTCCCGCGCGGCCAGACCTCTGCTGCGCGGACGCTTGCGAGACCGGCTCGATCGGCAGGCGCTGTACCTTCGCACGGGTGGCGTAGCGCGAGATGCGCGCGGTGCCCGCGTCGATGACGTACTTGATGCCGGGGACGGTGAGTGAGGTCTCCGCGACGTTGGTCGCGAGGATCACGCGGCGCCGGAGGCCGCTGACGCGACTCGGCTCGAAGACGCGGTGCTGCTCGGCGGCGCTCAGACGCCCGTACAGCGGCAGCACCTCGGTCGGCGCGGCCGGGTTCTGAAACGCCCCGCGTACCGCGTCTGCGGCGTCGCGGATCTCCGCCTCCCCGGGGAGGAAGACGAGCACGTCGCCCGCCGGCTCGCGGTCCAGCTCCCGCAGCGCCTCGACGATCGCCGACACCTCGTCGTCGGCGCGGTAGGTCTGCTCGTCGATCACCCCCTCTGCAGGACGACGGCTGTCCGCGGCGGCGATGCCCGATTCCTCCGCGGCACGGGCCGTATCGGCAGAAGCTGCCGCATCTGTGTCTTCGCTCGCGAACGGGCGGTACCGGATCTCGACGGGGAAGGTGCGGCCGGAGACCTCGACCACCGGCGCCGGGCGACCGTCTGCGTCGGCGAAGTGGGCCGCGAACGAGGCGGGATCGATCGTCGCCGACGTGATGATGACCTTCAGCTCCGGCCGTTCCGGGAGGATCCGCTTCAGGTAGCCGAGGAGGAAGTCGACGTTGAGCGAGCGCTCGTGAGCCTCGTCGATGATGATCGTGTCGTAGCGGCGGAGCAGCCGATCGCGGTGGATCTCGTTCAGCAGGATGCCGTCGGTCATGAGCGCGATCTGCGTGGCGTTCGATACCTGGTCGGTGAACCGCACCTTGTAGCCCACCGTCGAGCCGAGCTCGACCTGCATCTCCTGGGCCACGCGCTCGGCGATGGTGCGCGCCGCCAGGCGCCGCGGCTGCGTATGTGCGACCGCTGTCCGGCCCAGTTCGAGCGCGATCTTCGGCAGCTGCGTCGTCTTGCCGGATCCGGTCGCGCCCGCGACGACGACGACCTGGTGCGTGCGGATCGCCTCAGCGATCTCACCGCGCGCACGACTGACCGGCAGGTCGTCGGGGTAGGAGATCACGGGGGCAGACGCGGACATGACGTTCCAGTCTAAGCGGCCGCTGCGGCGCGGGTGGTCCGGCCCCTACGATGGGCCCATGACTGTTCCCACTGTGAAGCTCAACTCCGGTCACGGGATCCCGCAGCTCGGCTTCGGGGTGTTCCTCGTTCCCCCGGAGGAAGCTGAGAAGGCCGTCTCCGAGGCGCTCGAAGTCGGGTACCGGCACATCGACACGGCTGCGATCTACAAGAACGAGGAGGGCGTCGGCGCCGCGATCACCAAGAGCGGCATTCCGCGCGAGGAGCTCTTCATCACCACGAAGCTGTGGAACGACCATCAGGCAGATGAGAAGCCGCACGACGCCATCCGTGCGAGCCTCGACAAGCTACGCCTCGACCACGTTGACCTGTACCTGACGCACTGGCCGACGCCGGAGAGGGACACCTACTCTCACGCGTGGCAGAAGCTCATCGAGATCCGCGACGCGGGGCTGTCGACGTCTATCGGCGTCTCGAATCACCTCCCCGAGCACCTCGATCGCATCGTGAAGGATACGGGTGTCGTGCCCGCCGTCGATCAGATCGAACTGCACCCGGCCCATCAGCAGCGCGAGGTGACCGAGTGGGCCGCGGCGAACGGGATGGCGATCGAGTCGTGGGGCCCGCTCGGTCAGGGCAAGTACCCGCTGTTCGACAACTCCGCGGTGATCGCGGCCGCCGAGGCGCACGAGAAGACGCCCGCGCAGGTCGTGATCCGCTGGCACCTGGACCGTGGCTTCATCGTGTTCCCGAAGTCGGTGCACCGCGAGCGCATCGAGCAGAACTTCGACGTGTTCGACTTCCGGCTCGACGATGACGAGGTCGCCGCGATCTCGGCGATCGACCCGGGCGACGGATCTGGGCGCGTCGGCGCGCACCCCCGTGAGCTGAACTGAGCGAGCGGGCGGGCGGGCTACAGGAACCAGCTCGGCAACCAGAGGTGGGCCCGGTAGAGGGCCTCCGGCTCCAACCAGCCCGTTCCGAACGGCAGAAAGAAGAGCCCGACGGCCGCGATGAGGCCGATCGTCACGCGCACGGCGGTGCGGCGCACGGCGCCGATGCCCCGCACGCGCTCCTGCTCGGCGCGGACCTCGTCGAGCGTCGGATCCGCGAGCAGGGTGGGCGCGGGCGCGCGCGCGATACGCTGCGCGGTGAGCACGACCGCGAGGATCACGAACGGCAGCGCGGTGATCGCGTAGAAGGTGAACATCGTCCGACCGGGCAGCAGCAGCCACGGCGCGTACGTCGCGAGGATTCCCGCCCCCACGAGGCACTCGGATCCCGTCACGCGCGCCCGCCCGAGTGCGGCCAGCACGATGCGTGCCGCGAGCACCGCGAGCACGATCATGCCGACCCACCACAGCAGCGGGTTCGGCAGCGCGGCCATCAGCCCGACGGATCCGCCCTCGCCCGCCTCGCGGTACATCAGGGTCGGATTGAGCATCGGGATCCACTCGAGCGCAGGACTGGCGTACGTGTGCCCGCTCGTGACGCTCCGGTGATACGCGAACACGCCCTCGTGGTAGTTCCAGAGCGCGACGAGGGGGTTGGCAGCCGACTGGCGGTCGTAGCCGCCGGAGGTGACGAGCCAACCTGTCCAGCTGACGAGATAGGTCACGACGGCCGGGGGCACGAGCAGGAGGAACGACGCCGGACCCTGCCGGCCGATCGCGGACTCGGCCCAGCGGTCGACGCCCGCGCGGCGTCGGTCGATCGCGTCGGCGATGACGATGGTGACGCCGAGCACCGCGAGCGCGTAGAGCCCCGACCACTTCACCGCGGAGGCGAGACCGAGGGTCAGGCCCGCCGCGATGATCCACGGGCGGCGCCAGATCACGGGACCCGCGACCGGATCGCGGGCGGTGCCGGCGTGAATCGCGGCGACGGTCCGGCGCCGATCGAGCAGCGCGAACCAGAACGCGAGCAGGACGAGGAACGACAGCTGGGTGTCGAGGAGTGCGATGCGACTCATCGACACCGCGAGCGGGTCGATCGCCATCAGGGTGCCCGCGACGCCCGCGAGGGCGACGGATCCGGTCATGCGTCGCGCGACGATGTAGACGAGAGCGACGAGGAGCGTGCCGACGGCGGCTGTCGCCGCGCGCCACCCGAACGGGGCGGAGCCGGCGATCGCCATGCCAAGGCCGATGATCCACTTGCCGAGCGGTGGGTGGGCGACGAAGGAACCGTCGTCGGAGAACCCCGTGCGCTCTCCGGCCTCGAACGCGGGATTCTGGTCGTCGCCCCACGTGCCCTCGTAGCCGAGCTGCCAGAGCGTCCACGCGTCCTTGACGTAGTAGGTCTCGTCGAAGATCAGCTCGTCCGGCCCGCCGAGCCCCGTGAAGCGCGTCAGCGCCGCGAGCGCCGTGACGCCCACGGGCACGGCCCAGCTCGCCACGCGGACGGCGCGTGTTCCGGGCGTACGGTCGGTCACGCGACAAGCCTAGGGTGAGAAGCATGATCATCCTGGCGGCCACCCCGATCGGCAATCTCGGCGACGCTTCCCGCCGCCTCGTCGAGGTGCTGAGCGAGGCGCGCACCATCGCCGCGGAGGATACGCGGACCACGCAGAAGCTCCTCCGTGCACTGGCGATCGAGAATCGGCCGCGGCTCGTGCCCCTCCATGACCACAACGAGAAGCGCGTCGCGTCCGAACTCGTGGAGCTGGCGCGCGAGGAGGATCTCGTCGTGCTCAGCGACGCCGGGATGCCGACGGTGAGCGATCCGGGCTACGGGCTCGTCGCGGCGGCCGCGGCGGCCGGCGTGGAGGTGACCGCGATCCCGGGTCCCAGTGCCGTCGTGACGGCGCTGGCGATCTCGGGACTGCCGACCGACCGGTTCGCGTTCGAGGGGTTCGTGCCGCGCAAGGCGGGGGATCGAGCGCGCGTGTTCGCAGCCGTGCGCGAGGATCCGCGCACCCTGGTGTTCTTCGAGGCGCCGACGCGCACGGAGCAGACGCTGCGCGACATGGCGACGGCCTTCGGCGCCGACCGGCGCGCGGCGGTGGCTCGAGAGCTGACGAAGCTGCACGAGCAGGTTGTGCGCGGCACGCTCGACGAGCTCGCCAGCTGGGCAGCGGGCGGTGTGCGCGGCGAGGTCGTGCTCGTCGTCGGGGGAGCGGATCCGGTGGTGCTGACGCGCGAGGAGGCGCTCGAGCGGGTGCGCGGGCTCGTCGCGGACGGGGCGCGCCTGAAGGACGCGACGCGAGAGGTCGCGTCCACGTCGGAGCTGTCGGCGCGCGACCTGTACGACGCCGCGCTCGCCGCGGGCTGAGTCCACAAGTCTCCGACGAGTCCGTTGCGAACAGCGCCGGACTCGTCGGAGACTTGCGGACTCCTCGGAGACTTGTGGACGTCAGGAGAGGGAGCCGTCGGCGAGGATCTCCGACCAGACGACGCGCATATGGGTGCGTGAGTGGCGCTCGGCCGCCTCGCCGTCGCCCGCGGTGATCGCCGCGGCGACCTGCTCGTGCTCTTCGAGAGTCCCGGCAGCGGGTGTCGCGGGGGTCATTCCGAGGCGCGAGCGTCCCGTGAGCACCTCGCGGATCGGCCCGCGCAGCGCGGCGATCTGGGGGTTGCCGGAGGCCTGAAGCAGCAGGTCGTGGAACGCGACATCGGCTTCGAGGAACTCATCGGAGGCGCCGCCGGCCGCGTCGCCGATCGCGCGCAGACGCACGGCGAGGCGCCGAAGCTCCGCGCGCTGCGCCGGCGTCGCGCGCCGTGCCGCGAGCAGCGCGGCGGTCGGCTCGACCGCGACGCGCACCTCCATGAGCGCCTCGAGCTGCTGCTGGCGAAAAGGACCGGACAGATTCCACGCGATCAGGCGCGGCGAGTAGGCGTCCCACACCTCGCGGGGCTGCACCGTGATGCCGACGCGGCGTCTGCTGGTCACGAGACCGATGCTCTCGAGCACGCGCACGGCCTCACGCACGACGGTGCGGGACGCGTCGTAGTCGGCCTCGAGCTGCGCGAGAGTGAGCACGGCGCCGGGCGCGATCTCGCCCGCGGCGATGCGCTCGCCGAGGTCTGAGGTCACGTCTGAGTGCATGCCGCCCGCCATCGGGTGCTCCTTCCCGCCGCGGGTGTCGCACCCGCTCCAATGGTGCTATGTTATCTCGTTAATAAGTATTACCTTTCGGGGTGGCCGCCAACGACGTCGCCCCGCCGCACCGCATTCGATGGAGAATCCCATGACCGAAGAATGGACACAGACTCTCGGAGCCGGTCCGCTCCTCGCGATCGCGGCTGTCGCGATCGCCCTCATCCTCTTCCTGGTGATCACGGTCCGACTGCACGCGTTTCTGACACTGATCGTGGTCTCGCTGCTCACGGCGATCGCCACCGGGCTCCCGATCGGCGCCATCGTCGATCAGCTCGTCGCCGATTTCGGCGGCACCCTCGGATCGGTCGCGCTGCTTATCGGACTCGGCGCGATCCTCGGAAAACTCATCGAGTCCTCAGGCGGTGCGAAGGTCGTCGCCGACAAGATGGTGGCCGTCTTCGGCGAGAAACGCGCCGCGATGGCACTCGGCATCACCTCGCTGCTCCTCGGCTTCCCGATCTTCTTCGACGCCGGTCTCATCGTGATGCTGCCGATCATCTTCGCCGTCGCCCGCCGTATCGGCGGTAAGAACCTGCTGCTGTACGGCATTTCGGGGGCGGCCGCGTTCTCCGTCATGCACGTGTTCCTGCCACCGCACCCCGGTCCCGTCACCGCGACCGAGGCATACGGCGCGAACCTCGGCCTCGTGCTGCTCGTCGGCATGATCATCGCGTTCCCGACGTGGTACCTCTCGGGTCTGCTCTGGGGTCGCTTCGTGAACAAGCGCATCCCGCTGGCCGTGCCGGCGCTCTTCGGCACGACGGATGACGACCAGCCCGCCAACCCGCCGTCGGCGGGCACGGTGATCGCGATCCTCCTCGTCCCGATCGTGCTCATCTTCCTCAACACGGGCCTCGATGCCCTCGGCTCCGTCGGCGCGGTCGACCGGGACGCGACCTGGGTCCAGGCCCTGTCCCTCATCGGAACGGCGCCCGTCGCGCTGCTCATCTCAGTTGTGATCGCGCTCCTGGTGCTCGGCAAGTTCCGCGGTGAGAAGGGATCCGCGCTCGAGAAGCTCGTTGACGGCACGTTCGGTCCCGTCGCGTCCGTCATCCTCATCACGGGCGCCGGCGGTATGTTCGGGGGCGTGCTGCGTGCCTCGGGCATCGGCGACGCACTTGCCGACAGTCTCGCCGACCTCGGCCTGCCCGTCATCGTCGCCGCGTACATCATCGCCGTCGTGCTGCGCCTCGCGCAGGGATCCGCGACGGTCGCGCTCGTCACAAGCGCGGGTCTGATGGCTCCGGCCGTCGCCGCCGGCGACTTCGGCGCCGTCGACATCGCCGCCATCACGCTCGCCACGGCGGCGGGCAGCGTGTTCGCCGGCCACGTGAACGACTCCGGCTTCTGGCTGGTCGGTCGCCTGATGAACATGGACGTGAAGACGACCCTCAAGACATGGACTGTGCAGCAGGCGATCGAATCGGTCGTCGGCTTCGCGCTCGTCCTCGTCGTGTACGCGATCTTCTAAGGAGGAGGGCTGGCGATGACGACCGACCTGTTCGATGTGACGGGGCGCCTCGCGCTCGTGACGGGATCCTCGCGTGGGCTCGGACGCACCCTCGCGGCTGCGCTCGCCGAGGCGGGGGCGCGGGTGATCCTGCATGGCCGCGACGAGACGGCGCTCGC
>DWXU01000081.1:0-3880 GCA_019119065.1 Candidatus Microbacterium pullistercoris | reverse complement strand
GTGCGCGGGGCCGGTTACCGCCTGGTATAAGTCAGGGCTCGCGGCGGCGGAAGACGGAGCGCAGCACGAGGAAGACCACGAGCGCGACGACGGCGACGACCGCGACCTTGAAGAGGAACCACATCACCGAGAACAACGCCTGCACGAGGATGATGGCGATGATGATCGAAGCGATCACGCCGAGCACCGTCCAGATGGTTCCCTTAGTCATGGCTCCAGTCTACGGCGCGCATCAGGCGCCGTGCCTCTGTGCCATCAGTGCTGGTCGACGACACTCCATCCACCGCGGGCGCGCCGCACCTGCAGCTGCGTGAGGATCTGCTCCTTCATTGATTCGACGTGGCTGATCAGGCCGATCGTGCGGCCGCCCTGCCGGAGGTCGTCGATCGTGCGCATGGCGACGTCGAGCGTCTCGGCATCGAGGGAGCCGAAGCCCTCGTCGATGAAGAGAGTGTCGAGGCGCAGGCCACCGGCGCGGTTCGTGACGACTTCAGCGAGGCCGAGCGCGAGCGCGAGCGAGGCGAGGAACGTCTCGCCGCCGGAGAGCGAGTGGGGCGGCCGAGCGCGGCCCGTGAACGCGTCGAACACCTCGATGCCGAGCCCGGAGGCGGCGTTGCGGTGAGCGCGGGCGTCGGAATGCCGCAGCTCATAGCGGTTATCGCTCATCTCGGCGAGGCGTAGGTTCGCCGCCTGCACGATCTCTTCCAGCTCGGCCGCGAGCACGAAGGTCTCGAGATTCATCCGCAGCTCGTTCGGCGCGCGGCCGGCGACAGTGTGGGCGAGCCGCGTGATGACGTTCGCACGTGCGAGCACGTCGTGCACGCGTGCGAGCGCCGCGTGCGCACGCTGCGCCGCAGACGCCAGCGCGGTCGCGGTCTGCCGCGTCGCCTGCACGCGCTCGAGGGCGTCGTCGTGGACGCTCCGCGCCGCAGCGAGCGCTGCGGCCGTCGCGTCGACGTCGACGCGCTCGTCGGGGAGCTCGAGCTCCGTCAGCTCGGCGAGGTCGCGTTCGGCGGAGGCCCGCGATGCATCGGCGTCGGTGACCCGCTTCTCGAGACCCGCGATTTCGTCGGCCGACCGACGGGCGAGCTGGGCGGCGTCGGCCGACGCGAACTCGGCCTCGGCGAGCGCCGCGTCGCGCGCCGAGGCCGCGTCATCCGCGGCCGCGGCGGCGCGTTCCCGCTCGCGGGCAGCGTCAGCACAGGCCCGCGCGGTCGCGGCACGGCGCTTCACCGTCTCGATGCGCGCGGCGACCGAGTCGAACGGGCCGCGCGCCGCGTCGATCGCTTCCCTCTCGGCGGCAAGGAGCTGCTCGGCCGTGACGATCTCGCTGTCGTCGGCCGACCGCGCTTCGAGTGCGGCCGTGCGGTCGGCGTCGAGACGGGCACGCTCGGCGTCGAGCTCGCCGATCTTCTTCTCGCGCTCAGCGGTCTCGCCGCGCGCGCGTTCGGCATCGTCGCGTTGCTCGCGCGCCGCTCCCAGAGCCACCTCGAGGTCCTCGACGGTGCGACCATCGGCGCGCTCCTGCACCGCACGAAGTTCCGTGTACGCGCGTTGCCTCGCCTCGACGGCCTGGTCGTGGGCGCCCGCGGCGGTCGTGCGCGTCTCACTGGCGCGGTCGATCTCTTCGTCCGTGACGCGATCGTCGGCCGGCTCGGCGGGCGAGGGGTGAGCGGTGGATCCGCACACGGTGCACGGTTCGCCGGGCGTGAGGCTCGCGGCGAGCTCGCCGGAGTACCCCGCGAGCCGTCGTCGCTGCAGGTCGCTGAGGACGTGGTCGGCCGCATCACGTTCGCGGGCGGTCTGCTGCGCGGCCTGCTCCGCCGCGGCGTAGGCATCCGTGCGCGGGGCGACCTCGCGCGCGGCCCGGAGACGGAGACCGAGCTCGTCGATGCGGTCGCGGGCGCTGTCGGCCGCCGCGGCGCGCGCGATCGCTGCGTCTCGGTAAGCGCGCTCCTCGTCAAGCTCGACGGGGATCTGTTCCCCGCGCTGCTGCAGCCGCGCGATCCGCTCGTCGTGCTCCGTACGCTGCGCACGCAGACGCTCGATCCGTTCGGCCCGCTCGTCGAGCTGCGCCTCGCGATCGCGCAACGGCTCCCAGCGGCCGATGCGCTGGCGGCACGCGTCATCGAAGTCGTCGAGGGCGTCGGGCGGAGCGTCCGCAACGGGCAGCGCGGGATCGTCGGCGCCGTGCAGCTCGGCGGCGGCATGGCGTTCTTCCGCCCACGCCTGGTGGGCGTTCTCGGCCGCGTCGGCCCGGCGTTCGCGCTCGGCGTGTGCTCGGGCGAGGGCATCGATCGCGGAGGTGACGGTCATCGCACGCCGCGCGGCGGCGAGCTCGCGTCGCGCGGCGTCGAGAGCGTCGCGCTCGGCGTCGAGGGTGCCGATCCGCGCCCGCGCGGCGTCGCGCCGCTCTTGGAGTTCGGCGGTGCGCCGGCACTTCTCGTGTGCGGCTTCCGCGGCGTCGCGGGCGGCTGTCGCATCCGCCAGGGCGCGACGGGCGACCGCGGCGTGCTCTTCCGCGCGTTCCCCGGCGGCGTCGAGCGAACCGATCCGCGCGTCGACATCGGCGGGATCCGTCTCGTCTGCGCTCTCGTTCGTACGTGCACCATTCACGTCGGCGTCGGCACGCGGTGCGTCCGGTGTCTCCGGTGCGTCGCCGTCGCCCGCACCGGTCCGGCTCTCCGAGCCCGCGGAGTCGGCGGCGTCCTCGGCTGCCTCCTCCGCGCGCTTCTCATCGTCGCGTGCGCGGACCTCGGCGAGGAGGTCCTCCACCTGGTCGAGGATCGCCTGCAGGTCGCCGGAGCTCCTGGCGATCTCGGCCTCGGCGACCTTGCGCCGTTCGTCGAGCGTTCGCTCGTAATCCTCGAAACGGCGGCTGCCGAACAGCGACCGGAGCAGGCGCTGACGCTCGTCGTTCTTCGCTAGGAGAAAGCGCGCGAAACGGCCCTGCGCGAGCAGAATCACCTGCTGGAACTGTTCGCCGTTCATGCCGACGATGTCGGCGATGCGGCTCGCGACCTCCCGCTCACGCGCGGCGACACCGACCCACTCGCCGCCATCCTTCCGAAAGAGCGTCACGGCGGACGGTTCGGTCGTCGTACCCTCGCCGCGCAGCTTCGGTCGCTCATACTGCGGCCGTCGTTCGATGCGCCATCGGTCACGGCCAACGCCGAACTCGAGCGCGACTTCGGTCGGGTCGCCGACGTCGGCATAGTCGCTGCGCAGGCGCTTCTCGGAGTCGTCGTAGCGCGGCGCCGATCCGTAGAGCGCGAAGCAGACGGCGTCAAGGATGCTGGACTTTCCGGCGCCGGTACGTCCGGCGATGAGGAAGATCCCCTCGCCCGTGTAGCGCTCGAAGTCGATCGTCTGCAGGTCGCGAAACGGCCCGAAACCGCGGATCTCGAGACGGTCGATCCTCATCGCGCGACCTCCGCTCCGTGCGCGGCGACGACGTCGGCGATGATGCGGGCCTCGTCCTCCGTCGCCGCTTCCCCGCGACGAACGTGCCGCAGGAAGCCGTCGACGATCTCCGGATCGGGCGTGCCGCGCCCCACACGGTCGCGATAGCTGGCCCCGCGCTCGTCCGCGTCACCCTCCGGGCGTCGCTCGATCGTCGCGCAGAACGGGAAGCGCTGACGCAGCCGCCGCATCGGTTCGAGCGGAGCCGTGCGATCGGTCAGGACCGCACACACCCAGGAATCCGCGTGGGTGTCGTACTCCGGCGCGCTCAACAGCTCCTCGATCGTGCCCTCGAGCGTGATGAGCGGACGGGGAATCGCGAAGTCGATCCACTCGGTGGCGGCGAGGCCCTCCGCGTCGAGCTCGACGAGCCAGGCGCCGCGCGGTTTGTCGGCCTCCCCGAAGCTGTAGTGAAGCG
>DWXU01000080.1:0-8862 GCA_019119065.1 Candidatus Microbacterium pullistercoris | reverse complement strand
GTCGGGCTGGCGGGCGACAGCGGGACAGCGATCGACGCCCTCATGAGCCGCCTGCGACCACGGGGCCGGACGCCGTGGCGGGAGGAGGTCGAGCGCCTCGTGCGCAGCTGGCGTGACGTGGCGCGCGAGCGCGCCGAGATCGACGCGATGCGCACGGGCCTGGAAGCCGAGGGGGACGCCGGCGCACACGGGTTGCGACTGCTCGACCTCTACGCGCAGATCGAGGACGCCCATGGGTGCGGAGGATCGCCGAGCCGTGTCGCTCGACGATCCTCGCCCGCGTCAGACCGCGGGGAACGGCGCCTCGCGCAACAGGCGCGCGAGATGCGCCGCGTTCGATGCGGCTGTCTTCACGGTCGAGTCGACCGGATCCGGAACCTGCAAGAGGTCCTTGAAATCGTTGCCGCTCATCGCCTCGCCGTTCCAATACACGCCGCTCTGCGCGGGGATCGTGAACCCCACGTCGGACAGCGCCTGCGCGAGGATGCCGACGATGTGATGCGCGCCGTCCTCGTTGCCGACCACGACCGGAACAGCGATCCGATCGAACAGCGACGGCCTCCCGGCGTCGTCGATTTGCGCCAGTTCGGCGTCAAGCCGTTCGAGCACACGCTGCGCGACGCTCGACGGTTGGCCCAGCCATGTCGGCGTCGCGAACACGAGAACGTCGGCGGCCAGGACGCGCTCGAGGAGCGCGGGCCATTCGTCGCCCGCACCCATGTCGCGCTCCACGCCGGGCTTCAGGTCATGATCGACCACGCGAACGCTGTCGCCGGAGACGCCGTGCGTCGACAGCTGTGCGACGACGAGACCCGCGAGCTGGTCCGTGCTCGACTCGGCCGGCGAAGGCTTCAACGTGCAGTTGAGGACGAGAGCAGTCAGTTCATCAGTCATGACCGCACGTTAGGTCGGGCAGCCGCAGCAGCGAACCCGGTTGTGCTTTGTGAGCCGATGCGTTTGGAGTCCGCAGCCTCAGCGCCGCGGGGAAACGCGGATCCGCGGCGAGGCGCTCGCACCCTGCGTTGCGGCGCGCGCCGACACCGGCCCATACAACGTGTCCACAAGGGAATCAAGGCCCTCGCCCTCTCGCGATGTCGCCGCGCACGCTGAGGGCGGACGGCATCAGCCGAACCGAACAGAAGGAGGAGCAGGATATGCCTCAGGCACGTGACATCATGACACCGGCCCCTCAATGCATCGGCGAGGACGACTCGCTCGTCGACGCCGCGAAGCTGCTGGTCAGCCTCGACGTCGGCGCGCTGCCGATCTGCGGCGAGGACAACCGACTCAAGGGAATGCTCACGGACCGCGACATCGTCGTGAAGGCGGTCGCCGAAGGAGCTGACCCGGCGCACACGAAGGTGGGACGCCTCGCTGAAGGCAAGCCCGTGACGATCGGCGCCGACGACGACGTGCAGGAGGCGCTCGAGACGATGCGTCAGCACCAGGTGCGCCGCCTGCCTGTGATCGACGGGCACGATCTCGTCGGGATCGTCAGCCAGGCGGATGTGGCACTCTCGCTCGCGCCAAGTGACGCGGGTGACACGGTCGCCGAGATCTCGATCTGACGGATGAGCGGTGCTCCCGTGCCTCGGGGTCAGCCCCGCCCAAGAATCAGATCGGCGGCACGCCATCCCACGGCGATCGTCGGCCCCATCGTGTTGCCGGGCTGCACCGGCAGCACCGAGGTGTCCGCGATGCGCACGTTGTCGGTGCCGCGCACCTTCAGATCCGGATCGACGACAGCGTCGGAGTCGGGTCCCATTCTGGCGGTTCCCACGCCGTGAAGGATGTGCCCGGATGCCCACGCGTGGGCGATCGCGTCCTCGCGACTCGTCACGTCTTCGCCGGGCGCTTCCTCCGCGATCGTGATGTCCGCCAGCGGGCTCTGCGACGCAATGGCGCGCGTGCCGAGCAGAGCGGCATGGATCCCAGCTTTATCGTGCTCGGTGTCGAGGTAGTTCGATTCGATGACCGGAGGGTTGTCGGGCAGCGATCCGCTGCTGTGCACCGAGCTCTCGGTCGTGGGATGCAGGAGGTAGGCGCTGGCGCTGAATCCGGGGTGCGTCGCGACCTTCAATCCGGACGTGTCCCTTCTCACGCTAGTTGGCAGGAACTGAGTTAGCAGATCCGCGAGATCATGCGGTTCCTCATTCGTCCAGCCGGCGCGTTCTGTCTCACGAAAGTTGGCAGTAACTGCACGTGCGAACTCCGTACGGATAGCCCGGCGCCGTCGACGCCCGTCGGCTAGCGTGATGCTCGTGCGCAGATTCGCCCTGATCGGAGTGCTGCTGTGAGCGACGAGATCGAGATTGTCAGCGACGGCGAGGGCATCGCGCTCTTCGGCGAGCCACGGAACCAGCCTCCCTACCCGATCCCTGCCCAGGTGGAGTACCTGGGCAGGTTCGGAATAAACCTTGGCCGCGAAGTTTTCGGCGTCGAGTCGGTCGTGCAGGATCGCCGAGTATCGCCAGAAAAACTGATCGAGCGCTAAGCCAAGGTCGAAGAAGACCGTCGTGACCGTGACATGCCCCTCCGGTTCTATCGCGCAGAGGACACACGGCCCTAGGGCGTGTTGCTAAAGGACGGGCAGGCTACTGGTAGCACCGATTGTTGCTGAGTCGCGTATTCATCAGATGTCGACTGCTGTTTCGCCTTGTGGCGGAGGCTGATGCATCCGGCGATTGATCAGCCTGTGCTGTATAGTTCAGTGCATGCTGACTTTTGCTTCTCGACTCGACGTCATGAACCGGCTCGGCCGGGCCATGGCGGATCCGACGCGTTCCCGGATCCTGATGACCCTGCTCGAGGGACCGAGCTACCCGGCGGTGCTCTCGCGTGAGCTGGAGCTGACTCGCTCGAACGTGTCGAACCACCTCACCTGCCTGCGCGACTGCGGCATCGTGGTCGCTGAGCCGGAGGGTCGCCAGACTAGGTATGAGATCGCTGATCCGCACCTCGCGGCCGCTCTCATCGCGCTGGTGGATGTGACTCTGGCTGTCGACGAGCACGCTCCGTGCGTGGACTCGTCGTGCACCGTTCCGGGTTGCTGCGGAGCGGGAGCAGACGCGTGAGCGCGGCATGCGGCTGCGAGCACGAGCCGACGACCACGGCAGTCGATGAGAGCGAGGAGAAGGAGCGGCCCTGGTGGAGGGACCGCGGGATCATGGTGCCGGTCTTCTCCGGTGTCGCGTTCCTCGCTGGTCTGATCCTTGAGTGGTCCGGCATGGAGATCCCGGCACTGGTGCTGTTCTGGGTCGGCTTGCTGCTGGGCGCGTCGACGTTCACGCCGGGCGCGATCCGGAAGCTGTTCAAGGGCAAGCTGGGCATCGGGCTGCTGATGACGATCAGCGCGGTCGGCGCAGTCGTCCTCGGCTACGTCGAAGAGGCTGCGGCGCTGGCGTTCCTCTACTCGATCGCAGAGGCGCTGGAGGACAAGGCGATGGACCGCGCCCGCGGCGGGCTGCGAGCGCTGCTGAAGCTGGTCCCCGACACCGCGACCGTGCGCCGCGACGGCGCTTCGGTGGAGATTGCGGCGAAGGACCTCGCGGTCGGGCAGGTCATGGTGGTTCGTCCCGGCGAGCGGATCGCGACCGACGGAGTCGTCCGTGCGGGGCGCTCCAGCCTGGACACCTCGGCGATCACGGGCGAGTCGATCCCGGTCGAGGTCGAGCCCGGCGACGCCGTGTCGGCCGGCGCGATCAACAGCGCCGGTGCGCTGGAGGTCGAGACGACGGCGGCGGGCACCGACAACTCGCTCACGACCATCGTGGAGCTGGTGGAGCAGGCGCAGGCGGAGAAGGGCGAGCGAGCGCGCCTCGCGGACCGGATCGCGCGCCCGCTGGTCCCGGGCGTGCTGGTCCTCGCGGCCCTGGTCGCCCTGGTCGGCTCGCTGTTCGGGGACCCGGAGCTGTGGATCACCCGAGCCCTCGTCGTCCTCGTCGCCGCCTCCCCGTGCGCGCTGGCGATCTCGGTGCCGCTGACGGTGGTCGCGGCGATCGGCGCGGCGAGCAAGTTCGGCGTGATCATCAAGTCCGGCGCGGTGTTCGAGCGCTTCGGCACGGTCCGCCACGTCGCCGTCGACAAGACCGGCACCCTCACCCGCGCCGAGCCCGCCGTCACCGCGGTCCTCGCCGCGGACGGCGTGACCGACGCCCAGGCGCTGGCCTGGGCGGCCGCGCTGGAGCAGCACAGCACGCACCCGCTGGCCGCGGCGATCACCGCCGCAGCCCCCGGAGCCCAGGCTGCGGAGGGCGTGACCGAGCAGGCCGGGCACGGCATCGAGGGCAAGATCGACGGGACTCGGATCACCGTCGGCAGCCCCCGCTGGCTCGACGCCGGGGTGCTCGGCGACCAGGTCGCGGGCCTGGAGGAGCAGGGCATGACCGTTGTGATCGTGCACCGCGACGGGGCCCCTGTCGCCGCGATCGGCGTCCGCGACGAGCTGCGTCCCGAGGTCCCCGAAGTGGTGCGGACTCTCGCGGCGCAGGGCGTCGGGGTGACGATGCTCACCGGCGACAACGCCCGCACGGCACGGGCGCTGGCAGCGCAGGCCGGTATCAGCGACGTGCGCGCGGAACTGCGTCCCGAAGACAAAGCGACCGCGATCGGGGAGCTGTCAAAGGCGGGGTCGGTTGCAATGATCGGCGACGGCATCAACGACGCCCCCGCTCTGGCCGCCGCGGACATCGGCATCGCGATGGGCGCGACCGGCTCGGACGCGGCGATCGAGTCCGCCGACGTCGCGTTCACCGGCCACGACCTCCGCCTCATCCCGCGCGCGTTCGACCACGCCCGCCGCGGACGCCGCATCATCAACCAGAACATCGTCCTGTCGCTGCTGATCATCACCGCGCTGCTGCCGCTCGCGCTGTTCGGCGTCCTCGGACTCGCCGCTGTGGTGCTGGTCCACGAGATCGCCGAGGTCGTCGTGATCCTCAACGGACTCCGCGCCGCCCGCACGCGTACCCCACGGCTGGAGAGCTGATGCTTGCGACCATCGGCTCAGCGATCGGCTTGTTTGCTGCGACCAACATCGATGACATCGTCGTGCTGACCGTGCTGTTCCTGGCCTCCAGCCGAGGGAAGCCGCGACCGTGGCAGATCGTCGCAGGCCAGTACCTCGGGTTCATCACCCTCGTCGTGATCAGCGTGATCGCCGCGCTCGGCCTGACCATCGTCCCCGACGAATGGGTGGGCTTCCTCGGCCTGATCCCGCTCGGCATCGGCATCTGGACCCTCGTGCGGGGCCTGCGACGCAACGGTGACGACGATGACGACGACGAGAAGATCACCGCGGTCGGGCTGTGGGGCGTCGCCGGGATCACGATCGCCAACGGGGCCGACAACATCTCCCTCTACACGCCGATCTTCCGCACCAGTTCGCCCGGCGACGTCGTCGTCATGATCGCGGTGTTCCTCGTCCTCGTCGCCGTCTGGTGCGCTGCTGGACGCCTGATCGGAACCCACAAGGCCGTCACCGAAACGCTTGAACGCGTCGAGCACTGGCTCGTACCCGTCGTGTTCATCGGCCTGGGCCTGTTCATCCTGATCGATTCCGGCGTCATCGTCCGCCTCGTCGAGGTCCTCGCATGACCCCGGACGCGGCTGCCGATGCTGAGCTGACGTCGGGAGAGCGGCAGCAGAGGGGGCGTTGGCGGCTCACGGCGGGGGCACTCGCGCTCGGCGGGCTCGTCCTCCTGATCGATCAGGGGACGAAGGCATGGGCGGAGGCCACGCTCACAGTAAGTGAGCGCCTCCCGCTGATCGGCGACCTGCTGGGCCTGCAACTCGCTTACAACCCCGGCGCGGCGTTCTCCTTCGGTGAGGGTTCCACCTGGGTGTTCGCGCTGGTGGCCGTCGCGGCCACCGTCACCGCGATCGTGTTCGCGTTCCGTGTCCGACACCCCGGGTGGGCGATCGTGATCGGCGCGCTTGGCGGGGCCGCCGCCTCCCACGCCGGCGACAGGCTTTTCCGTGCTCCAGGGTTCGCCCAGGGGCACGTCGTGGACTTCCTCGCCTACGGGAACTGGTTCATCGGGAACGTCGCCGACGTCGTGATCGTCACCGCCGCGATCGCCGGAGCGCTTCTGATGATCCGCGGCAACGAGAACTGAGAGGACCATCATGGAGATCATCCTGCAGTATTTCAACGGCTGCCCCAACTGGGAGGTGCTCGACCAGCGGCTCGCTGAAGTAGTCAACGACCGATCCGATGTCAGGGTCATACGTCAGCTGGTCGAGACCCCCGAGGACGCCGTGCGCCTCGGGTTCCACGGCTCCCCAACCGTGCTCGTCGACGGCATCGACCCGTTCGCCGACGAGCGTACCCACGTCGGGCTCGCCTGCCGGATGTTCCGCACGCCAGCTGGGATCGCCGGGTCGCCGACCGTCGAGCAGTTGCGCGAAGCGATTTCCGGCCCGGGCGCTGACGTGTGATGCTCGTTCAGGCGTGGTCGGAACGGAGTGCCGGATAGTCGGACCAGTCACCGCCGGCGAGACGCGACCATGCGGCGGCGGACGAGGTCGTGATGCCGAGGAGATCCGAGACGATCCGGGGATGCATTTGCCGGGTGAGCTCGATGAGCGCTGTGGTGCGTGCGCTTCCCGCGAGCAGGCCTTCGGCGCGAAGACGACGGCTCAGCGGGCCCGGGGTGAGGTGATTGCCTGGGTTCCGGCCGGGGAACAGCCATCCTTCAGGATGGTGCTTCGCGGCGTAGTCGAGATCGCTGATGGCGTCGCCAAGGATCTCGGGGAGCCCGATCGGCTCGGCCCCGACGGTCAGCGTGACGGGCCGCGAGCTCGTATCGATCTGTGTCCGGGTGATCGTGACGATGCGGGTCAGCTGGATGCCGTAGAGCAGTACGAGGAGCCCGGCTGCCCGGGTCTTCGGGTCCATGCCGGCATCCGACAGGAACTTGCGAGCCATCTGCCATCGGTGGTCGGAGGCGTAGCTTCGCCCTTCGAGGCGATGGGCTCGGAACTCGACTCGGAGGGTGCTCATCCGGTGCCGTCGTAGCCAGCGAGTGAATGGTGCCAGCGCGTCACGCTGGCTCGGTGAATCAGTCAGATATGCGTCGAGCCGGCGCTGCGGATAGGTTGCCAGCGTCTCTTGCTGTGACCGAATCTCTCGAAGAAGCGCGGCGCCGTACTTCAGCGCGGCCCGTTGCCTTTGGAAGCCAGCGGCTGGACTCGATGTACTGCGGGGTACCGCTCGGAAAGCCCGGGTGGACCGGAGGAGCTCCCAGGTGCAGTACCGGCGCAGGACCAGCCGGTCCTCGGCATGTTCGATGCCCGCCAACCATCCATGGGCCTGCTGAAGGTTCGGTTGACTCCGTTCCTTATGCCGCCAGAGCGACGGCCGGTCTCATGATGTCCTCGTACTCCACCGGGGTCAACTTCCCCAACCTGCGTTGACGGCGACGCCGGTGATAGGTCGCTTCGATCCAGTGGATGATCGCCAGCCGCAGCTCAGCGCGCGTTGCCCACCGGCGCGAGTCGAGCACGTTCGTCTGCAACGTGGAGAAGAAGCTCTCCATCGCCGCGTTATCGCCTGCCGCGCCGACCCTGCCCATCGAGCCGACCAGCCCGTGCCGGCGCAGCGCCTTCCGAAAGCGCCTGGCACGGAACTGACCGGGCTCAACCAGTCGATGCAACACCAGCTTGTTGGAGCAACAGTAGCTGCTCGTTGAAGGCCTCCGCGGGAGTCATCCATCCGAGCGACTTGCGGGGCCGCGTGTTCAGCGCGAACGCGACGGCTTCGATGTCTTCGGCGCTCCAGCGGGACAGGTCGGTGCCCTTGGGGAAGTACTGGCGCAGTAGCCCGTTGGTGTTCTCGTTTGTGCCGCGCTGCCAGGGCGACTGCGGATCGGCGAAGAACACCGGGATGCCCGTCTCGACGCGGAACTGCGCGTGAGCAGACATCTCCTTGCCGCGGTCCCAGGTCAACGAGCGCGCCAGCTGCGCCGGCAGCGTCGACATCGTGTTCGCCAGGGCGTTCTTCATCGTGATCGCGCCGTAGCCGGCCAACGCCGGCCCGTTCTTCGGCGTCTCCTTGTGCCGATAGCCCTCTTCCCGAGGGAGATGGACGAGCAGCGTGTAACGGGTCTTGCGCTCGACGACCGTGCCGACCGCCGAGCGCTCCAACCCGATCAGCAGATCGCCTTCCCAGTGCCCGGGGACGGCGCGGTCTTCGGCTTCCGCCGGTCGCTCGCTGATGAGCGTCTCCGGCGTGACGTGCGCCCAGATCTTGCGCCGCGACCGCTCTCGGGGGACGCGCAGCGCCCTGCCCGTGCGGAGGTTCCAGACGAGTTCGCGCTTGAGCGCGCCGCGGCCCTCGATGTAGAGCGACTGGTAGATCGCCTCTGGGCTGATGCGCATGGACTCATCATCCGGGAAGTCGATCTTCAACCGGTGTGAGATCTGCTCCGGACTCCACGCCCAGGACCAGGCCCTGTCCTTCCGATGCGGCTTGCCTCTCCCGGTGAACCGCGGCGGCTGGGGACCGGTGACGATCGTGCCATCGGGGCGGGTGATCTTCCCCGACAGGCGCTCCTCGACATACGCGCGCAGCCGCGGGTTCGCGACGAGTTTCGCGACCTTGGGTCGCTTCGCGGTCATGTCTGCTTTCCACTGCGCGACCGACGCCCGATACTCCAGCTTCCCGCCCCGCGTGGCCGCGTTCCGCCGCAGCTCACGAGAGATCGTCCCGGCATCGCGGCCCATGGCGCGGGCGATCTCGCGAACGCCCTTGCCCTTCTCCTTGAGAATCGCGATCTCCTCGCGCTCAGCGAACGAGAGGTAGCGGCCCGATGGCTGCTGGGCGATGTCGAATGGCGCCATGCCGCCAGCGTGTCGGAACCA
>DWXU01000079.1:0-6249 GCA_019119065.1 Candidatus Microbacterium pullistercoris | reverse complement strand
GGCGTCGTCCTCGACGACGTCGACATGAGCTGCTTCGACGGGCGGTACGTCACGGGCACGGTGACCGAGGAGTACCTCGAGTGGGTGGCCACGACCCAGCGGTCGTGAGCCGTCGGCGTCAGTCGGTGAGCGCGGCGGCACGGATGATGCCGCCGGTGCCGAGCACGATGAGCGACGCACCGAACAGAAGCCACAGCCACAGCGCGGCGAAGAGTGGCGAGACGACAATCGCGATGCCGGCGACGACACCCACGACCGCGTAGAAGATCGTCCACCCCTTGTGTGCCCTGTCTCCGTGGGGGAGGACCGGATCCTTCAGTCGGAGCGAGAACAGCGCGACGATTCCGTCGATGATCCAGGCCGCTCCGATGAACGTCGTCACGATGACGGCGAGCAGCAGTGTTGTTGTGCCGAGGTTGCCGAACGACAGCACACCGGCCGCGACGAAGACGAGCCCGAGCACGATGAACCCTGCCCGCGTCCAGCGGCCGGTCCCCTGCGAGAGCACGCCGTGCGCGAGATGCAGCAGTCCGCCGACGATGGCGTAGATCGCCACGAGGATCGCGACGACCATCGCCGACTTCACGGGCCAGATCAGCATCAGCGCACCGAAGATCAGCGAGACGATGCTGGTCGTCATGGTGATGGTCCGCAGGCTCTGCCGGTGGCTGAACTCGGAGCGGATCTCGGTGGTCATGGCACCGAGCGTACTTGGTCGATCGTCGCGCGTGTCGACGCCACTTGCAGGACGACGGCACGACGATCGCCCGGCCGCCGTTCAGTCGGCCGAACGCGGTGACGTGCACCGATGTGCCGTCGTCCTGCAGGGTGCCTACGCCCGGTCAGCCCATGCGTGGAGGGCGTCGCGCACGAAAGCGGCGCCCTCGGATCCGCCGTAGTTCTTGCCGAACCGCGGGTCCGCGACGTACATGTCGCCGAGTCCGCGCACGTACCCGACGACCTCGGCCGGATCCTCCGCGGGTGTCCCCGGCATGCCGCGCAACCAGGCGACGTGACGCTCGGCGAGTCGCTGGGCGTCCTCCGAACGCGGATCCGTGCCGGCGTCCGCGGCGCGTTGCCACGCCTCGTTGAGCTCGCGCACCTCGCGCTGGAAACCGGACCGGTCCTCCTCGCTCAGTCCGCGCCACCAGCGGTCCGACTGCGCGTACGCGTCGGCGCCCCAGCGCTCGATGACCTCGTCCTTGTACTTCGTGTGGTCGAACCCGTCGAACATGTCGGTCGTCATGGGATCGTCTCCTTTCTCTAATCGTGCGACCGTCTCGGTGACCGCGGCGATCTGCCGCGTGATCCGGTCGCGTTCCGTGTCCAGCCATGTCAGGTGGGTGCGCAGCGCGACGGTTTCGTCGCCCTGCGCGTCGAGTGCCCGCCCGATCTCAGGCAGCCCGAGACCCAGCTCGCGCAGCAGCAGGATCCGCTGCAGGCGCACGAGTTCGTCGGATCCGTACTGCCGGTACCCGTTGCTCGCGATCCGCGCGGGGCGCAGCAGGCCGATCTTGTCGTAGTGCCGCAGGGTGCGACTGGTGGTTCCCGTCAGACGGGCGACCTGTTGGATCGACATCTCGTTCATGTGTTCCACCGTAGAAGTTGACGTTGCGTCAAGGTCAACGCCGCGAACCTGAGAGTTTCTTGGAGGCGGTGGCGAAACGCGATACATCGTGTTTTACTCGAGATATATCTCGAGGGAAGGGTTGAGTATGACACACGAGAAATGGGTTATCCAGCCGGGCGAGACGCGCGTGATCGATGTCGCGGACGTCACCCGTCTGAAGGCATCGCTCGTCGGCGGCCAGATCGACGTCGTCGGCCATGACGAGGATCACGTGCGCGTCGAGATCCACAGCGTCGCCGTGAAGGAACTGCGCGTCGAGGTGACCGGATCCGAGTTGGAGGTCGACCACCCGCAGGTGCGCTGGGACAACTTCATCAAGGCATTCGGGCACTTCGGATCCTCGGGCCCGCGCGCTGAGATCAGCGTCGCCGTTCCGCGGCACCTCGAGCTGTCGATCGGCGTGGTGAGCGCGAGCGCGCTCGTCGCAGGTGTCGCCGGGGACGCGACGATCAATACCGTCTCCGGAGACGTGCTCGTCGACGGACTCACCGGAGACCTCAACACCCACGCGGTTTCCGGCGACATCCAGGTGCGCGGCCTCGTCGGAGACTTCTCCAGCGACATGGTCTCGGGCGACATCGCGGTCTCCGGCGAGGTGCGCGAAGCCGACGTGAACACCGTTTCGGGGTCGATCTTCATCGACGCGGACGGCCCCCTGCAGGAGGCCAGCATCAACTCGGTGTCGGGATCCACGACGCTGCGCCTCGACGACGACTACGCCGCGAAGTACAACATCCACACCCTCGGTGGGCGCGTACAGCTCGACGGCGTCTCGCGGTCGAAGAATTACGAGGGGCACGCGGGTGCGCTCTCGGGCATGTTCGCCGATGTCCGTGCGAACTCCGTCGGCGGCGACATCACAGTGCTGCGCCGTGGCGGGGGCGTGCCGGTCGGAGAGACCGATACCGAGGTCGAGTGGCCGAACGGCGGCGAGCGCTGATGCCTCCGGTCTTCAGTCACGGCGACCTGCGCCTCTATCTGCTCAATCTTCTCGACGAGATGCCGCTGCACGGATACGGCATCATCCAGGCGCTCTCCGAACGCACGGGTGGGACGTACACGCCGAGTGCCGGCACGATCTATCCGCGCCTCGCGAAGCTCGAGGACGAGGGGCTCGTCACGAAGGCTCGCGACGGACGCACCACGATCTACGCGATCACCGACGCCGGCCGCGCCGAGGTGCGTGCGCGCGCGGATGAGATCGATGGGATCCAGGACGGCCTCACCGACTCGGTGCGGCTCATCGCCGACGGCGTGCGTCAGAACGTGCGCGAAGCGATGAAGAGCCTCCGCGCCGACCTCGCTGCGGCGGCGTCGAGCGGGACCGCGGACGAGCCGCCGCACGAGGATCCGCGCCAGGCAGCCCGCGCCGAGCAGGCGCGTGCCGAGGCCGTGCTCGCGTCGTTCCGCGGATCCGTGCGCGCCGACCTGCGCACGCACGTCGCCCGGGGCCGCACTCTGGACCCCATGGTCATCGACGCCCTGCAGGCCGACCTCGACGCGGCCGCGGCCCGGGTCCGGGAGGCCCTGCGCGGCTGACCCCAACCAGATGGGTCGCCAGAGAATGCAGCCGCGCGCGACGCGGCACTGCATTCTCTGGCGACCCATCGTGTGAGCGTGCGCCGCTCCGCCACAAGGGATCGCGCAGGGTGCGCGTGGGAGAATGGGTGCCTCATGGCGCTCCTCTCCCACTCCCCGCGTTGGCTGCGGGTGGCGGTGTGGGTATTCGCCTGCGTCGCGTATCTCTCCGCGATCATGTCGCGCACGTCGCTCTCGGCCACGAGTGCCATCGCGAGCGACCGCTTCTCCCTGACGAGCGACGACCTCGCGGCGTTCGGAATCCTCCAGCTGCTGGTCTACGCCGCCGCGCAGATCCCCATCGGCATGCTCGTCGACCGCCTCGGCGGCCGCACCGTGCTGCTCGGCGGTCTGGTGATCATCGCGGTGAGCCAGGTGCTCATCGGCTTCGGCGAGGGTTTCAGCGCCCTCCTCGTCGCGCGGGCCCTCGCCGGCCTCGGCGATGCGATGGTGTTCCCCTCCGCCGTGCGCCTCATCGCGGTCGCGCTGCCGACGCGCTGGACGCCGCTCGGAACGCAGTCGATCGGCATCGTCGGGAACTTCGGCATGGTGATCACGGCCACACCGCTCATCATGCTCATCGACGTCACGAGCTGGCCGACCGGTTACGCGGTGATGGCCGCGTTCACGGGGGTCATCGCGCTCGGCGCCGCGGTGGTGCTCGCGATGATGGGGCGGGATCCCTCGCGCACCGCGAGCGGCGAGAGCTTCGGATCCGTGATGCGCGGCACGGTGGCGGCGATGCGCGAGCGCGGGTCGTGGTTCGCGTTCTCCGCGCACGTGATCACGGCCGCGCCGTTCACGGCGTTCGTCGTCACCTGGGGCCCGCTGTTCCTGGCCCACGGTGCCGGTCTCGACAGCGGGCAGATCGGCGTGTACCTGCTGTCGATCCCGCTGATCGGCATGGTCGCGGGTCTCGCGATCGGGCGGGCCATCGTCGGTCGTCCACGTGTTCGGACGGCGATCATCGTCGCTGTCGCCCTGCTGCAGCTCGTCACGTGGGGGCTCGTGTTGATCTGGCCGACACCGACGCCGGCATTCGCGCTCGTGTTCCTCGCCGTGGCTCTCAGCGTCGGCGGGCCCGCGTCGCTCACAGCGTTCGAGATCTCTCGCGACTACGTCGCGCCCTCTCTGGCGGCGCGTGCGAACGGCGTCGTCAACACGGGCGGGTTCTCGGGCGCACTCGTCACGATCTGGCTCACCGGTGCGATGCTCACGGCGCAGGGTGCTGAGACGCCGGACGACTACTCGATGGAGCTGTTCCGCATCGCGTATCTGCCGATGCTCGGGATGCTGGTGGCGGGACTCATCGTGTTCGTCCTGCTTGCCCGCCGCATCGGACCGACGCGGCGCTGACCGCGGATCCGTCGCGCTCGAGTCCTGTGCCCGTCACCGAGGCGAACGCGTTGAGCGCCGTGGGGCGATCCCCACGGCGCTCAACGACGAAAACGGCTCAGACCCTCGCGGGTTCGTCGTCTTCGTCCTCGTCCTGATACATGTCGGCCCACCGGTCGACGTACTCGTTGTCGCTCGGACTCGTGAGCTCACGCTCAAGAGCCGCGTAGTCCACCGTGGGACTGAACGACTTCAACTCGCGAGCGAGCTTTGTGTGCTTCGCCTTCTGACGGCCACGCCCCATAGCGCGTCGACCCCCTTTAACGTCGATCTGCTGGGTGATTCCTCAAACCCTATTCAGATACATGCTTCCATGGCACCCGGAAATGCACCGGGAAAGAGTAGGATTCAGGATACCACGGGGCCTGAACGGCGGGCTCCGCCGGCAGGAGGTGTGCACCAGATGTCCGACCCCCAGAACGCTGCAGATTCGCCCGCGAACGCCCCACACGGCGCGGTGATCGCGGCCATCACGCCCGAGCAGCCAGCGCGCGTCGTGACCGAAGCCGCGCGCTACGCCACGCTTCACGGCGCGCCGCTCGTGGTCGTCCACGTCGACGTCACGCGTTTCGTGACCTATGAGGACCCGGACGGCGCGCCGCACACCGCCCCGATCGACATCAACGTCGATGCTGGCGTCGCGGAGCTCGCGGAGGTGCGCCAGCACGTTGCGGAGACGCTCCGGGGCTCGGATGTGGAATGGTCCACGACGCAGCTCGTCGGCGACCCGGCGCTCGCCATCAAACACTTCGCGAACAAGATCGACGCGCCGCTCATCGTGATCGGCACCCGTAACCGCGGCTTCGGCGAGTCGCTGCGCGAGTTCTTCACCGGATCCGTCGCTGCGCGCCTGTCGCACCGCCAGCACCGGCCGCTGCTCGTCGTGCCGCTGAGCGAAGACGTCGACGACGACAAGCCGGTGTTCGAGGAGGAGTGACCGCCCGGCGCCGCGTCGACTGGCGCCAGCTCCCGCTCGTCATGGCGGGTGGCGCGATCGGAGTGCTCGCGCGCTACGTGCTGACCCTCGCGTGGCCGGATGAGCGGTTGCTCACCGTCTCCGTCATCAACGTCGTCGGATCCCTTCTGTTGGGCATTGTCGCCGCGTCATTCGCGACGTCGCCGCTGAAGCGCGCGCTGCTCGGAACCGGCCTGCTCGGCGGATTCACCTCCTACAGCGCTCTCGTGCCGCTGCTGTCTCGCTCCGCCGTCGACGCGCTTGCCGCAGGGATCCTCGTCGGGCAGGTCGTGCTCGGCGCCGTCGCCGCCTTCGCCGGGCTCGCGCTCGGCGGATCCTTCGCCCGGAGGCGGGCCGCGTGATCGTCGCGCTCGGGGCCGCGTTCGGCCCGGCCGGGTGGCGCGTGCGCGCTGTGCGTAACGCGGGGCTCCGCCCGGGTGTCGGCCGCATGCTCGTCCGGCGCGAGTCACTGCTCGCTCAGGCGGTTTCGGGATGATCGTCGCGCTCGGTGTGGCGCTCGGCGGCGGAGTCGGCGCGGGCCTCAGGTGGCTCGCCGACGTGCTGCTCTCCCGTCAGAGGCGGCGCTCCCCGTGGCCGATCCTGCTGGTGAACGTCATCGGGTGCTTCGCGTTCGCGGCGCTCACGGCCACGTTCGCGCCCGGATCCGAGATCGTCGCAGTGGTCGGAACCG
>DWXU01000078.1:0-5375 GCA_019119065.1 Candidatus Microbacterium pullistercoris | reverse complement strand
AACAGGATCGAGACCACCCACATCAGCGGGTGGATCTCGCGGATCTTCCCGCGCGCGAGCTTCACGATCACGAAGGCGATGAACCCGGCGCCGATACCGTCCGAGATCGAGTAGGTGAACGGCATGACCGCGATCGTGAGGAACGCGGGGATCGCGATGTCGGCGTTCTTCCAGTCGATGCCCGCGATCTGGGTCATCATCAGGTATCCGACGAGCACGAGCGCGGGTGCGGCTGCCTCGTAGGGCACGAGCCCGACCAGCGGCGAGAACAGCGTCGCGAGCAGGAAGCACACACCGGTCGTGATGGATGCGAGCCCCGTGCGCGCGCCTTCGCCGACGCCGGCGCTCGACTCGACGAACGCCGTATTGGACGACACGGATCCGACGCCACCGGCGATCGCGCCGACCGAGTCGACGAGCAGGATGCGCGTCGAGCGCGGCGGGTTGCCGTTCGCATCGAGCAGCTTCGCTTCGCCGCCGACGGCGACCATCGTGCCCATCGTGTCGAAGAAGTCGGCGAGCATGACCGAGAACACGAGCAGCACAAGCGCGACGATGCCAATGTTCTGGAAGGAACCGAGCAGGTTGAACTGCCCGATCAGCGAGAAGTCGGGCATCGAGAAGATACCGTCGAACGTCGGGGCGCTGTTGAATCCGCCCGGGTTGTCTTCCGAGCGGCCCCCGATGTGCAGCGTGTTCTCGAGGGTCACGGCGAGCGCGGTCGCCACGAGAATCGAGATGAGCAGCGCACCGCGCACCTTGCGCACGTGCAGCACGATCGTGAGAACCAGACCGACGACGAACACGAGCACGGGGAGCGTGCCGAGGTTGCCGAGCGACAGGATCGTCGCGCCGTCGCCGCTGACGACACCCGCGTTGCCGAGCCCGATGAGCGTGATGAACAGACCGATGCCGACACCGATCGCGGTCTTCAGCTCGGTCGGGACTGCACGGAACACCGCCGCGCGGAACCCTGTCAACACGAGGATGAGGATGATGATGCCCTCGAGGACGATGACGCCCATCGCATCGGCCCAGGTGACGTTCGGGAGTCCGGCAATCGAGAAGGCGACCACCGCGTTGAGCCCGAGACCGGCGGCGAGCGCGAGCGGGTAGTTCGCGATCGCGCCCATGAGGATCGACATGACGCCAGCGACGAGCGCCGTCGCCGACGCGATCATCGCGAGGTTCGGCCCGCCGTCTGCGAGGGTCCCACCTCCGAGCACCTGACCGGTGCCGTCCTCAACCGTGCCGAGGATCAGCGGGTTGAGCACGACGATGTACGCCATCGCGAAGAACGTGACGATGCCGCCGCGAATCTCGGTGCCTATCGTCGATCCGCGCTCGGAGATCTGGAAGTACCGATCGATCGCGCCGGGGCGCTTCTGGGTCGCGGATGCGTTCACCGAGGTCATAGAAACGATGTTCCCATAGCGCGCGAGCGGTCCGCACCCGCACACTGGGCGCAGGCGACGCACCACGTCGCCAACATGTGTAGTATAGAGGGACAGGTACATTCACTCGAATGCACCTGACGAAGAGTTTCAGGAGGCGAATCATGGGATTCAACGACAAGGTCGCTCTCGTCACCGGTGGCGGATCGGGGATCGGCGAAGCCATCTCGAAGGAACTCGCGCGTGAGGGCGCGAAGGTCGTCGTCACCGACCTCAAGCTCGAGGCGGCGCAGCGCGTCGTCGACGAGATCACGAGCGCGGGCGGAGCCGCCGCCGCGTTCGCAGGCAACACCGCGGACGTCGACGACAGCCGGAAGGCCGTCGAGTTCGCGGTCGAGACGTACGGCACGCTCAACTACGCCGTGAACAACGCGGGCATCGGCGGCGCGCAGGCGCCGACCGGCGAGATCGACATCGAAGACTGGGATCGCGTCATCGACATCAACCTCAACGGCGTCCTCTACGGCATGCGGTACCAGATCCCCGCGATGCTCAAGGCGGGCGGCGAAGAGTCGTCCATCGTGAACATGGCGTCGATCCACGGCACCGTCGCGGCGCTCGGCAACTCTGCCTACACGGCGGCGAAGCACGGCGTCGTCGGCCTGACGAAGAACGCGGCCGCCGAGTACGGCGGCGAGGGCCTGCGCATCAACGCGGTCGGCCCCGGCTATATCGAGACCCCTCTCGTGAAGGAGTCGCTGTCGGAGGAGGCGTTCGACGCCCTCGCCGGCAAGCACCCGCTCGGCCGCCTCGGCCAGCCGGAGGAGATCGCGAAGGTCGTCCGGTTCCTGCTGTCGGACGACGCGTCGTTCGTCACCGGCGCGTATTACCTCATCGACGGCGGCTACACGACCGTCTGACGTCACCCGAAGACAAGAAACGCGCACGCCCTTCTGGGCGTGCGCGTTTCGCCGTCGTCAGCGTGAGTACTGACCGACGATGCGATTCTGCTCGATCACGGCGTCCGCGTAGTCACGCAGGAACTCCTCGCGCGTGGGCTCGCCCTCGACCGGACGACTGAGCGCGTACACCCAGAAATAGTAGGAGTGCTCCCCGTGTCCGGGAGGAGGCAGCGGACCCGAGTATCCGGCCTCGCCCTTGGTCGTGACGCCCTCGCGTCCGGTCTCGGCGGTGACCGTCGTGGTGTCCGTCGGGATCCCGAAGACGGTCCAGTGCGTCCATCCGAACGGCAGCGGCGCGTCCGGGTCGTGACAGATCAGCGCAAGCTCGACAGCGTCGTCCGGCACGCCGGAGACCTCGATGGCCGGGGTGACGTTCTCGTGCTCGGCGGTGAATCGATCGGCAATGCGCGCCCGATCGACGAAGTCGGGGGACGTGACGGTGATGGTTCCGGGGAATGCCATGGTTGCCTCCTCATTCTCGGGGCCAGACGCTCCCCACCGTACCCGCGCGCCGGCCACGCGTCACCGGATCCGCCCCTTCGCACGGTGAACGCCGCCGCCCCGGCGCGGGACGGCGGCCTTCATCGTGCGAATCAGCGCGAGGCGCCCGCGCGACGCTTGTTGTAGATGTCGAAGGCGACGGCAACGAGCAGCACGCAGCCCTTGATGATGTTCTGCCACGACTGGCCCACGCCCATCAGCGACATGCCGTTCGACATGACGGCCATCACGAGACCACCGACGATCGCGCCGGTCACACGGCCGATGCCGCCCGTGGTCGACGCACCGCCGATGAAGCAGGCCGCGATGACATCGAGCTCGAACATCTCGCCCATGCCGGGCGAGGAGTTGTTCGAGCGCGCGGAGAACACCGCGGCGGCAATGCCCGTGAGCAGGCCCATGTGCACGAAGAGCCAGAAGTTCGTCTTCATCACGTTGACACCGCTCAGCTTCGCAGCCGCGAGGTTGCCGCCGACCGCGTAGACGCGGCGGCCGAACACCGTGCGGTTGGTGATCAGTTGATAGGCGAGGATCAGCACGCCGAGCACGATCAGCACGAGCGGGAAACCGCGGTCGTAGGACAGCGCGTACGTGAACGCGAGCACCACCGCCGCGACGACGACGAGCTTCACGATGAACAGCGGCATCGCCTCGACGTGCTGGTCGTAGCTGACGCGCGCGCGACGGCTGCGTACCTGCATGACGACGAAGCCGGCGAGGGCGATCACGCCGATCAGCAGCGTGAAGATGTCGATCGTCTCGGGCACGGCCTTGAGGCCCTCGCCCTGCCCGACGGTGATCGTTCCGAACAGTCCGTGGGCATAGTCGTTCGCGATGACCTTGTACTCGGCCGGGAACGGCGACAGCGACGTGTTGCCGAGCACGACCGCCGTGAGCCCTCGAAACAGCAGCATGCCGGCAAGCGTCACAATGAACGCCGGTATGCCGACCACCGCCACCCAGAAGCCGTGCCACGCGCCGACGATGAGGCCGATCACGACGGCGGCGATGAGGCCGACCCACCAGGGCATGCCCTGTTTGATCACGAGGAACGCCGAGACCGCCGAGGCAAACGCGAGCACGGATCCGACCGACAGGTCGATGTGCCCGGCGACGATCACCATGAGCATGCCGAGCACCATGATGAGGATGTGCGCGTTCTGCAGCACGAGATTCGTGATGTTGCGCGGCGCGAGCAGCGTGCCGTTCGTCAGGATGGTGAAGAGGATGACAAGGGCGACGAGGGCGATGTAGATGCCGGACGTGCGCAGGTTTCGGGTGAAGAGATCTTTCGCGTCTTCGAGCACGCCGCTCATGCCGCGGCCTCCTTCTCGGTGTTCTCGATGGTCATGAGGTTCATGAGCTTCTCCTGGTCAGCCGCCTCGGTCGGCATCTCGCCGGTGATCCGGCCGTAGGCGAGCGTATAGATTCGGTCGCACGTTCCAAGCAGCTCGGGCAGCTCGCTCGAGATCACGATGATGGCCTTGCCCTCGGCGGCGAGCGCGCCGATGATCTCGTAGATCTCGTACTTGGCACCGACGTCGATCCCCCGCGTCGGCTCGTCGAGGATCAGGACGTCCGGATCCGAGTACAGCCACTTGGACAGGACGACCTTCTGCTGATTGCCGCCCGAGAGGTTCCCCACGGTCTGCATCACGGTCGGCGTCTTGATGTTCATCCGGCGCCGGTATTCCTCGGAGATCTTGATCTCCTCGTTGTCATTGACGAAGGACGCCCAGTTGGCGAGCTTTCCAAGCGCCGCGGACGAGATGTTCGTGCGGATGTCGCTGATGAGGTTGAGGCCGTAATGCTTGCGGTCCTCCGAGACATACGCGATGCCGGCCTCGATGGCGGCGTTCACCGAGCGGGTGTCGACCTCGCGGCCGTGCAAAGTGACCGTGCCCTTCGCGTCGCGGCCGTAGCTGCGGCCGAACACGCTCATCATGAACTCGGTGCGACCGGCGCCCATGAGTCCCGCGATGCCGACGATCTCACCGGCGCGCACCGAGATCGATGCGTCGTCGACGATCACGCGTCCGGCCTGCGTCGGGTGCCAGACCGACCAGTTCTCGACGCGGAAGATCTCCTCGCCGATATCGGGCGTGCGGTCGGGGAAGCGGTTGTCGAGCGACCGGCCCACCATGCCGCGGATGATGCGGTTCTGCGTGGCATCGGGGCCGTGCATGTCGATCGTCTCGATCGTCTCGCCGTCGCGGATGATCGTCGTCGAGTCGGCGATGTCGACGATCTCGCCGAGCTTGTGGCTGATGATGATGCAGGTGATCCCCTGCTCGCGCAGGTCGCGCAGCAGCGCGAGCAGGTGCTCCGAGTCGGTGTCGTTGAGCGCCGCCGTGGGCTCGTCGAGGATCAGCAGCTTGACGTCCTTAGTCAACGCCTTGGCGATCTCGATGAGCTGCTGCTTGCCGACGCCGAGCTGTGCGACGGGCGTCGTCGGGTTCTCCTTGAGGCCGACGCGCTCCATGAGCTCCATGGCGCGCACGTTCGCCTGGTTCCAGTC
>DWXU01000077.1:0-4932 GCA_019119065.1 Candidatus Microbacterium pullistercoris | reverse complement strand
CCGGGGGAGATGACCGGAGGCGAACATATCGCGGGCACGGGCACGATCACGATCGATGGCGACGTCGGACGGATCGGCGGGATCCGGCAGAAGATGCACGGCGCGCGTGAGGCCGGCAACAGCTACTTCCTCGCACCGACCGGTAACTGCGACGAGGTCGTCGGGCACGTACCGGACGGCCTCCAGGTGGTCAGTGTCGCAACGCTCGACGATGCGATCTCCGCAGTGGAGGCGATCGCCGAGGGCGAAGCCGCCAGTCTGCCCGCGTGTACGCCTGGAGGCTGACGCGCCCGTAGGATAGGGGGGTGACCTCTAACTCGACGCAGAACTCGGCCACACCCGCCTCCCCGACCAGACGCATCGCGATTGCCACGATCGCGATCGTCGCCGCGATCATCGCTGTGCTGTTCGGCATGGCGAGCCTGTACACGGAATTCCTCTGGTTCAGCCAGCTGGACTTCCGGTCGGTGCTGACCACTCAGTGGATCGCCCGGGTGGTGATGTTCGTCGTCGGGTTCGTCGCCATGGCCCTGCCCGTGTGGCTGTCGATCACGCTCGCCTACCGGCTGCGCCCCGTCTACGCGCGCCTCAGCTCGCAGCTCGATCGCTACCAGGAGGTCGTCGAGCCGCTGCGCCGACTCGCCACCTGGGGCATCCCGGTGCTGTTCGGCTTCTTCGCTGGTTTCGCGACCGCGACGCAGTGGGAGACCACGTGGATGTGGCTGAACGGCGTCGCCTCCGGTGAGACGGATGCGCAGTTCGGCCTCGACACCTCGTTCTACATGTTCGATCTGCCGTTCTGGCAGGGCGTCGTCGGATTCTCCTCTGCGGTCGTACTGCTGTCGCTGCTCGTGACCGCCCTCGTGTCCTACCTGTACGGATCCGTGCGCGTCGGTCAGGGCGAGTTGAGCATCTCCAAGGCGGCGCGCATTCAGATCGCGATCATCGCCGGCGTCTACCTGCTGCTGCAGGCCGTGAGCATCTGGCTCGACCGGTTCGCATCGCTCATCTCACAGCGCGGCCGCATCACCGGTCCTGACTACGTCGTCGCCAACGCGCTCATCCCCGGGCAGACGATCCTCGCCGTCGTTGCGGCGCTCGTCGCGGTCCTCTTCCTGATCACGGCGTTCGTCGGCAAGTGGCGGTACCCGCTCGTCGCGACCGGGCTGCTCATCCTCACGTCGCTCGTCGTCACGGTGGCGCTGCCCTGGGGCGTGCAGACCTTCCAGGTCACGCCGAACGAGCGCGCTCTCCAGCTCGATTACTACCAGGAGAACGTCGACGCGACGCGCGCGGCATACGATCTCGACGACATCGAGACGATCCCCTACGAGGCTCAGACGACGGTCGAGCAGGGTCAGCTGCGCGACGACGCGGCGACGACGGCCTCGCTGCGTCTGATGGACCCGAGTCTCATCAGCCCGACCGTGCAGCAACTGCAGCAGGTGCGCCCCTACTACCAGTTCGAGGACGTGCTCGACGTCGACCGCTACGAGATCGATGGCGAGGTGCAGGACACGGTCGTGTCGCTGCGTGAGCTCAACATCGACAACCTCGGTGCCGAGGCACAGCAGTGGGTCAACACGACGATGACCTACACCCACGGGTACGGGATGGTCGCGGCGCGCGGCAACGAACGCACGAGCGAGGGTGAACCTGTCTTCATCGAGGGCGACATCCCTTCCTCCGGATTCCTCACCGATATGGAGTACGAGCCGCGCATCTACTTCGGCGAGCAGTCTCCGCTGTACTCGATCGTGGGCGCGCCGGAGGGATCGGATCCGCTCGAGCTCGACTATGCGACCGGTTCCGCAGAGGACGACCAGAACTACACGACCTTCCGCGGCGACGGTGGTCCGAGCATCGGCAGCTACTTCAACCGCATGCTGTACGCGTTGAAGTTCCAGGCCGCGGAGATCCTCTTCTCAGACCAGATCAACGCCGAGTCGCAGGTCCTTTACGACCGTGCGCCGCGTGAGCGCGTGCAGAAGGTCGCGCCGTACCTGACGCTCGACAGCGACCCCTACCCGAGCGTCGTCGATGGCCGCATCGTCTGGATCGTCGACGGCTACACGACGTCGGCTTCGTACCCCTACGCGTCGCACATCGGGCTGTCCGAGGCGATCAGCGACTCCTCGAACCCGCAGCCGAACCTGCTCGTCGACGACGTCAACTACATCCGCAACTCGGTGAAGGCGACGGTCGACGCGTACGACGGGTCCGTCACCCTGTACGCGTGGGACGAAGAAGATCCGGTGTTGAAGACGTGGCAGAACATCTACCCGTCGACGATCGAGTCGATCGACGAGATGTCGAGCGAGCTCATGAGCCACGTGCGCTACCCGACCGACCTGTTCAAGGTGCAGCGTGCGATGCTCGGCACCTACCACGTCGACACGGCGAGCGAGTTCTACCAGCGTGACAACGCGTGGGAGACGCCGCAGGATCCGACGAACGACCAGGAGCTCCAGCCGCCCTATTACCTGACCATGCAGATGCCCGGTCAGGAGGAGCCGCAGTTCTCGATGTTCACGTCGTTCATCCCCGAGGGCGGTGAGCGCCAGGTCCTGATGGGATACCTGTCGGTCGATTCGAACGCCGGGGGCGAGCCCGGAACGATTCGCGACGGCTACGGCGATCTCCGCCTTCTGGAGATCTCGTCGGCGAGCACGGTTCCTGCACCCGGCCAGGTGCAGAACGCGTTCGACTCGAACCAGTCGATCGCCCAGGAGCTGAACGTTCTGCAGATCGGTGACTCGAACGTGAGCCTCGGCAACCTGCTCACGCTTCCCGTCGGCGAGGGTCTGTTGTACATGCAGCCGGTGTACGTGCAGTCCTCGCGAGACACCTCCTACCCGCTGCTGCGCAAGGTGCTCGTCGCCTTCGGTGACGAACTCGCCTTCGAGGACACGCTCGCCGAGGCGCTCGACAGCCTCTTCCAGGGCGAGTCGGGAGCCGAGACGGGCGACGAGGACATCGACCCGGGCGAATCCGAGACGCCGGACGGCGCTGGAGATCAGGGCGATACGCCTGACGAGGGGGAGACCCCGGACGGCGGAAGCACGCCGGACGAGGGCGACGAGCCTGACCAGGGCGGCACTGACCAGGGTGAAACACCCTCCGGTTCGCTCGACGCGGCCCTCGCGGACGCTCAGGAAGCGATGAACGCCAAGGCAGAGGCGCTCGAGAGCGGCGACATGGTTGCGTACGCCGAGGCGGATCAGCAGCTGACGCAGGCGATCGAGCGGCTGCTCGCGCTGTCGGAGTAAGCCGGTGATGGAAAGGCGCCTCGGGGATCTCCCCGGGGCGCCTTCCCCTCTCAGCGCTCCGCGAGGAACTCGGCGATGTCTGCCGCGATCTCGTCCGGATACTCGCCGCTGATGGCGTGTGACGCATTCGGATAGACCTCGACCCGGGCGTCCGGAAGTTCGCGTTCGGCGGTTTCGGCGGCGCGTGTCGCGTCGAGCATCACCGATTCACCGGCAAGCAGCGCCAGCACGGGCACGGTGAGTTCTGCGAGCTGCGATTCGCGGATCCGCGTCGGCTGCGGCAGCTTCAGAGAGTAGTGCTGCATTCCCGCTTCGATCATGTCGGCGACCGGCACGTCCTCGACAGGGGCGCCGCCCGCTGTGTACGAGTTGAATCCGTCGCGCCACGACTTCGGCAGCCACGGCAACGACGCGGGCAGGGACCGGACGATCGTTTCCAGCGGCATGTCGTCGAAGACCGACACGGGGTCGAGGAGAGTCAGCGTGTTGATGCGGTCCGGAACGCGCAGGGCGAGGTTCGTGGCCGTCCAGCCGCCGATCGAGAGTCCGACGAGATGGAACTGTGACTCCGGCAGCGCGTCGAGGGTCTGGTCGAGCCATTCCGCCTGGTCGTGGTCGTCGGTGATCGGGCGTTCCTGGATGCTCCTTCCGGGTTCTCCCAACAGGTCGATCGTGTAGACGTCGCCCACGTCGAGCAATGAGGGGAGATTGTCTGCCCAGACGGGTGATGCCGACGCCCTCCCTGGCAGCAGAACCAGCGGGTCGGTGGCCGGACCGGATCCGTTGAATCGATAGACGCGGACGAGCCCGTACTCGGTGCGCACGTCGGACACGCGATCCGGGGCCGGGAGGTCAGCGAGTGCGTCGTCGTACGCGGCGAGGTAGCGGTCGTGCCCCGCAGAGCTCTCCCAGTGACCGACCGGAGACGGTGAACGCACCGCGATCACCGCCGCGAGGACCACGACGGCGATGAGCGACAACGCGATGACCAGACGTCGCCGTCGGCGCCGGCGCCGGACGGGTCTGTCTCCGCGCAGGTTCGTGCCAGAGGTGTCGTCGGTCGACGCCACCGATCCCGTCCGCGTCGTGCTCTCGTTGTTCATTCGCCGCATCTCCTAACCGATCGGTAAGTATTTCCACCGTACGGTAAGCTTGAGGACATGACAACGGGTCGACGAGACGCAGGCGCTCACCGCGAGTCGACGCTGGCGACGCAGGCGCGGCGCGCACAGCTCTTGGACGTCACGATCGGAATCGTGGCCGAACACGGCTATGCGCAGACGTCGCTCGCCCGCATCGCCGAGGGTGCGGGGGTGACGAAGGCCGCCGTGCTCTACCACTACCCGACGAAGGACGCGCTCGTCGAGACAGCGTACGAACACGTGCTGACGGCGCTCATCGACGAAGTGGCCGCCGCTGTCGAAGGGGCGGATCCGGCGGAAGGACCCGCGGCCTACGTGCGCTCGATGGTCGGTCATCTGGCCGCGCACCCGCGTCACTCGCGGATGATCATCGAGGCGATGACCAATGCGGGGGCAGACCACGACCCCAGGACGCGATGGGAACCTCTCGCCCAGATCATCGAGGCTGCGGCGCGGGCGCGCGGTGTGGAACCAGTCGACGCGCGAGCGACCGCGCTCATCGCGGGTGGAGGCATCGACGC
>DWXU01000076.1:0-13492 GCA_019119065.1 Candidatus Microbacterium pullistercoris | reverse complement strand
GTGCGCGTCGCCGACACGGGCGCGGCGGTGTCTGTCGTCATGGGACCATCGTGCGCTGGGAAGAAGTATGACTCCAACACATTGTTGTCATCTCATACATGAACCGAGATCATGTATGGATGGAGCTTCAGCAGATGCGGTACGTCGTCGCGGTGGCGGAGGCGCGCAGCTTCACGCGTGCGGCCGAACGCTGTCACGTCGTGCAGTCGGCCCTGAGTCACCAGGTCAAGGCGTTGGAAACCGAGCTCGGGGTTCGGCTGTTCGCACGCACGAGCCGACGAGTGGATGTCACGGCTGCGGGGGAGGCGTTCGTCGAGGCGGCGCGTCAGAGCCTCGCCGCCGCCGACCGTGCGGTCGCCGATGCGGCCGAGGCAAGCGGGCGGATCCGCGGCACGCTGACGGTCGGGGTGATTCCGACCGTGACAGCGATCGACATTCCGGCGGCGCTGAGCGCGTTCCGGCGTGCGCATCCCTCGGTGCAGATGAGGTTGCGCGGCGGTGGAAGCCACGAGTTCATCGCTGCGATCGCGAGCGGCGACATGGACGTCGCCGTCCTGGGCCTCCCGGACTCCATGACGCCTGCCGGGGTGGCGACGCGCGTGCTGGCGCGCGAACGCCTCGTCGCGGTGGTCTCGACGGGGCACCGGTTGGCGGAGCGACGCCGGGTACGGCTAGAAGATCTCGCCGACGAGCGGTTCGTCGACTTTCCCGCCGGGACGCCGGGGCGCATACCGTCAGATCTCGCCTTTCGCGAGGCAGGGATCCCGCGAGAGGTCGCCTTCGAGGCGATGAGTCTCGACCTCATCCTCGATCTCGTGCGACACGATCTCGTGATCGCCCTGTTGTCGCCGGAGGTGGTGCCGGAACGTGCGGGTCTGCGGACGATCTCCGTGATCGGCGGACCGACCCGCATCGAGTACCTCGCCTGGAGCGATTTCAATCCGACGCCGGCGATGCGCGCGTTCCTCGACACCCTCGAGCCCGCTCCACCTTCCGCAAATGCACCCAAAACGGCGCGGGAAGGTGAATTCGTGGAAGGTTGACGGTCCCGCGTCGCGCGCACGGCCTCCGGTGTGGCTCTTCGGTCTGTTTCGGGCCCGATCACAGCATGATCCTTCGTATGCTACGTTAATATTTCGCCGAGCTAACGAATACGGGGCATGTAGTGGAGATGGTCGTTCTCGTCGATAGCGAGGGTTCCCCCGTCGGTACGCAGAGTAAGGAAAGCGTGCATGGCGTCACCACACCTCGCCACCTCGCGTTCTCCTGCCACGTCATCGATACCGCGGGTCGACTTCTCGTGACCAGGCGCGCGCTCGGAAAGAGGACGTGGCCAGGCGTCTGGACGAACGCGTTCTGCGGTCACCCGGGCCCGGGTGAGACCTTCGAGGATGCGGTGCGTCGCAGGGCCGCGTTCGAGCTCGGCCTCACGATCGACAGCATCGTCTGCGCGCTTCCCGATTTCGGATACGTTGCGCGCGACGCGTCAGGGATCGAAGAGAACGAGCATTGCCCGGTCTTCATCGCACGAGCCACATCGTCACTGGATCCGAATCCGGCTGAGGTTGCCGAGATCCAGTGGACCAGCGTGCCCGAGTTGTCGACGGCGACGAAGGCCGCACCATGGGCATTCAGCCCATGGCTGATCGAGCATCTGCCGCAGCTGCTGTCGTCCTTCGCAGGTGTCGCCGGAGAGTCGGGCAATGATGTCTGACTCGGTGGCACGACTCGACGACGTCACTGTCACGGTCGAGACGCGGCTGCTGGAGGTGCTTGCGCAACGGCGAGCACGTTCGCGTCGTTTCTCCGCTCCGTATATGCAGTTGTGGGACTCTTTGGAGCGAATGGCGCGAGGCGGAAAGAAGATCCGACCGCGACTGCTGATGGACGCGTATCGGGCGCTCGGCGGCACCGATGACCGCGTGGCTGTGGATGCCGCGTGCGCCATCGAACTTCTTCACATCGCGCTTGTGATCCACGACGACGTGATCGACAAGGACGTCATGCGCCGCGGCGAGATGAACATCTCGGGACAGTTCGCGTCCGAAGCGATGCTGCGCGGCACGACGAGACGCGACGCGCATGCGTGGGGCGAGGCATCATCGCTTCTCGCGGGCGACCTGATGCTCACGCTCGCTCATTCTCTGCTCGCCCGGCTCGAGATTCCGGACGAACAGCGCCAGTCGGTGCTCGACATCTTCGACGCGACGGTCTTCGAGAGCGCGGCCGGAGAGCACTACGATGTCTGGCTCAGCTTGCATCTCGAGCCGGCGAACCCACAGGATGTCCTGGCCATGGTCGACCAGAAGACGGCCGCCTATTCCTTCCAGGCTCCTCTGGTTCTCGCCGCGGTTCTCGCGGGTGCCCCGACGAGTGTCATCGAAGAACTGGCGGTCATCGCTCGTCAGATCGGCGTGATCTACCAGTTGCGCGATGATGTTCTGGGTCTGTTCGGGGACGAGCGAGACACCGGAAAGTCCGTTCTCAGTGATCTGCGCGAAGGGAAGGAGACTCTCCTGATCGCTTACGCCCGTTCTGACCCCGCCTGGCGTGAGGTCGAGCCCCTCTTCGGAACGGAAGCGCTCAGCATCGCGGACGGTCACCGCCTTCGACGAGTCATTGAGGAGTCGGGAGCACTCATGTTCGTGGAATCGCTCATCACAGAACGATGCGAGAGCGTCTCCCAATTGATCCAAGAAGCCTCCCTGCCGGCAGCATTGCGCGAGCAGCTGACCGATGTGACCGCCGCCTGCAACCTCCGTAGCTCATGAACACCACGGGAATCGACCTGTACAACGCGACCGCGGAAGCGAGCGCATCCGTCGTCATTCATCGGTATTCGACATCATTCGGCTGGGCGAGCCGCCTGCTCGATGCTTCCAAGCGACACCACATCGCCCGCATCTACGCACTCGTACGTATCGCCGACGAATTGGTCGACGGGCCGGCGGAGAGTGCGGGTGTTGACAGGGAGACACGCGGAGTGCTGCTCGATGATCTCGAGGCAGAGACAGAACGCGCCCTGCGACTCGGTTTCAGTACGAACCTCGTTGTCCACGCATTCGCATTGACCGGCCGGGAGCACGAGATCGGCATGGAGTTGTGCCGGCCATTCTTCGCATCGATGAGGCGAGACCTCGACGCCACGTCCTTCAACGCTGTCGAGCTGGATGACTACATCTTCGGGTCCGCCGAAGTCGTCGGGCTCATGTGCCTGGCCGTCTTCGAATCCGGATCGATCCGTGACGAGAGTGAGCGTGGTCGGTTGACCGATGGCGCCCGTCACCTCGGAGCGGCGTTCCAGAAGGTGAACTTCCTCCGTGACTTCGCTGACGATCATGAGGCCCTCGGCCGCGCGTATTTCCCGGGCACCGAGAAGATCCTCACGGAAGGATCCAAGGCCGACATCGTCGCATCCATCCGCGAAGACCTGCGGATCGCAGATATGTCGATTCCGCTTCTTGCTCCGGGATGCCGGGGATCCGTCTGGGCCGCGCGGGCGATGTTCGGCGAATTGACCGACCGGATCGAGACGACACCGGTCGCCGTCCTGATGCAGACCCGTGTTCGAGTTCCGAATCCCGTCAAGGCACGCATCTTCGCCCGTGCGCTCGCGATGAAGGTGACCCGGTGACCCCATCATCTCGGGTGATCGTGATCGGCGGAGGTGTCACAGGACTTGCGACCGCGTGTCTGCTGGCTCGCGACGGGCACCGCGTGACCGTTCTCGAGAAGAACAGCGAGCTCGGCGGTAGGGCCGGATCGTGGGAAAGGGACGGGTTCACATTCGACACCGGACCCTCCTGGTATCTGATGCCCGAGGTCTTCGACCATTTCTACCGAATGATGGGCACGACGACCGCGGAACAGATCGACCTGGTGCCGCTGCAACCCGGATACCGGGTCTACGGCGAACCAGCGGGGGAGGCCCGCGAGGATCCGATCGATGTGGACTCCGGCGCGGATGCCGTCGCTGAAACCTTCGAGGCGCGCGAGAGGGGTGCCGGCGACCAGGCCCGTGCCTACTTGCGGTCCGCGACCAAGACGTACCGCGCGGCGGTGAGATCCTTCCTTTACAACCCGTTCTCATCCTGGCGCGACTTCGCGTCGATGCGGGTTCTCTCCTCGGTCCCTGCGGTGCTTCCCCTCCTGATGCGGTCGCTCTGGACGTTCGTCGCGCGCCGTTTCGCCGACAATCGGCTGCGCCAGATTCTCGGCTACCCCGGGGTGTTCCTCGGTACCTCACCGTTTGAGGCGCCCGCGCTCTACCACCTGATGAGCCACATGGATCTGGTGGACGGCGTGAAGTATCCCGTCGGCGGCTTCCGGAGATTCGTGGCCTCGCTCGTTGACCTCGCACGAGAGAACAACGTCGAGCTCCTCACCGATAGCGATGTCATCGGCATTTCGAGCGCGGACGGTGCGGTGCGGTCTGTCCAGTACAACCGCGACGGCAAGACGGTCGTGCTTGACGCCGAGATCGTCGTTTCGGCGATCGACGAGCACCACACCGAGACAGCGCTGCTTGAGGCGTCCGACCGCTCGTATGCGCCGACGCGATGGGAGAAGCAGGTATCCGGCCCAAGCGCCGTGCTCATCATGCTGGGTGTGCAGGGTGAACTGCCGCAGCTGCTGCACCACACCCTGTTCTTCTCCGACGACTGGCACGGGAACTTCAACGCGATATTCGGGTCTCCGACGCGCATTCCGGAGTCGCCGTCGTTCTACGTGTGCAAGCCGAGCGCGACCGATCACAGCGTCGCTCCGGCCGGCCATGAGAACCTGTTCGTACTTGTTCCGCTCCCACCCGATGTGAGCATCGGACATGGCGGGCCGGACAGGGCGGGCGATCAGTTCGTGAACGACGTCGCGGACAGCACGATCAGTCAGATCGCTGCTTGGGCGGACATTCCCGACCTTGCCGCCCGCATCGTCGTGCGCCGCACCGTGGGGCCGGCAGACTTCGCGACGCAGTTCAACACCTTCCGCGGAAGCGCGCTCGGCCCTGCGCATACTCTGCGCCAGAGTGCCTTCTTCCGGGGTGTCACGAGGTCGCGACGCCTCGGTGGCCTGTTCTATGCTGGCGCCACCACAGTGCCGGGCGTTGGACTGCCCATGTGCCTCATCAGCGCGGAACTGGTGCTGAAACACGTGCGAGGCGACTCCTCGCCCGGACCGCTGGAGGAGAGATGAGCGGCGTCTACGCGGTATGCCTGCTCGTCAGCACCGCGTGTATGGCGCTCCTCGACATCCGCTTCGCGTTGGTCTTTCGACGCCGGCCGGTGGCGAGCGCGGTCGCCCTCATCGTCGGCGTCGTATTCTTCGCCGCGTGGGATGCCGTGGGGATCGGCCTCGGAGTGTTCCGGCACCTCGACTCGCGGTGGGCCACCGGCATCTTGCTTGCGCCGGAGTTCCCCATCGAGGAGTTGCTCTTCCTGGTCTTCCTCACGTACCTCACGCTCATTCTGGTGAGCGGGTGGAAACGCTTGCGTGAGAGGAAGGACCGCCCATGACGTATCTGCTCATGTCGTTGCCCTTCCTCGGCGTCGGCGTCGTCGTCTTCGCGATCGGTGGCGCCCACGCACGTCGACGTGGTGCCGTGCGCCGCTACTTCTCATCGTGGGCGGCGGCGACTGTGGCCCTGCTCGTTCTCACGGCGGTGTTCGACAACGTGATGATGGCGGCCGGATTCTTCGACTACGGCTCCGAACAGATCTCTGGCCTCCGGCTCGGACTGATGCCCATCGAGGACTTCCTGTATCCCCTTGCCGGTGCGCTGCTGCTTTCTGGAGTCTGGCAGCTGCTGAACGGCCCCCGCGAGACCAGAGGACACGGTGATGGCTGAGCGAAGGTCGCTGATTCGGACCCTCCTCGTCGCATCGCGGCCGCTGAGTTGGATTAACACCGCCTACCCGTTCGCAGCCGTCTATGTTCTGACGACGGGGCGCATCGATCTCTCGTTTGTCGTCGGGACGATCTTCTTCCTCGTGCCATACAACCTGGTGATGTACGGCGTGAACGATGTATTCGACTACGAGTCCGACCTCGCCAACCCGCGTAAGGGAGGAGCCGAGGGGGCAAAGCTGCCGCCCCGGCTACACCGAGCGACACTCGTGTCCGCGACGGGGCTGGCGCTGCCGTTCGTCGTCACGCTCGTGGTCCTCGGTACGCAGCGACCGATGTCATGGGCCGTCCTCGCTGTGAGCCTGTTCGCGGTGCTCGCGTACTCCCTGCGAGGACTCCGGTTCAAAGAGATCCCGGTGCTCGATTCGGTCACCTCGAGCACCCATTTCGTCACACCGGCGCTCTACGCGCTCGCTCTCGCGGGAACGGTCATCACCCCGGCGATCGCCCTGACGATGATCGCGTTCTTTTGCTGGGGGATGGCCAGTCATGCGTTCGGTGCCGTGCAGGACATCGTGCCCGACCGGGATGCGGCAATCGGATCGATCGCCACGGTCTTCGGAGCCGCGGCGACTGTCAGGATCGCGATCGCGCTCTGGGCCATAGCGGGCATCCTGATGCTGTTCAGCCCGTGGCCCGCGAACCTCGCCGCGATCGCCGCGCTGCCCTACATCATCAGCGTCGCGCCGTATCTGAACGTCGACGACGCGCACTCGGGAACCGCCAATCGCGCGTGGCGCCGGTTCCTGGCCATCAACTACGCGGTGGGTTTCGCCGTCACTCTGCTGCTGATCTTCTGTGTGACGGAAGGACTGTTCTCATGACACACGTGCTCGTCACTGGCGCGACGGGGTACATCGGCGGACGTCTCGTGCCCCAGCTGCTCGAGGCCGGGCACGAGGTGAGCGTGTACGTCCGCTCTCCATGGAAACTCAACGATGTGCCCTGGCGGGACCGCGTACGCGTATTGACGGGTGAACTTTCGGATACCGTCGCAACCTGCCGCGCGATGGACGGGGTGGATGTCGCGTTCTATCTGGTGCACTCGATGAGCGCAGGTCGCGACTTCAAGCGCTCCGAGGAGGAGGCCGCGCGAACCTTCGCCCGATCGGCCGAGGTCGCGAAGGTGGGACGCATTGTCTACCTCGGCGGACTGCACCCGGAGGACGCCGCGCTGTCGGACCATCTCGCTTCGCGCGCCGCTGTCGGACAGATCTTCCTGTCCTGCCCCGTCTCGGCCGTGGTGTTCCAAGCCGGCATCGTGATCGGATCCGGCTCGGCATCGTTCGAGATGATCCGCCACCTCACCGAGGTTCTGCCCTACATGCCCGCGCCGCGCTGGGTACGCAACCATGTGCAGCCGATCGCGATTCGTGACGTGCTGCGCTACCTGGTGCAGGCCGTGACGATAGAGGAGGAGGTCAACCGTACATTCGACATCGGTGGTCGAGACATTCTGCGCTACGGACAGATGATGAACGGATACGCGGTCGAGGCCGGGCTTCCGCAACGTCACATCGCAGCGCTTCCCGTGCTCACGCCGTGGCTCGCCTCACAATGGGTGGGTCTTGTCAGCCCTGTTCCCCGCCAGCTCGCGGTGCCGATCATCGCGTCCCTGCAGAACGACTGCGTCGTGCGCGAGCATGACATCGACCGATACATCGCGGCGCCGGAGGAGGGCCTGCTCCCGTATCGCAGGGCCGTGCGTCTGGCGCTCATGCGCGAGGCCGAAGGAGAGGTCGAGACGAGCTGGCAGAGCGCGACAGTGGCCGGCGCGCCGAGCGATCCGCTGCCGAGCGACCCGAACTGGTCGGGTCACACCGTCTTGACCGACCTGCGGGAGCGGGAGAGCGCCGCATCCGCCGACGCCGTGTGGGATGTGATCGAAGCGATCGGCGGTGAGAAGGGCTGGCATTCGTCACGGCTCGCCTGGGCCGCGCGCGGATGGATCGACCGACTGGTCGGTGGCGTCGGTATGCGTCGCGGCCGCCGGCATCCTTCCCGAGTGAACAGCGGCGACGTCATCGATGTGTGGCGTGTGGAATCCATCGAACGCGGACGGATGCTGCGGCTGAGGGCGGAGATGCGGCTGCCAGGTCGTGCGTGGCTCGAGTTGAGCGTCGAGCCGACTGAGACGGGAAGCCGGTATCGTCAGCGCGCGGTCTATTTCCCCAAGGGGCTGACCGGCCGGTTGTACTGGGCGGTGTTGTTGCCGTTTCACGGCGTCATATTCCCGGGAATGGCCGCCAGCATCCTTCGCGAAGCCGAGCGATCGACCGAGAAGGCGCAATGAGACTGTGGTCGGTGCACCCTCGCTACTTCGACCGCCAGGCGCTGACCGCATGTTGGCGGGAGGGGCTCCTCGCTCAAGCAGTGATCGCGGAGCCTGGCAGGGGATACTCCCGGCATCCGCAGTTGCGACGGTTCCGGCAGGCGGACGACCCCCGAGCCGCAATCGGGGACTATCTCAGTGCGATCGCCGACGAGGCGGATGCGCGCGGATATCACTTCGCAAGAGAAAAGGTCCGCGTCACCGGTGCGGCGGAGCGACTGACGCTCAACGATGGTCAGCTCGTCTACGAATGGGCCCACCTCCGCAGCAAGCTGCGCGCTCGCAGTCCGGACGTCTGGGCGCGCTGGCAGACTCTGATCTGCCCCGACCCGCATCCGAGCTTCGTTGTGATCAACGGGCCGATCGCGGACTGGGAGAAGGTCACCCCGCACACTGCGACAGAGCAGCCTCCGGAACAGGGACGTGCCGGCGAATCGGAGAATCCTTCGCGATGAGCACCGTTCCTCAGGAACGTCACGCGCGGGTGGGGCCGCGGACGACCGGCTTGAGGAGGTCGCGCATCACTGCCGTGCGTGCGGCGGTGTCAGCCCACCAACCAGCAGAGCCGCTCCCGCGAGTCTGAAGCCATAGCGCTCTGCTTGACGGAGTGAGCGTCGAATGGAATCTCTGGCTTACGCCACGGCCGAGCGGTTGTCAGCGCGGTGAGCGACGACGCGGCGCACAACCGCTGCGACCATCACGACGCACGCGGCAATCACAGCTGCGATTCCGACCAGTTGAGATGCCGGTTCGTCCGTGATTCTGGCGACAGCAACCCAGCTCAGCCCCCAGGCCGAAGCGAGCGCCGGGGTCAAGCGACCGCGCCCTGCGACCGCCGTGGCGACACCACACAGCGCAGCGACACTCACGACGCCCACACCCCAGATGTCGGGGTCGATACCGAAGCCACGGAACCCGAGGTCGGTCAGCCACGCCGCCACGTTCGCGGCGGTCGCGATCGTCACCCACCCGAGATACAACCCGACCGTCCCGTCCAGAACCACGGACTCAACAATGCCTGCCGCCGTCGAATCCGCCTTCCGCCGCGTGCGCAGCAACAGGCTGAACGCGATGCCGAGGACGACGAGCAGCGCGGAGATGACGACCACGGACAATCCGACCTGGCCGAGCTGCACGACTCCGATCCATGCGGCGTTCAGCAGCATGGACACAGCGATGAGGTAGCCGAGCCGGCGGTGCACCGCTCGCGTCGCCTGGCTGGGCAACAACTGCCATACGGCATACGCAAACAGCCCAAGGTAGATCACCGACCAGATGCTGAATGCCGGACCCGCCGGAGCGATCAGCGTCGAGTCAGCTGCGAGCGCTCCGCCGGCCGCATCTTGAATCTGCGCGCCGCCAAGGGCGCCGGAACCATAGAAGGCACCAGCAATCGCCACGAGCGCGAGAACGAAGACGACAACTTGTCTCACACGGTCAGAGGGCTGAGGTGAACCGGTCATGCACGCACCCTACGCGAGCGATGCCCGCTGATGAACTGCCTCTGGGCTTTCAGGATCCGAAGCCGGAGGGTAACGCCCTGGACCGTGCGAGGAACCCCGCGAACGAGGACGAGGTGCGAACTTCGACAGGTCGCGCAGTCGACGGTTCATACCTCGTTCATCTGGGGTCCCTGCGTAGACAGTTTTCAAACCCCGGACCCGCACTAGAAACGTTGATATCACGCTGGAAACGAGGGGTATACCGGGTGTCTCAGCGGGTCGATAACACCCCGATTCGGGACGCTCGAGGGCCCTGTGTCAGGAGGATTGGGAAACCTCAAACCTTTCTCACCCCCTCTGAAGCAGACCGGCTCGTCGATGATTACCTCGCTGGTCTCAGCGTCGGCTATCTCGCTCAGAAGTATGGTGTGCACCGCGCGACAGTCTCGAAGCACCTCACCCGGCAGGAAGTCGTGCGCCGTCAGCATGGGCTTACGATCGACGAGGCCGCTGAAGCAGTGAAGCTGCACGGCGGCGGCATCTCGATGCGCGCGATCGCCCGCACTCTCGGTGTAGACCGCAAGCAGGTGCGCATCTCACTCATCGCAGCTGGTGCAATTGTCACCAACTCCTCGACCATGAACTGAGATAAAGCCCTCCTCGACAAGCGCACAGTCGCTCTCGGGCCTCCCGCTCGTTGAGGTGAGAGCGGAAACCAAACTGTCGGTCAGATCAATAGTGAGCCCAGGCGGTATCTCGGAGCCGATCGGCATCGGGCTGCTCGTCATGATGTACCCCGTGCTCGCGAAGGTTCGGTACGACAAAGTCGCGGCAGTCACCGGCGACAAACGGCTCCTCATCTCTTCGCTTTTGCTGAATTGGATCGCTGGCCCCGCGGTCATGTTTACGCTCGCGTGGCTCTTCCTCCCCGACCTGCCGGAGTACCGCACCGGCCTCATCATCGTCGGGCTCGCGCGCTGCATCGCGATGGTCGTGATCTGGAACGATCTGGCCTGCGGCGACCGGGAAGCGACCGCGGTGCTGGTCGCCATCAACTCCGTCTTCCAGGTGGTCGCATTCGCGCTGCTCGGCTGGTTCTACCTGACCGTGCTGCCCGGCTGGCTCGGCCTCGACACGCAAGGCCTTGAGGTCTCGGTCTGGCAGATCGCGCTGAACGTGCTCGTCTTCCTTGGGGTCCCCCTGATCGCCGGGTTCGCCTCCAGGTGGATCGTGGAGCGGCGGCGAGGACGGGACTGGTACGAGGTATCCTTTCTCCCTGTTATCGGCCCGTGGGCGCTGTACGGGCTCCTCTTCACGATCGTGCTGCTCTTCGCACTCCAGGGTGATGCGATCATCGCGAACCCCCTCGACGTGGCACGCATTGCACTGCCGCTCTTCATCTACTTCGGCGTGATGTGGTTCGCGGGTCTCCTGCTCGGCAAAGCGCTCGGCATGGGGTATGCCCGATCCACCTCGCTCGCTTTCACCGCGGCGGGCAACAACTTTGAACTTGCGATCGCGGTTGCGATCGGCACCTTCGGCGCCACGAGTGGGCAGGTCCTTGCCGGTGTCGTCGGCCCACTCATCGAGGTGCCGGTACTGGTGGGTCTCGTGTATGTGTCGCTGTGGGCTGCCCGAGCTTGGTTTCACACCGACCCCTACGCCCCGGTAGCGATCGAGACACCCGTGAGGACATCATGAGCAACACCATCCCCGCTCCCACCGATCGCACCTGTGAACCCGATGGGTCACACCCGATCGGGATCGATGCCGCAACCGTCGTGGCGAGTCGGCTCAAGGCACTCTCCGACCCGCTGCGCTTGCGTATGCTGTCAGCGATCGTCTCCGATCCGCGCGGTGAGGCCTGCGTCTGCGACCTCGCCGAACTCGGCGACGTGTCGCAACCGACCATCTCACACCACCTGAAAGTACTCAAAGACACCAGCCTCCTCACCTCCGAGCGCCGCAGCACCTGGGTGTACTACCGGCTACAGCCCACCCAAGAGGCGGCGGTCAGAGCATTGTTAGAGTCGTTCGCGCCCGCGGCAGTGCTCGCCGCCGAGGCGCCTGAGGAGCACGAGTGTTCCCACACGCCAGCCGAACCGGTAGAGAACCTCGACGAACGTGTCACCCACCTCGCGGACGAGCTCGCCGCGGAACACGCCGTGATTAGTCGCGACCTGGTTGTGACCGTCGTCCGCGAGTCGTACGCGAGCCTCGCACGCTCGGCGAAGGTGACGCGACACCTCATTCCACTGACCGAGCGCTTCGCGAGACAGCGGCTCACAGATCTCACCCGCGACCACGAAAACGGGATCCCGCAGGTGCTCTTCGTATGCGTGCAGAACGCGGGCAGATCACATCTCGCGGCAGCACTCGTCAACCAGCTCTCGGGTGGAAAGGTCCTCGCACGGTCTGCAGGATCCACCCCAGCAACCGACGTGCACCCACGTATCAAGTCGCTCCTCACAGAAATCGAGGGCGACCAGGCGCAGGAGCGATTCCCAAAACCGCTCACCGATGACGCTGTACGCGCGGCTGATGTGGTGGTCACCATGGGGTGCGGCGACGTGTGCCCGGTCATTCCCGGGGTCCGCTACGAAGACTGGGCCGTCGGCGATCCCGCCCTCGCCTCCGCTGAAGAGCTTGAGGCGATTCGCGACGACATCGCAGCCCGCGTGCGCACACTGCTCGACACCCTCACCTCACACTGACGGAACTGGAAGAGAAGACGCAACATGACCACCGAACAGAAGCCCACCGTACTCTTCGTCTGCGTGCACAACGCCGGGCGCTCGCAAATGGCGGCCGGTTGGCTGCGCGAACTCGCCGGCGACCGCGTCGAGGTACGCTCTGCGGGTTCGATGCCCGCGGAAATGATTAACTCGGTCGCAGTTGAAGCGATGCGCGAGGTCGGCATCGACATCACCGCTGAGCAGCCGAAGATCCTCACGACCGAAGCGGTGCAGGCGTCTGATGCCGTAATCACTATGGGCTGCGGTGACGCATGCCCGTTCTTCCCCGGCAAGCGGTACGAGGATTGGAAACTCGAGGATCCGGCAGGGCAGGGTATCGATGCGGTGAGACCCATCCGCGACGAGATCAAGGCACGCGTTGAAGCGCTGCTCGCGGAGCTTCTCGACTGAGCATCTCGGTGGGGTTTCTCTCAGGGCTTCACACCACATGAAACTGTTCGTCAAGGCGGGACTCGTCACTCGAGAGCAGCGGTAAATGGGACTTCTATCAGCCGTCGGCGACGGCGTCAACGATGCCCCGCCCTCGTGCAAGCCGATGTTGGTATCGCTATCGGGGCGGGCACCGATGTGGCGATCGCGTCGGCAGGGGTGATCCTCGCCAGCTCTGACCCGCGTTCGGTGCTCTCAGTGATCGAACTCTCACGTGCTGCCTACCGCAAGATGAAACAGAACCTGTGGTGGGCGGCGGGGTACAACCTGATTTCGGTGCCGCTTGCCGCCGGTGTGCTCGCCCGCGTCGGGTTCGTGCTGCCGATGTCGGTCGGAGCGATTCTGATGTCGCTGTCGACGATCGTCGTGGCGCTGAATGCCCAGCTCTTGCGCCGCATCGATCTCAGCCCAGAAGCCAGCACTCGCGCCGTGCTCGAACGCACGAACTGACCTCACGCAGCCCAGGATCAGCACATGTCATCAACCACTGAATCGCACGCGTCGCACCACGGGTATATCGGCGATAAGAAGCGCTACCTGCAGCGCATGAAACGAATCGAAGGTTTGGCCCGGGGCATCGCGAACATGATCGACGAAGAGCAGTACTGTATCCACATTCTGACCCAGGT
>DWXU01000075.1:0-7677 GCA_019119065.1 Candidatus Microbacterium pullistercoris | reverse complement strand
GCTTTCAGCTCCTCCGAGTCGCTGTCGGGGTCCGGCGTCAGCGCGGACGTCACGGTGACGAAGTTGCCGAGCCCGTGGAAGATGGCGCGACCCTTGTAGATCTCGACGCCGCGCATGATGTGCGAGTGGTGGCCGACGACGAGGTCCGCGCCGGCGTCGATCGCCGCGCGAGAGACCTCGTACTCGTAGTCGTCGATCCGTGCAGGCGTGTGCCCGTAGCCCTTGTGGAGCGCGACGACGACGACGTCCACCTTTTCGCGGGTCTCGGCGATCGCGGTCTTCATCTGCTCGAGCGACGTACGGTCGCAGAACGTGTAGACCTGCGGCGGGTTGCCGGGGTTCATGTCGTCGAGGTCGTAGTGCGTGAGGACCTTGACGTACGCGGATCCGGCCTTCTTGCTGGTCGCCCACGACTCCCGCGGTCCGACGCAGTTGAAGCTCAGCACGCCGACGGTCTTGTCCCCCACCGGCGCGATGGCCGGGCGCAGGGCCTCCGCCATGTTGGCGCCGGTGCCCGTCGTCGCGATCCCGAAACGCTCAGCATTGCGGAGGGTGTCGATCACGCCGCGGGTGCCGAGGTCGTACGCGTGGTTCCCGGCGACAGTGCCGACGGTGAACCCGGCGCGTGCCATGGCACCGAGGGCGTCGGGGTCCGCCGGCGGAGCCGGGACGGTGATGCCCACGACATCCGTCTCCGTCGTGTGCGGCACCTCGATCTGCCCGATCGCCACGTCGGCGGCCGTGATCACGGGGGCGCTCGGAACGAAACGTTCGTCGTGCTGGTCGAGCTGAAGCACGATGTCTCCAACGGCTGCGATGCGCATCGTCATGACTCTCCTTTGATATCAATCAGGTTGATATTATCGAGAGCGCGCGTCGTGGTCAACGCGTCGTCGCGGCCGCGGGCCTCAGCGCGCGTCGCCGCCGCGGCCCGACGAGCGCAGCCGGGCGGCCGCGAGGCGGGACGGAATGTGTCGCGGACGCACGGTCGAGGTGCGGCGCGAGATCGCCTCGGCCTCGGCCTCGTCGTCATCGAAGTAGCCGCCGGCGAGGATCTCCGCTGCCGACTGCAGGATCTCCCGGAGCGTGCCGTCGGGATTGTCGCCCATCGCGGTGATCAGGCGCTCCTCCTGCTCGCGGAGCTGTTCTGTGCAGCGGGCGAGGACGGCCCAGCCCTGCTCGGTCAGCTGCACCAGCCGGATCCGCTTATTGTGCGGGTGGTCGCCGCGCACGATCAGCCCCTGCTCGATCAGCTCGTTCGACACCGTGTGGGCCGCCTGGGCGCTGACGAAGGTGCGGCGCGCGAGCGCGGCGTTCGACAGGGGCAGCCCCTCGCCGAGCACCTGGATCACGGTGAACTGGGAGAGGGTGATCCCCTCGGCCAGCGCGACGTTCTCGGTGAAGCGCGTGAAGGCGCGGGCGAGGCGATAGGCGCTGTATCCGAGCCGCCCCGTCGCAAGCTCGCCGCGCGGGTCGCGCGTGATCTCATCCACACTGAGACCCTATCGCCGTACGCGCTAGTGGTGGGCGTCTGGCTGCAGTGAACGGGCAAAGTCATTTGACCAGGGCGGCCGCGCTCGTCATGATCAATGTCATGGCAGACAACGGCAACGACGCCGACGCGCGAGGCCCGGAGGTCGTTCCTGGCCTGTACTGGGCGGTCCGCGAAAGCTTCGTCGGCTACGTGTCGGGCAACCCCGACGGGCAGGTGTTCGGAGATCTCGGTGTCGAGACCGATGGCGAAGGCACCTTCCGCTTCCCGCTCGAATCCGCGCGGCGCATCGAGGGCGGGTGGCGTATCCGGTTCCAGGGCGTCGTGCGCTTCGTCGCACACGGCGGCATGCTCGACGTGACGCTCGCGTCGCCGGTCGTCGTGCTCGACGCGTCGGGAGGGTCCCTCGCCGTCGCATCCGAAGACCGCGACCTTCGGATCCTCGAGGTCTCGCCTGCGGATCCCGTCGACGTCGAGGGGGGCTGGCTCGTCTTTCCGCCCCTCGCGACGGCGCTCACGTCGCACGGCGCGACGGTGTTCGGCGACGTGTATGCGGCGGGGACGCCGTTCGCACCCCTGCAGATCGCGCTGCCGGCGGATGCGGGGGGCGCATGACGGCGCTGCCTGGCGACGACCTCGTGGATCCGCGTTCCCGAGATCATCGCGGTGCCCGGCCGCACTCCGGCGGCGGGGCACGCCACCTCCTGATCACCCTGCTCGGCGACTATTGGTTCGCGCGCAGCGAGCTGCTGCCCTCGGCTGCCCTCGTCGACCTCCTCGCGGAGTTCGGCTCTCAGGAGAACGCATCGCGTCAGGCGATGCGTCGACTCATGCAGCGCAACATGCTTGTGCAGGAGAAGCAGGGGCGAACGACGTCGTATGGGATCCCGCGCGAGATCGTGGCGAGCCAGCGATTGCGGCTGGCGCGCGCGGTGACGTTCGGAGCGGACTTCACCGATTGGGATGGCTCATGGACGGTGGTGTCGTTCTCGATCCCGGAGTCCGAGCGCGATGTGCGACGCGTGCTGCGCAACGGCCTGCGCGAGCTCGCGTTCGGCGATCTGCAGGACGGCGTGTGGATCACCCCGCACGACCGCGAGGACGAAGCGCTGCGCCTGCTCGACGAACTCGGCGTGAGTCGCGGTCATGTTATGCGCGCCACGTGGGCGCTGCGTGAATCCGCGACAGAGGAGATCGCCGAGGCGTTCGACCTCGGCCGCCTCGCCGACGATTACCAGGGCTTCATCGACGAGCTCGCCCCGAAGCTCGACTGGGCAGCAGGTGATGCGGATCCGCGTGAAGCGCTTCGCGTGCGCACTGAGCTCACCAACTCCTGGCTGGCGTTTCGCCTCGTCGACCCGGAACTGCCGGCCGACCTGTTGCCGGGCGGGTGGCCGAGGCGACGCGCCCGGGAGATGTTTCTCACGATGTACGACCTTCTCGGACCGGCCGCGGCCTCGCGGGTGCGGGAGATCGTCGCGGCACACGACGAGTCGCTGTCCCGGATCGTGACGCACCACTCGTCGCCGTCGGTCCCCTTCCGCCTGACACCGGAGATGAACCGCGCCGTGTCGCGCGATCGCCGCGGAATGTGGTGACGGGCGCGAATCCGTCGCCCTTGTGCCGTCCGCCGATGCGGGCGTTGCGGTGCGCGCCGCGGCGCGCACGGCCGCGCGACGCGACCCGGACGAAGCGCCCATCAGCTTCCTTGACGAAAAATGTGACGCGCGTCTAACATTGCGTTACGTAAATCTCGATCGAGGGAGACCGAGTGGCTGAGATGTTGCCAGTGGCCGATGACACGCACAGCGGGATCGACGCCGGCCGCGATCGGTCGGAGCCCGCCGTCAGATTGAGCGGCCTGAGCAAGAGCTTCCGGCGAGCGGATGGCGCGATCGTGCGAGCGATCGACGACGTCGATCTCGACGTCGAGCCGGGCGAGTTCGTCGTGCTGCTCGGTCCGAGCGGTTGCGGAAAGACCACTCTGCTTCGAACGATCGCCGGGCTCGAGACCCCGGATCGCGGGCGAATCGAGATCTCCGGGCGCACCCACTTCTCGAGCGAGAAGGGCATCGCCGAGCCGCCGGAGCGGCGGGGGATCAGCATGATCTTCCAGTCGTACGCGCTGTGGCCGCACATGACCGTGTTCAAGAACGTCGCCTATCCGCTGCAGTCGCGCCGCCGCGTGCCCAAACACGACATCGCAGGCCGCGTGCGTCGCGCCCTCGCGCAGGTGGGCATCGACGAGCTCGAACGCCAGCACCCCGCTCAGCTCTCGGGCGGGCAGCAGCAGCGTGTGGCGCTCGCTCGCGCACTGGTCAGTCAGGACAGCCTCGTGCTCTTCGACGAGCCCCTGTCGAATGTCGACGCGAAGGTGCGCGAGCAGCTGCGTGCAGAGCTGTCGGAGATGCAACGCGAGCTCGGATTCACCGCCATCTTCGTGACGCACGACCAGACCGAGGCGATGGAACTCGCTTCGCGCATCGCGGTCGTCGACCGTGGGAAGGTCGCGCAGTTCGGCACCCCGCACGAGATCTATCACCACCCGACCTCGCGGTACGTCGCGAGGTTCATCGGCGCGATCAATGAGTTCGAGGGGCGCGTGACGATGGTCGACGGCGACCGGGTGACCGTCGAGACGTCGAGCGGCAAGATCGTCTCGGCACGGGAGCACGCCGGCGTGTCCGTCGGCGATGAGGTCGTCGCGATGTGGCGCCCTGAACGCGGCCACCTGGGCGACGCCGCCCTCGAGTGTGCGAACCGCTGGTCGTGCACCGTCGACGCGGCGATGTTCGTCGGTTCCCACACCGAGTTCGGCCTGACGAGCGGTGACCAGCCGATCCGGATCTGGAGCGCGCGCAGCGAACGCGCGCGGCCGGGCGACGAGGTCGTCGTCGGCGTCGATCCGGAAGACGTGCAGGTGCTGCCGGCGACCGACTCGACCGGGGTGCAGCAGGAGGATGCCGCGTGACCAGCTCGATCGCCACCCTTCCCCTCGTCTCGCGGCGGAGCCGTCGAAGGCTGTCGGTGTTCGACGCGATCACACTGCTGATCGCGGCCCTGCTCATCGCACTGGTGCTCGTTCCACTCGGCCGCGTGCTCATCGGCCTGTTCTGGGTAGACGGCAGCCTGTCCTTCGACGTGTTCGTCCGGACGTTCGCCGTCCCGGACCTTCCGCAGCTGATCGGCAACACCGTGATCGTCGTCGTGCTCAGCACGCTCGCGGCGCTCGTCATCGGCGTGCTTCTCGCGTGGGTGAGCGAACGGACGGACGCGCGCATGGGTGTGCTGTCGGATGCGCTCCCGCTCCTTCCTTTCCTGCTGCCGCCGGTGGCGGGCGCGGTGGGGTGGACCATGCTCCTGTCGCCCAACGCGGGCCTCGCCAACGTCGCCATCCGGAACGTCCTCGGCCTCGTCGGGATCGAGCTCGAGTCGGGTCCGTTCGACATCAACAGCTGGTACGGCCTCATCTGGGTCTTCGCCGTGTACGCGGTGCCGTTCATCTACATGAACGCCGCGGCGAGCCTGCGCAACTTCGATTCGAGTCTCGAAGAGGCCTCCCGGCTGAGCGGTGCCTCGGGATGGCGCACCCTCTGGCGGGTCACGGTCCCGTCGATCCTGCCCGGCATCGGCGCGGGCGCTCTGCTGTGCGTGTGGTTCGGGTTCGGGATGTTCTCCATTCCTTCGCTGATCGGCACGCCCGCCGGCATCGACCTGATCGCGCCGCGAATCGTCGAGCTGCTGACCTTCACCTATCCGCCGGAAACCGACGTCGCCGTGGGGTTGAGCGGGTTCGTCGTGATCTTCGTCGGCATCGCCTACCTCCTGCAGGTTCGGATCCTGCGCAGCGGAAAGAACGCGACGATCACGGGCAAGGGCGCGCGTTCGCAGATCATCCGGCTCGGGTCGTGGAAATGGCCGGTGCGTCTGATCGTGCTCGCCTACATCGCCGTGTCGACGCTGCTGCCGATCTTCGCGCTCGTGATCGTGGCGTTGAACGGGTACTGGACGCCGAACATCGACTGGGCGGGTCTCAGCCTCGGTGCACTGAAGACCGCGGTCATCGACGACATGCTCACGCGTGAGGCGCTCGGCAACAGCCTCGGGCTCGGCGTCGTCGGCGGGCTGATCGGCGTCGTCGCTGCCGCGATGGTCGCGCTGTACGTGCATCGCACTCGCTCGGCCCTGGCGCGCGGAATCGACCTCGCGATCAAGATGCCGGCCGCGATCTCGAACATGGTGATCGCGGTCGGCATCCTTCTCCTGCTCGCGGGACCGCCGTTCGGGCTTTCCGGCACCCTCCTGATCCTTCTCATCGGGTATCTCGCGCTCTATCTGCCGCAGGCATCGATCGCCGCGGATGCCGCGGTCGCCGGCGTCGGAAAGGAACTCCCCGAGGCTTCGGCCGTGTCCGGCGCGTCTCCGTCGCGCACGTTCATCCGCGTGCAGCTGCCGCTGATGATCCCGGGGCTCGTGGCCGGGTGGGCGATGCTCTTCATCCGCATGGTCGGCGACCTGACCGCGTCGGCGATTCTCGCGGGAACAGGGAACTCGGTTGTCGGGTTCCGCATTCTCGAGGTGTTCAACGGCGGCTCGTACGCGTTGCTGGCCGCGCTGTCGACGGTGCTCGTGGTCATCACGGGCATCGTGCTGGCCGCCGTGCTCGCGTACTCGCGACGTGCGTCGCGGTTCGGTGTCGAGACGAAGGTGGGCTGATGCGCGTCGTTCTGCTGGGCACGAAGGGGGGTCCCCGCGTGTCGGCGACGGATTGCGGCCCGGGTCACGTGCTGCTCTCCGGCGACCGCGTGGTGCTCGTCGACTGCGGTCAGGGCGTCCCCCAACAGCTTGTGCGGGCGGGTATCGAGCCGAGCACCGTCACCGACATCGTCATCACGCATCATCATTCCGACCACAACACCGCGCTGGGCACCGTGCTCATGGCGGCGTGGGCGCACGGCCTGCGCCGTCCGCTCCGCGTGCACGGGCCCGAGCCGATCGAGCGGATCGTCGCGGCCCACCTCGAGGCGAACGCCTACGACATCGACATCCGCGTCGCCGACGAGGGGCGCCCGGATCTTCGCGACCTGGTCGCGGTGTCGACGATCGACGGCGGCGAGGCGCGCCAGCTCGGATCCGTGCGTATGAGCGCGGCCCGTGTGCGGCATGCGCCGGTCGAGCCGGCTCTCGCGTACCGGTTCGACGCCGAGGGCGTCTCGGTCGTGTTCTCGGGCGACACAGGGCCGTCGGAGGAGCTCATCGCGCTCGCTGCCGGCGCCGACGACCTCGTGCACGAGGTCATCGCGCCTGAGCTTCTGCGCCCGTTCGATACGAACGCCACGAACTCGTCGTGGACGGAACTGCATCGACACCTCGTCGAATCGCACACGAGCGTGCACGATCTCGGCGAGATCGCACAGCGTGCGGGAGTGAAGCGGCTCACCCTGAGCCACATCGTTCCTGCCGCCACCTTCGATCGCATCGATTGGAAGGGGGCGCTCGCACGATCCTTCACGGGCGACATCGTGAAGGGCACCGACCTCATGGAATTCACCGTGGGGCGAAGGCACTGAGGAAGGAAGAACGATGAAGTTTCGCCTTGCATCAACGATCGTCGTCGCCGCGGGACTGATCGCCGCGACAGGATGCTCCGCTGAAGGAGGAGCGGGGGACGGCACCGACATCGACGTCGACGATCCCGAACTCCAGGAACTGATCGACAGCGCGCGCGAGGAGGGCGGGCTGACGATCTACGGCATCCCCGAGGAAGCCGTGCAGCGGGCAGTTGCGGCGGACTTCACCGAGAAGTACGGCGTCGACGTGACCATCCTCCGGCTCGTCTCGGCGGATCTCTCTCAGCGGTACGCTGCCGAGGCGTCCGCCGGCTCGACGGAAGCAGACGCGATCCTCCTCACCTACTCGCCCTTCTTCGACGAGGCATACGCGGAGGGGTGGCTCACGCCCATCACGGAGGCGGAGATCCCGGGCGTCATGGACACGTTCCCCGCAGAGTTCGTGCAGGACGACGGCACGCCGATCGCCAGCCTCGTGCCGACGGAGATGGTGTACAACACCGACGAGGTCGCAGAGGAGCCGACGAGCTGGGAGGCCTATGCCGATCCGGACTACCAGGGCAAGATCCTCATGACCGAACCCGCCTCGTCTCCCGCCAACCTCACGTTCTGGTC
>DWXU01000008.1:0-3653 GCA_019119065.1 Candidatus Microbacterium pullistercoris | reverse complement strand
CTCCGCCGCCTCCCCCTCCTCCCTCGCCGTCCAACGGCTGGGTACGACCCAGTAGCGGCGGACGCACCTCGGGTTACGGGTGGCGCGTCTCGCAGTGCGGACCGTCATACTGCTCGAGTTCGTTCCACGCGGGCGTCGACCTCGCGGCCGGCTGCGGCGCGCCCATCTTCGCAGCGCACTCCGGCACGGTCGAGTACGCCGGCTACAACGGCGGATACGGCAACTACATCCGGATCAACCACGGCGGCGGCATCGGCACCGGCTATGCGCACATCGTCGACGGCGGCATCGTCGTCGGCTACGGCCAGTACGTCAACGCCGGCGACGTCATCGCCTACGAGGGCAACACCGGCAACTCCTTCGGGTGCCACCTGCACTTCGAGGTCTACGTCAATGGCCCGACGGTGAACCCGATCGACTTCATGGCCAACCGGGGCATCTGGGTCTGACCCTGCGGCAACGCGGCGGCGCCCCGGTCCATTCGGATCCGAGGCGCCGCGTCATCACGATCAGTTGCGCGAGTCGGGGAACTCTCCCTCACCCTGCGTCTTCGTCTGGCCCTCGCCGGCCTCGAAGCGCTCGTAGGCTTCCGTCACGAGGCGCTCCGCCTCCGCGGCGTCGGCCCAGTCGTCGACCTTGACCCACTTGCCGGGCTCGAGGTCCTTGTAGTGCTCGAAGAAGTGCTCGATCTCCTTGCGGGTGTACTCGCCCAGATCGTTCACGTCCTGGATGTGGTCCCAGCGGGGATCCTTCGCGATGACCGCGACGACCTTGTCGTCGCCGCCGGCCTCGTCGCTCATCTTCAGCACGCCGACCGGGCGCACCTTCACACCGACGCCGGGAAACACCGAGTGGTCCATGACGACGAGCACGTCGAGCGGGTCGCCGTCCTCGCCGAGCGTGTTCTCAAAGAACCCATAGTCCGTCGGGTAGCCGAAGGTCGTGTAGAGCACGCGGTCGAGGAAAACGCGCCCCGTACCGTGGTCCACCTCGTACTTCACGCGGCTGCCGCGCGGAATCTCGATTACAGCGTCGTACGCGCCCATACCTGTTGTGCTCCTTGTTGTCGAGGGGGAGACGTCCGCGGATAACCCTAACCGCTACCGTGGGGAGCGTGCTGGATCCCGTTATCGCCGCCGTTCGCCGTGCCGTTCGCGAGTCGCTCGCGCCGCTTGCCGGATCCGGTTCCCGCGTTCTCGTCGCGCTGTCCGGCGGTGCCGACTCCCTCGCGCTGGCCGCGGCCACCGCATACGAGGCGTCGCGCGCGGGGCTCGAGGTCTCGTCGGCGACGATCGACCACGGGCTGCAGAGCGGATCCGCCGAGGTCGCCGCGCGCGCCGCGGAGCAGGCTCGCGACATCGGGATCGCGGACGCGCGCGTCGTCCGCGTCGACGTCGATGGTGTCGGCGGGCCGGAGGCGGCGGCGCGTGACGCACGGTATGCCGCACTGCGCGAGCTCGCGACGACAACCGGATCCGTCGCTGTGCTCGTCGGTCACACGCACGACGACCAGGCCGAGACCGTGCTGCTCGGGCTGGCACGCGGATCCGGCACCGCGAGCCTCAAGGGCATGTCGCCGCGCGCGCTCGACGACCGCGGCATCGCGTGGATCCGGCCGCTGCTCGGGGTCCGCCGCGAGGAGACGCGCGCGTTCTGCGCCCACGAGGGCCTTGAGCCGTGGACAGACCCGCACAACGCGGATCCCCGCTTCGCGCGCGTGCGTGTGAGAGATCGCGTGCTCCCGGTGCTCGAGCAGGAACTCGGCCCCGGCATCGCCGACGCCCTCGTGCGGACCGCCGATCAGTTGCGCGAAGACGACGAGGCGTTCGCCGACATGATCGACGAGATCATCGAGGACATCGTCGAGCCGTCGGAGGCGGGCATCGCGGTGTCGGTCGCCGCGCTCGCCGCGAACCCTCCGGCGCTGCGCAATCGCGTCATCCGCCACGTCGTGCGCAGCGAGTTCGGCGTTTCGCTGACCCGCACGCAGACGCAGGAGGTCGCGCGCCTCGTCACCGACTGGCGCGGCCAGGGCCCCATCGATCTGCCCGCCTGCATCGCCACTCGCCGCGGCGGTCTCGTCCACGTCACCGCGAACGAACACGATTCTCGCCAGAGCACATGAAGTAGCGTGTGCGTTCGCGAAAAACGTGTGCGTTCGCGCCCGGGTGCGCGCGTAGGGTGGATCCATGCGAGCCGCAGACATTCAGGCAGACCTCGACCGCGTCCTCGTCACGGAGGAGGAGCTGCAGGCGAGACTCGCCGAGCTCGCCGCCGAGGTGAACCGCGACTACGCCGGCAAGGACATCCTGCTGGTGGGCGTGCTCAAAGGCGCGATCATGGTCATGGCCGACTTCGCGCGGCACCTCACCATCGACGCACCGATGGACTGGATGGCCGTCTCCAGCTACGGCGCCTCGACGAAGTCGAGCGGCGTCGTCCAGATCCGCAAGGATCTCGACACCCCGCTCGACGGGAAGCACGTGCTCGTCGTGGAAGACATCATCGACTCCGGCCTGACGCTGCACTGGCTGCTCGAGCACTTCGCCACCCGCGGGGCCGCCTCGATCGAGGTGCTCACGGCGCTGCGTAAGCCCGACGCGATGAAGGTCGAGATCGACGCGAAGTACGTCGGCTTCGACATCCCGAGTGACTTCGTGGTCGGCTACGGTCTCGACTACGCGGAGGGCTACCGCGGCCTCCGCGACGTCGCCGTGCTCGCCCCCCACGTCTATTCCTGATCCAGGGGGTCGTTCCGCCGTCGGCGAATCCCCGGCGGCCTGATAACTGCGGCCGGTAACCTGGGAGGAACCGCGTCAGTCGCGCGACCAGCCAGGAGGAGTCGGGGCACCCGAAGCACATGAACGTCAAGAAGATCATTCGGCATCCCGTCCTGTACGTGGTGCTCATCGCCGCCGCCCTGATCGCCGGCTTCTCACTGTTCACGACGTTCAGCGGCCCGAAGCACGTGACCGTGCAGGAGGGCATGGAGCTGCTCGGCGGCGAAAGCGTGACCGAAGCGCTCATCACTGACGGCGACCAGCGCGTCGATCTGACGCTCTCCGACGCTTACGAGGGCGCCACCGAGGTGCAGTTCTACTACGTCTCGGCGCGCGCCGACGACGTGGTGCAGGCGGTTGAGAACGCGGATCCGGCAGACGGCTACGACGACGCGGTTCCGCAGGCGTCGTTCTTCGGCAGCCTCCTGTCGATCATGATCCCGGTCCTGCTGCTCGGCCTGCTGTTCTGGTTCCTGCTCGCGAACGCCCAGGGCGGCGGACGCATGGCGCAGTTCGGCAAGTCGCGCGCGAAGAACGTCACGAAGGAGAACCCCGACGTCACGTTCGCTGACGTCGCCGGCTCGGACGAGGCCGTCGAGGAGCTGCAGGAGATCAAGGACTTCCTGTCGGACCCGACGCGGTTCCAGCAGCTCGGGGCGCGGATCCCCAAGGGCGTCATGCTCTACGGTCCTCCCGGAACAGGAAAGACCCTGCTTGCGCGCGCCGTCGCGGGCGAGGCGGGCGTGCCCTTCTACCCGATCTCCGGATCCGACTTCGTCGAGATGTTCGTCGGCGTGGGCGCGAGCCGCGTGCGCGACCTGTTCAACCAGGCCAAGGACAACGCCCCCGCGATCATCTTCATCGACGAGATCG
>DWXU01000074.1:0-6346 GCA_019119065.1 Candidatus Microbacterium pullistercoris | reverse complement strand
AGGGCAGCCGCCGTGGCTCCGGCGATCGTGATGAGTCGGGTAACTCGCATGGCGTCTCCTGACGTCCTTGTAACAGGCAGCCGACGCAACTTCTGCGCCGACATGTAAGATACTAAATAGCATTCAGTGGTTTTGCAAAGACGCGTTCCGGAGGACGATGACAATGGCTCACACCGCCCCGAACATCGTGTGGATCTCGACGCACGACATCAACCCGCATCTCGGTGCGTATGAGGGCGTGTGGCCCGATGCCGAGCAGGTGTCGACGCCGCGGATCGACGAGCTCGCCGCGCAGGGCGTGCGCTTCGATCAGGCGTTCGCGGCCGCACCGGTGTGCGCGCCGGCGCGATCGGCGATCATGACCGGTTGCTACCCGATCTCGATCGGCACCATGCACATGCGCACCAAGGCCGTGCCCCCGGAGGACGTGCGCCTCGTGAGCGAGTACTTCCGCGAGGCCGGCTACTACACCGCGAACAACTGGTTCACCGACTTTCAGGTGGAGACGCCGCCGACGGCCTTCGACGACTGCTCCGACACCGCGCACTGGCGGGATCGGCCGGACGGCGCCCCCTTCTTCGCCGCCTTCCACAGTCTGATCACGCACGAATCGCGCATCTACCGCGACGAGCTCTACGCCGCCGAGACCTCGGCGCTCGGAGACGACGAGCGTCGCGACCCCGACGACGTGACGTTTCCGCCGTATCACCCGGACACGACGCCGTTCAGAACGGCTTGGGCGCGCTACTACGACCTGATCCGCGCCATGGACGCGTGGGTCGGCGACATCCTCGACCAGCTCGCGGCCGACGGGCTCGCGGAAAACACGCTCGTCGTGTTCTGGAGCGACCACGGCGCGAGCTTCCCGCGCGCCAAGCGTTGGGCGAACGAAGCGGGCCTGCGCGTCCCGCTGATCGTGCGCTGGCCCGGACGGATCCCGGCCGCCTCGGTTCGTGACGAGGTCGTGCAGACCATGGATCTCGCTCCGACGATGCTCGCCGCGGCGGGACTCGACGTCCCCGAGCACATGCACGGCACGCCCCTGTTCTCTGCCAACGGCGACTCGCTTCGCGCAGCCGAGTACGCGTACGGCGGACGGGACCGGATGGACGCGCAGGAGGACTGCGTGCGTACCGTTCGCGACGTGCGGTATCGCTACACCCTCAACATGAATCCGGATCGTTCGGGGATGCAGTACAACTACTATCCGGACCACCTCGCGACCTGGGCAGAGATGCGCCGCCTCGTTCACCAGGAGGGCGAACAGCTGTCGCTCGGGCAACGCCCCGACGTCCTCACAGACCTCCAACGCTCCGTCGTCGCCGCCGGTCGTCCGCGCGAAGAGCTGTACGACATCGCCGAGGATCCGCACGAGACGCGCAACCTCGTCGACGATCCCGAGTTCGCACAGGTGCGTGACCGCCTGCGGACGGCGCTCGACGAATGGCGCGCCTCCGTGGGCGACCTCGGAGTGCTGCCCGAGTCCGATCTGCTCGAGCGCTGGCGACCGGGCGGCGCCCGGCACACGACGGCGACGCCGGTGGTGTCGGCAACCGGAGCCGAGCTCGCAGCAACATGCGCGACGCCCGGTGCGACGGTCGCGTGGACCACGGACCCGCCGGCCGAAGCCGCCCCTTTGACCGGGATCCAAGAGCAGTCCGGATCGCCGAAGCAGGACGGCCGCCGCTGGCGACTGTTCAGCGGGCTCTTCACTCCCCCGAGCGACGCCGACGTCTGGGTCGGCGCCTGGCGCCTCGGATACGACCCCAGCACCGAAGTTCGCGTTCCTGCGACGACGAAGGAGGCATGACGATGCGAGCGATCGTCCTCATGTTCGACAGCCTGAACAGGCGCATGATCCCGCCCTACGCCGGTGACGCATCGCGGTTCCCGAACTTTGCGCGGCTCGCTGAGCGCACGGTCGCGTTCGAGAACTTCTACGCGGGATCCATGCCGTGCATGCCCGCGCGACGCGAGATGCACACCGCTCGCACGAACTTCCTGCACCGCAGCTGGGGCCCGCTCGAGCCGTTCGACGACTCGGTCCCGGAGATGCTGGGGCGCGCGGGGGTTCACACCCATCTGGCGAGTGACCACCAGCACTACTGGGAGGACGGCGGGGCGACCTACCACACGCGCTACAGCACGTGGGAGTTCTTCCGCGGACAGGAGGGCGACCCTTGGAAGGGCGCCGTGGGAACCACGGACCCTCGGCAGAACCCGATCGCCCGCATGCGCACGCAGGACCAGGTCAACCGCTCATACATGGCGACGGAAGCCGACCACGTCCAGACGCGGACGGTCGATGCGGGAATCGAGTTCATCGAGACGAACGCCGACGCCGATCGCTGGATGCTCCAGCTCGAACTGTTCGATCCGCACGAGCCGTTCTTCGCGGCCGAGCGCTTCCGCGAGCGGGGCGGCATCACGGACGGCGAGACGTTCGACTGGCCGCCGTACCGGCACGTCACGGAGGGAGACGCCGAGATGGGTCAGGCGCGAGAGTCGTATCTCGCCCTGCTCGAGATGTGCGACTACTCGCTCGGCCGCGTGCTCGACGCCATGGACGAGCACGGACTGTGGGACGACACGATGCTCATCGTGAACACCGACCACGGGTACATGCTCGGCGAACGCGGCTGGTGGGCGAAGTCGACACAGCCCTGGTACAACGAACTCGTCCACCTCCCGATGTTCCTGTGGGACCCGCGGACGCAGCGTCGCGGAGAGCGCGACGAGCGCGTCGCACGAACGATCGACATTCCCGCGACGCTGCTCGACTTCTTCGAGCTCGAGGCGACGCCGGACATGGAAGGTCGCTCCCTGACCGACGTGCCGCAGCCGCAGACCGCCCTGTTCGGCAAACACGGCGACCACGTCAACATCACGGACGGACGCTACGTGTACATGCGCTCGGCTGCCACGGCGGAGGGCGCTCCTCTCGAAGAGTTCACGCTCATCCCGACGCACATGCGCTGGCGCTTCTCCCCTGACGAACTCCGCGACTGGGAGCCGGCCGAGCCGTTCTCGTTCACGAAGGGCCTGCGCACCATGCGCGTGGCAGTGGCGACGTCGTGGCTCGGTTCGTGGCAGCAGGGCACGCAACTGTTCGACCTCGCGACAGATCCGGACCAGAGGGATCCGATCGTCGACGAGGACGTCGAACTGCGCATGGCGAGCCTCCTCGTCGAGGCGATGCGCCGGAACGACGCTCCGTCGAGTCAGTTCGAACGGCTGGGACTTCCTGCAGATGGCCCCGTCACGACTGAGCATCTGCTTGCGCGTGCCCACCGCAACCGCGTGCTCGCGCAGACGGATCCGCGCCCGCGGACGGACGAGTGCGTCGCGGCGGACGTTCTCGAGACCCCGCTGCTCCAAGCGCTGCAGGATCCCCGGGTCCGCGACGTCGTGCGGCGCCACGCGCCCGGGCTCGTCGACTCCGAGCTGGTCGAGCTGCCCCCGGCAGCAACGCTGATGTCGATCGCCGGACGCGCGGGCATCGGGCGCGAGGCGCTTCTCGCCCTCGACCGCGACCTCGCCGCAGCGCTCGACCTCGACGACACTTCAGCCGCCCTGCCCCGGTAGCGCGGCGGGCGCGTCACTCGACGGTCAGCACGAAACGGGCGTACCCCGTCAGCATCGGCTCCCCTGAGTCCGTCGCCTCGACGATCACGTGCACCACGGATCCCGTCGTCGCGTCGGCCGGGACCGTCGCGGTCGCGCCCGCGGATCCGAGCTCGATCTGCGCGTGCGACGTCGAGGCGTTCTCGTCGACGTACGCGCGGATCCGTACGTCGTCGCCATCGGGATCCGTCGCGGCGAACGCGAGTTCGACGGTCTCGCCCGCCCGCACGGAACGGTCGAGCGCGCTCTGTACCTCCACGCGCGGCGCGTGGTTCGCGTCGGCGTACGCCGGCGTCACGCTCCACCGCAGTCGCGCGGCGAGGTCGCGCTGGTACGCACCGAACCACTGTGCGACCTCGCCGCGGTCGACGAGCGGCCCCTCGAGCCCGAGACCGGTGTCGCCGACACTGCGCCAGCGGTGCGCGTCGTCCGGGTGCGGCTCCTGGCGGCCGCCCCAGCCGCCGAACGAGGGGTGTTCCCAGTTCCGCAGCCCGTTGTCGATGTGCAGCGCGAAGGTGGAGCTGTCCCCCTCGGACAGCCACGCGCCGGCGGGCTGGATCGGGCACCACACCACGTATCCGGCGGCCTCGAGCTCATCCTTCTTCGGATCCGTCAGACCGAAGTAGTCGCCCTCGTCGAAGCCGTCCGCCATGTGCTTGCCGTCGCCCCACACGCGGTACTCGGCGCCCATCGGGCCGACATCGCTGACGTTCGCACGCATCCACTGCGGCGACAGGTACTCCTTGTCGCGCTCCGACACCACGCTGTGAGCGAAGTATCCCCATGCCACCGTCGCGACGTCGCGGAATTCGAGATCAGGCCAGTTCGGGCGGATATAGTCCGCGAACGTGTCGTCCTGCTCCGCGAAGGCCGTGATCACCGTGCGGTCGGTGATGAGCGCGGAGATCTCCTCCCACCTGTCGGTCCCGGAGAACTCCTCCTCGATCGACATGAGGGCGCGCGCGATGGTGTTGGTGCCACCCCACGCCTGCGCGAACACCTGCCCCGGCGCGTCGGCGAGCAGCACGTCTCGCACGAGGTCGGATCCCGGTGTCGCCTCGCTCGTGTCGCCGACGTTCTTGACGTTGCCGACCTTCACGAGCTCCCTCAGCTCGGCGGGGTGCGGGTAGCGGGAATCGTGGCGCACGAGGTTGTCGTACACCTCTGCGTACGCGTCGACCGCGACGTCGATGTGCAGCTTCTCGCCGGGAGCAGGCCAGCGATACGGCGCGAGGCCGTTCGCCGGGTCGCCGGAATAGTGGAACTTGCTCGCCGAGTACACGAGCGCAGCGATGTCGATCTCGTTGCTGTACAGCAGCAGCCGCAGCATCGAGTTCAGGTCGTCGAGCTCAGGGTCTGTCGTGACGATCACGCGAGGGACGGGCTTCATCACCGACGAGCCTACCGGCGACCCGTGACGGTTGTCGGGCGCGCGGGCTTCTACTTGCCGAGCACGAGCGCGAGCTGCTCGATGGCCCAGTCGATCTCGGTGGCGCGGATCGTCAGCGGCGGCGCCATGCGGATCGTCTGCCCATGGGTGTCCTTGACGAGCACGCCGCGCGCGAGCAGCTTCTCGCCGATCTCGCGTCCGGTTCCCGCGGCCGGATCGATGTCGATGCCCGCCCACAGTCCGACCGTGCGCACTCCGGTGACGCCACTCCCGACGAGCGCGTCGAGCCGGGTGGCGAGGTGCTCACCGAGCTGCCGCGCGCGCTGCTGCCACTCCCCGGTCGCCAGCATGTCGACGACCGCATGTCCCACAGCTGCAGCGAGAGGGTTTCCGCCGAACGTGGATCCGTGCTGCCCGGGCTCGATGATGCCGAGCACGTCCTCGTTCGCGACGACGGCCGAGACGGGCACGATGCCGCCGCCGAGCGCCTTCCCGAGGAGGTAGACGTCGGGCTCGACGCCCTCCCGGTCGCACGCGAACGTGGTTCCGGTGCGGCCGAGGCCCGACTGGATCTCGTCCGCGATGAACAGCACGTTCTTCTCGCGCGTGATCTCGCGCACCCGACGCAGGTAGCCCTCCGGCGGCACGATCACGCCGGCCTCCCCCTGAATGGGCTCGATCAGCACGGCCGCCGTGTCGTCGTCGATCGCCTGCGCGATCGCGTCGGCGTCGCCGAACGGCACGACCTCGAAGCCGGGCGCGAACGGGCCGAAATCGGTGCGCGCATCCTCGTCGCTCGAGAACCCGACGATCGTCGTGGTGCGGCCGTGGAAATTGTTCTCCGCGACGATGATCTTCGCGCGGTCCTGTGGGATCCCCTTGACGCGATAGCCCCAGGCACGCGCCACCTTGATGCCGGTCTCGACCGCCTCGGCGCCCGTGTTCATCGGCAGCACGAGGTCCTTGCCGCACAGCGCGGCGAGCGCCGCCGCGAAGGGCTCCAGCTGGTCACTCTTGAACGCGCGGCTCGTGAGCGTCGACCGGCCGAGCTGATCCGTCGCCGCCTGCACGAGCGCCTCGTTGCGGTGGCCGAAGTTGAGCGCCGAGTATCCGGCGAGCATGTCGAGGTACTGGCGGCCGTCGAGGTCGGTCACCCACGCGCCCTCGGCGGTGGCGATCGTGATGTCGAGCGGCGCGTAGTTGCGGGCGACGTGCGGTTCGGTGGTCATCGGGTTCCTCCTCGCAGTTCGAGCGTGCAGCATTTGACGCCGCCCCCGCCGAGCAGCAGCTCCGAGAGGTCGATCGTCACGGGCGTGTATCCGCGCTCGGCGA
>DWXU01000073.1:0-5603 GCA_019119065.1 Candidatus Microbacterium pullistercoris | reverse complement strand
GGTCACTTTCCGAACCCGGAAGCTAAGCCTCTCAGCGCCGATGGTACTGCAAGGGGGACCTTGTGGGAGAGTAGGACACTGCCGGACTTCACGTAAACGAAAGGGTCGCCCAACGCAGGGCGACCCTTTCGCCATTTCCGGGGGGCTTTCGAGCCGATCCCGAACGGGCCCGCACTTCTCAGGCGTCGAGCCAGCCCGCCGCGGCGCTCTGTCGGGCGCTGCTCTCGCTCGAGGGGTGAAAGGCTCCCGCGCGGACGTCGCGTGCGAGACGCGACAGCTCGTTGCCGTTCCGGAACGCCGCGCCGCCGGTGAGCGCAACCGCCTCATCGACGATCCGCTGCGCCGTGGTGACGGCTCGCGTCTTCATGCCCGACAGCAGGGGGAACCACGCGCGCCCGTGATCCATCAGCTCGTCCACATCGCGCGCGAGCGCGCGCAGTTCGAGCCGCACGCCGTCGTACGCGATCGCCATCGCCCCGACGCGGTCCCGCACCACGGGATCCTCGCTGCGCGCGTCGCCGGTCCTCGCCGAGGTGCGCGAGCGGGCGGCGGAAGCGGCGAGCTCGATCGCGCGCCCCGCGATGCCGACGTACACAGACGAGATGAGCAACTCGAAAGCCGCGAAGATCCCGAACTGCACGAGGTCTGGCCCCTGTTCCGGATCGATCACGCGCACGATCCGTTCCGGCGGGGCGACCGCACCATCGAGGACAGTGGTGCGGCTCTGTGTGCCACGCATGCCCGTCACGTCCCAATCGTCGAGCGTCGTGACCCGAGAGTCGCGCTCGAGGAAGGCGAAGACGAGACGGGGAGCGCCTGGATCCGAGTCGTCTCGACCATGGACGCCGAGCGACGTCCATGCCGGCGCCAGCGAGGTGAAGATCTTCGTTCCGGTGAACGCATATCCGCCGTTCGCGGTCTCCTTGGCTCTGGTCGTGCTGTCGAAGAGCACGAGCTCGTTGCCGGCCTCGCTGATGCCGAAGGCGTACAGCTCGCCGTGGGCCGCGCCCTCCAGCACGAAGGCGAGGGCGTCGTCTCCGCGGTTCTGGAGGACGCGGGCGACCGCAGTCCACACCAGGTGCATGTTGACGCCCAGGGCGGTCGCAGGAGCGGCTCCAGCGAGGCGCTGCTGAGTCTCGAGGGCGCGTTCGAGCGTGAGCGCCGCACCACCGAGTTCGCGCGGCACGAGAGACGTCAGATAACCGGCGCGAGCGAGGTCGTCGATGTCCTGCTCGGGGAGCGCGTTGGCACGATCGACGTCATCTGCGCGGGCGCGGATCCGCTCGACGAGCTCGTCGGGGAGGAGGTCTGCGGGGTCGAAAGCGTCGGACATGCAGGCCAGCTTAGGCGCGGTGTTCGACACGCGGGCGACACGCCGACAGCCCGTCAGGGGCGCGATTCGTTTGTCAGTGGTCACCCATAGCGTGCCCGTTGTGGACAACTCACCGTGTACATGACGAGAAGCGCACGGTAGAGCCGATCGCGGCATGGCCGAGTGCGCGGGGGCTGTGTATAGATCGGTGGATAAAGGTGTGGACGGGCGGTGGAAAGCGGTGGAAAATCACATGGATGTAACTACTATCCCTTGTGGTCACCCCTGGGGCCACTCACTATATGTAGTATTGAGGTCCCGGCGGCAGTTCGCCGGACAAGCTCGTGTTCAGGAGGGGAAACCATGGCGATCACCGTTTACAGCAAGCCGTCTTGCGTGCAGTGCAACGCGACGTATCGGGCACTCGACGCGAAGGGTATCGAGTACGAAGTGACCGATGTCTCGCTGGATGCCGACGCGCTTGAACAGGTGAAGCAGCTCGGGTACATGCAGGCCCCCGTCGTCATCGCTGACGAGGACCACTGGTCGGGTTTCCGCCCCGACAAGATCGACGAACTCGCCGCACGGTTGGCGTGAGGCCCTCGCTGTTGCGGCGCGAGAGGAGACGCTCATGACCGCGACAGCGACGTTCGCCCGCTCGGTGCAGGGTCTGGGGGCCTTCGAGGCCGCGCCGGACCGGGATCCGGCGAGCGTTCCGCTGTTGGTCTTCTTCTCGAGTGTCTCCGGCAACACCGCGAGGTTCGTGGAGAAGCTGGGCATGCGGGCGCGGCGCATTCCGCTTTACGGGCGCGACGAAGCGCTGGAAGTGGATGAGCCGTTCGTCCTCATCTCCCCGACATACGGCGGGGGGAACGGGCAGGGTGCGGTTCCGAAACAGGTCATCCGCTTCCTCAACGACGAAAACAACAGACAGTGGATCCGGGGAGTGATCTCCACCGGGAACACCAACTTCGGCGATGGGTACTGCATCGGCGGAGACATCATCAGCCGCAAGTGTCAGGTGCCGCACTTGGATCGGGTAGAAGTATTCGGCACGCCTGACGACGTGGTTCGCGTCAGCGACAGATTGGAACAATGGTGGAAGCCGCAGTGAGCACTGAGCTCGACTTCAAGCACAATCCCGCGTTCGAGGGAATGGACTACCACTCCCTCAACGCGATGCTGAATCTGTACGACGCGGACGGCAAGATTCAGTTCGACGCCGACAGGCGCGCCGCGCGTGAGTACTTCTTGCAGCACGTGAACCAGAACACGGTGTTCTTCCACTCGCTCCGCGAGCGGCTCGACTACCTCGTCGAGAAGGAGTACTACGAGGGTGCGGTCATCGAGGCCTATGACTTCTCGTTCATCGAGAAGCTCAACGACCACGCGTACGCACGGAAGTTCCGCTTCGAGACGTTCCTCGGCGCGTTCAAGTACTACACGAGCTACACGCTGAAGACGTTCGACGGCAAGCGCTACCTCGAGCGTTTCGAGGACCGCGTCGTCATGACCGCGCTCGCGCTGGCCGACGGCGACGAAGACCTCGCCTGGAAGCTCACCGACGAGATCCTGTCGGGCCGCTTCCAGCCCGCGACGCCGACGTTCCTCAACGCCGGCAAGGCGCAGCGCGGCGAGCTCGTCAGCTGCTTCCTGCTGCGTATCGAAGACAACATGGAGTCGATCGCGCGCAGCATCAACTCGTCGCTGCAGCTGTCGAAGCGCGGCGGCGGCGTCGCTCTGCTGCTCTCGAACATCCGTGAGGCGGGTGCGCCGATCAAGCAGATTGAGAACCAGTCCAGCGGCATCCTGCCGGTCATGAAGCTGCTCGAAGACTCGTTCAGCTATGCGAACCAGCTCGGTGCGCGTCAGGGCGCCGGTGCGGTATACCTCAACGCCCATCACCCCGACATCATGCGCTTCCTCGACACCAAGCGCGAGAACGCAGACGAGAAGATTCGCATCAAGACGCTGTCTCTCGGCGTCGTAATCCCCGACATCACGTTCGAGCTGGCGAAGAACGACGAGGACATGTACCTCTTCTCGCCCTACGACGTCGAGCGCGTCTACGGCGTGCCGTTCGGTGACATCTCCGTCAGCGAGAAGTACCGCGAGATGGTCGACGACCCGCGCATCAAGAAGACGAAGATCAACGCGCGCAACTTCTTCCAGACGGTGGCGGAGATCCAGTTCGAGTCGGGCTACCCGTACGTCATGTTCGAGGACACCGTCAACGTAGCGAACCCGATCCAGGGCCGCATCAACATGTCGAACCTTTGCAGCGAGATCCTGCAGGTCAACACCCCGACGACCCTTAACACCGACCTGTCGTACGACCAGATCGGCAAGGACATCAGCTGCAACCTCGGGTCGCTGAACATCGCACTCGCGATGGACTCGCCCGACTTCGGTCGCACGGTCGAGACGTCGATCCGCGCGCTGACGGCCGTGAGCGACCAGAGCCACATCTCGTCGGTCCGCTCCATCGAAGACGGCAACGACCGGTCGCACGCGATCGGCCTCGGCCAGATGAACCTGCACGGTTACCTCTCGCGTGAGCGCGTGTTCTACGGGTCGGAAGAGGGTATCGACTTCACGAACATCTACTTCTACATGGTGCTGTACCACGCGCTGCGCGCGTCGAACAACATCGCGAAGGAGCGCGGCACGACGTTCGAGGGCTTCGAGAACTCCACCTACGCATCGGGCGAATTCTTCGACAAGTACATCGACCGCGAGTGGACGCCCGAGACCGACCGGGTGAAGGAGCTCTTCGGTGAGCACCAAATCCCGACGCAGGACGACTGGGTTCAGCTCAAGGCCGACGTGCAGCAGCACGGTCTGTACAACCAGAACCTGCAGGCGGTCCCGCCGACCGGATCCATCTCGTACATCAACAACTCGACGAGCTCGATCCACCCGATCGCCTCGAAGGTCGAGATCCGCAAGGAAGGCAAGCTCGGCCGCGTCTACTACCCGGCGCCGTTCATGACGAACGACAATCTGGAGTACTACCAGGACGCGTACGAGATCGGCTACGAGAAGGTCATCGACACGTACGCCGCGGCAACGCAGCACGTCGACCAGGGCCTGTCCCTCACGCTGTTCTTCCCGGACACGGCGACGACGCGTGACATCAACCGTGCGCAGATCTACGCCTGGCGCAAGGGCATCAAGACCATCTACTACATCCGCCTCCGCCAGATGGCCCTCGAGGGCACCGAGGTGGAAGGCTGCGTCAGCTGCACGCTGTGATGAACCGCACGAGTGAGATTTCGCGAGGAATGGCATGACTGAGAAACTCCAGCTTCTGGACCACATCCAGGCGATCAACTGGAACCGGATCCAGGACGATAAGGACGTCGAAGTGTGGAACCGCCTCACGAGCAACTTCTGGTTGCCCGAGAAGGTTCCGCTGTCGAACGACATCCAGTCGTGGAACACGCTGACGCACGACGAGCAGCAGATGACGATGCGGGTGTTCACGGGGTTGACCCTGCTGGACACGATCCAGGGCACGGTCGGCGCGGTGTCGCTGATCCCGGATGCCTTCACGCCGCACGAGGAGGCCGTCTACACGAACATCGCGTTCATGGAGTCGGTGCACGCCAAGAGCTACTCATCGATCTTCTCGACGCTCGCGTCGACGCCCGAGATCGACGAGGCCTTTCGGTGGTCGGTCGAGAACGAGAACCTTCAGAAGAAGGCGAAGATCATCATGGATTACTACCGTGGTGACGACCCGCACAAGCGCAAGGTCGCCTCGACGCTGCTCGAGAGCTTCCTGTTCTACTCGGGCTTCTATCTGCCGATGTATTGGTCGAGTCGCGCGAAGCTCACCAACACGGCCGACCTCATTCGGCTCATCATCCGCGACGAGGCCGTGCACGGGTACTACATCGGGTACAAGTATCAGAAGGGGCTCGAGCGGGTCGACGAGGCCAAGCGCGAGGAGCTGAAGGACTACACGTTCTCGCTGCTCTACGAGCTCTACGAGAACGAGGTGCAGTACACGCAGGATCTGTACGACGCCGTCGGCCTCACCGAGGACGTCAAGAAGTTCCTGCATTACAACGCGAACAAGGCGTTGATGAACCTCGGTTACGAGGGGATGTTCCCGTCGAGCGTCACCGACGTGAACCCGGCGATCCTGTCGTCGCTCTCGCCGAACGCCGACGAGAACCACGACTTCTTCTCGGGTTCCGGATCCAGCTACGTCATCGGCAAGGCCGTGGCGACGGAAGACGACGACTGGGACTTCTAAGACCCTTGATCTAGCTCGGCCCTGAAA
>DWXU01000072.1:0-3363 GCA_019119065.1 Candidatus Microbacterium pullistercoris | reverse complement strand
GGCTCCACGAAGTTGCCCTCGTCGAAGCCTTCGGGGCGGCCGCCGCCAGCGAGGAGACGCCCCTCGGACTTGCCGATCTCGACGTAGCTCATCACCTTCTCGTAGTGCTCGGGGTGCACGAGCGCGCCGACCTCGGTCGCGGGGTCGTCGGGGTAGCCGACCTTGACCCGCTTCGCCTGGGCGGCGAACTTCTCGACGAACTCGTCGTAGACGGAGCGCTGGACGAGGACGCGGGATCCCGCGGTGCAACGCTCGCCGTTGAGGGAGAACACCCCGAAGACGCACGCGTCGATCGCGGCGTCGAGGTCGGCATCCTCGAACACGATGGCCGGCGACTTGCCGCCGAGCTCCATCGAGAGGCCCTTCAGATACGGAGCGGCGTTCGCGAAGATGAGCTCGCCGGTCTTCGATTCACCCGTGAACGAGATGAGCGGCACGTCGGGGTGCTTCACGAGCGAGTCGCCCGCGTACCCCTCCTCGCCGAAGCCGTTGACGAGGTTGAACACGCCCTCGGGCAGGCCCGCCTCCTCGAAGATGTCGGCCCACAGCTGCGCGGACAGCGGCGTGAACTCCGCGGGCTTGAGGACGACGGTGTTTCCCGTTGCGATCGCGGGGGCGAGCTTCCACGACTCGAGCATGAACGGCGTGTTCCACGGCGTGATGAGGCCGGCGACGCCGATCGGTTTGCGGTTGACGTAGTTGATCTGGCGTCCCGGCACCTTGTACGTGTCGTCGGCCTGAGCCACGATGAGATCCGCGAAGAAGCGGAAGTTCTCGGCGGCGCGGCGCGCCTGTCCCTTCGCCTGCGTGATCGGCAGGCCGGAGTCGAACGACTCCATCTCGGCGAGCTGCTGGTCGCGCGCCTCGACGAGGTCGGCGATCGCGTGCAGCACGCGGGACCGCTCGCGGGGGAGCATCCGCGGCCACGGGCCCTCGGCGAACGCCTTCTTCGCGGCCTGCACGGCGCGGTCGACGTCGGCGGGCTTGCCGGAGGCGGCCTGGATGTACGCGCGATTGGACACCGGGTCGATGACATCGAACGTGTCGCCGTCGAGCGAGTCGACGAACTGGCCGCCGATGTAGTGACGGATCCGTTCCGGGAGGTTCTGCGGCAGCGGGCGGGAGGGGCTGGACATGGTGATTCTCCTCGTCGTCAGGAAGAGCGGTTCGTGGGGTGGTGGGCGGAGCGCTTGTCGCGGTACGCGTTCATCGTCCGCAGTCGGTGCTGTCGCGCCGCCTGCTCGATCGCCTCGGCGGAGGCGCCCTCGCGCAGCAGAGCGACGAGCTCGTCGTGTTCGTCGACGGATGCGGCGGCGCGCGCGGGGATGAACCCGAAGGTCGAGTCGCGCACGTTGTTGAGGCGCACCCATCCGCGCTGCACGAGGTCGAGCAGGTGATGGTTCGGGCAGGTCTCGAACAACAGCGTGTGGAAGCGTTCGTTCAGAGCGGTGAAGCGGTGCGGGTCGAACTCGGTCAGCAGCTCGCGCATTCGCTGGTTCACGGCGGCCGCCTCGTCGAGGGCCTCCGCGCTCACGTGCGGTGCTGCGAAAGCCGTGGCGGCTCCTTCGAGGACGCCCAGCGTCTGCATCGTGTCGATGTACTCGTTCGGATCCGCCAGCGCGACCCGCGCGCCCACGTTGCGTTCGTAGCTGATGAGTCCCTCGGCTTCGAGGCGACGGATCGCCTCGCGCACGGGGACGACGCTCATGTCGAGGATCCGAGCGATGTCGCCGAGCACGAGCCGGTACCCGGGGCCGTATTCGCGCGTCGACACGCGTTCGCTGATCCAGCGGTACGCGAGCTCGGACTTGCTGAGCGCCTCGGTGGTCGTCATGATCGGTCTCGGCGCTCCGACTCGTACCGTGCCCGCCACTCGGCGTTCATGGGGAAGAGGCCCTCGATCGCGGCGCCGGCCGTGACCTGCGCGGCGATCCAATCATCCTCGTCCTCCTGCGCGAGCGTCGCCTCTGCGGCTTCGGCGGCGAGGTGGGCTGGCACGACCACGACGCCGTCGCTGTCGCCGACGATGATGTCGCCCGGCTGCACCGTGGCGCCGCCGCACGCGATGGTGACGCCGTGCTCCCACGGCACGTGGCGACGGCCGAGCACGGCGGGGTGCCCGCCCTGCGCGAAGACCGGCAGGTCGAAGCCGGCCACGAGGTCGGAGTCGCGCACGCCGCCGTCGGTGACGATACCGGCCGCGCCGCGCGCCTGAGCACGCAGGGCGAGGATGTCGCCGAGCGTTCCGGTCTGGCGCTCGCCGCGCGCCTCGATGACGATGACCTCGCCGGGGCGCACGCTGTCGAAGCACTGCTTCTGCGCGTTGTATCCGCCGCCGTGCGACGAGAAGAGGTCTTCGCGCAGTGGCACGAAGCGGAGCGTCTTGGCCACGCCGACGATCTTGTCGCCCGCAGCAAGCGGGAGCACGCCGTCGATGAAGCACGACCGGATCCCGCGCTTGCGCAGCTGCTGCGACAGTCCGGCGACGGGACACGCCTCGAGCTTCGCGCGGAGGTCGGCGTCGAGGACGGGTGCGTCCTCGAGACCGGCGGCTTCACGGGAGCCCCAGGCCTCTTCGCGCTGTGTGTCGTCGACCGACGGCAGCGATCCGAGCTCGGGGTCGAAGTCGCCCTCGCCCTCGACGACGCGCGAGGCGAGCACGCCGGAGGTCAGGCCCGCCGCGGGAGCGTCGACCTCGACCTCGATCTCGTCGCCCGGCTCGGCCACCGAGGATCCGGCGGGAGTGCCGGTGAGGATAATGTCGCCCGGCTCGAGCGTGACGTGCTGCGAGAGGTCGGCGATGAGCTGTTCGAAGCCGAAGATCAGGTGTCCATCGGCGGTCGTGTCGTCCTGGACCAGGTCGCCGTTCTTCCACGTGCGCACCCGTAGGTCGCCCGGGGAGACGGAACGCGCATCGATCGTCTCCGGACCGATCGGCGTGTAGCCGTCGCGTCCCTTGTTGCGGAGGTTGGATCCCTTGTCGTTCGTGCGCAGGTCGTACAGGCCCCAGTCGTTCGCGGCCGTGACCCAGCCGATGTGGTCCCAGGCGTTCTCGGGGGCGAGGTGCGCGCCGGCGGTGCCGACGATGAGCGCGATCTCGCCCTCGAAGGCGAGCAGCTCCGTGCCTGCGGGCCGGGCAACCGCGGATCCCGACGCCGCGAGCGAGCTGGTCGGCTTCAGGAAGTAGGACGGGTGCTTCGGGCGGCGGCCGCGCTGGTCGGAGCGAGAGACATAGCTCAGGTGAACCGCGATGATCTTCCCGGGGCGCAACGGGAGCGCGGCGAAGCGTGGGTCAGGGGATCGGTCGTTCGTCATGGCTTCGCTGCCTTTCGCACTCGCACGCTTGGTGTATCTGAAATCGTA
>DWXU01000007.1:0-4166 GCA_019119065.1 Candidatus Microbacterium pullistercoris | reverse complement strand
GAAGCGCAAGGGGCCGGTCTCGGACGCCGCCTCATCGAAACGCTCCTCGATGCGCTGGCGTACCGCGGCGTGCCCGGGCTGCATCTCGGCGTGGATCCGCTCAACACCGGCGCGGCCGCGTTCTACGAACGCCTCGGGTTCGCGCGCCTGCCAACGGACGCGGGATCCGTCACGTACGCCATGCGGATCCCGGAGCACTGAGGCCGGGCTGACCTCAGCTGGAATCGTCCTGTCGCGCGTCCACTAGCGTGTCGATATGACGTTCACCGTGCGCCGCATCGAAACCGCCGACTGGCGAGAATTTCGCGAGATCCGGTTGCGCATGCTCGCCGATACGCCGATCGCGTTCGGTGAGACGCTCGCGCACGCCCGCGTGCTGGAGGATGACGAGTGGAGGGCGCGTGCGGCGCGGAACACCGAGGGCACGAATATCGGGCTCGCCGCGGTCGATGAGGTGGGGACCTGGCTCGGAGTCATGCGCGGATACGTCGACGCACGGGATGGAGCGATGCTCGTCGGTGTCTTCGTGGATCCGGCTTCGAGGGGCCACCACGAAGGCGTCGCCGACGCGCTGCTCGACGGGATCGTCGAATGGGCCGCCGCGCACGGAGACGCCTTGACGCTGCACGTGCACACCGCCAACCCCCGCGCGATCGCGTTCTACGCGCGCCGCGGATTCGTCGACACGGGGCGCACGGTGGAGTACCAGCTCCCGCCATATGGCCTCGAGAACGAGATGCGCCTCGCGATCTGAGCGCCCGAGGTCAGCGTGGGCGCGCCGGTCGTGTGCACGATTGTGGGCACGGTGCACGGTCGCTGGCAACGCGGCATCATGGACGGATGGCAGACTTCACACGGCTCCCGGAACCGTCCCGCGATGATGATGTCGCCCGCGTTCTTCGTGCGCGACGGTCGACCAAGACATTCTCCGCGGATCCGCTCGACCTGACGAGCGTCTCGACCGTCCTGTTCGCGACCGGTGGGTCGGTCTCGGGAAGGCGGCTGATCCCCTCGGCGCGCGCAACGGATCCGGTTCACCTCACGCTCGTCGCAGGAGACGTCGACGGCCTCGCGACGGGCGTATATCTGTACGTCGCGGAGAGTCACGCCCTTCAGATGGTCAGCGGCGCGGATGTGCGGCACCGGATCGCCGGCGCGACCCTGGACGCGCCGTGGCTTGCGACGTGCCCCGGCCTCATCCTGCTGTCGGCCGACCTCGTTGCCGCACGGCGGCGCTTCCCTGACCAGCCCGCGGAGCACGGGGAGCGTTTCGTCTGGATCGAGACCGGCCACGCTGCGCAGAACGCGTACCTGACCGCAGCGAATCAGGGCCTCGGCACGGTGCTGATCGCTGGCCTCGACGATGATCGCGCGGAGGAGACGACCTCCGGCGTCATTCCGGAGGGACACCGTCTTCTCGGCGTGCTTCCGCTCGGGTTCGCGGGGGAGATGTCATAGTCACAGCTCGGAGTGCGTCCGCTCGGGTTCGCGGGCGCGAAGCCATCGTCACCGCTCGGAGTGCGTCCGCTCGGGTTCGCAGGCGCGAAGCCATCGTCACCGCTCGTCCGCCTCGCGCCGGATCCAGCGACGCAGCGCCGCGGCGGCGCGTCCCATCCGGTCCCCAAATGGGTCGTCCCGCAGCATGTACGTCCAGGTCGCCGACGGTCGCCGAAGACCAAGATCCTCGCCGGTGCCTGCACGTTCGAGGCGATCAGTGACGTCGGCCTCAACCGCGTCGAAGAAGCCGTCGAACTCGCGCAGCGCCGTCCGATGGAATTCGTCGACGGGATTCTGCCCGGCGAGCCGGCGGAGGTGGATCCCGTCGCGCAGCTCGCTCAGCGCCTCGAGGTGGCGCTGCCAGTGCTCGTCGAGCGTGAAGAGCGTGATGGCGCGGCGCCGTGGATCCGGCTCACGCATGGCCTCGTCGCGTACGCGCAGCACCTTGTCGCGTTGTCGTGTGATCGCTCTCGTGTACTGCCATGCTGACTTGTGGCGGTCCAACCGAACAGATTCGGCGATGCTCTGGGCCTCGCGCACGATGCGCAAGCGCGTGCGCTCGTCAACGGATCCGGCGGCGATGACGCGCGCCGAGGTGTCCGTGCGGTTGGCGCGGACGAGCTCGTCCTCGAGTGACGCGAACGTGAGGGTCTCGCCGGGGTCGCCCTGGCGGCCCGCGCGCCCGCGCAACTGCAAATCGAGGCGCGCCGACGGATAGAGGTCGGTCGCGATGACGGCGAGCCCTCCGGCCGCGACGACCCGCTCTCGGTCTCGCTCGTCCCGGCCGCCGAGGCGGATATCGGTGCCTCGGCCGGACATCTGCGTCGAGATCGTCACGGCGCCGACCTCTCCCGCACGCGCGATGATCGCCGCCTCATCGGCGTCATGGCGCGCATTGAGGACGCGCGGCGCAAGGGACGCTGGCAACGCCGAGGCGAGTTCTTCGGATGCGGCGACGCTCTGCGTGCCCACGAGGACGGGCTGCCCACGCCTCGCGCGCCGCTCGATCTCGGCCACGACGGCGGCGATCTTCTCGTCGTGCGTCGCGAAGGCGCGGAGCGGATGGTCGTATCGCGCGTTCTTCACATGCCGTTCGACGCGGCCTGACTCGAGCTCGTAGAACTCCTGAAGCTCGTCGGCAACCGGCAGGATCGTGCCGCTCATCCCGGACAGCGTCTCGTAGCTCTTCAGCAGATCCTGCACCGTGATCTGGTCCAGCACCAGGCCAGGTGGCGTGATCGGCAGGCCCTCCTTCGCCTCGACTGCCGCGTGCAACCCGTCGGGCCACCGCTGCCGGTGGGCGATCCGCCCGCGTGCGGTGTTGATGAGGCGGATCCCCTCGTCCGTGACGAGATAGTCAACGTCGCGAAGGACGAGCACGCGCGCGTGGAGAGCGAGGTTGATGCGCGTCAGGAACGACGTGTTCGACTCGTCGAAGAGGCCCTCGATCCCGGTGGCTTCCTCGACCGCGTCGATGCCGGTGCCCGTGAGCGTGACGTTCGCGCGGTCCTCGTCCACGTCGTAGTCGGATCCGCTCACGAGATTCGCCACGAGCGCGGTGGCCTGCGCGAAGTCGGTCGCCGCGGCCTCGTCGGATCCCGCGAGCACGAGTGGCGTCATCGCGTCGTCGATCATGACGGCGTCCGCCTCGTCGACGATCCCGACATCGAACTGCGGCGCGGTTCGACTGTCCTCGTCTTCGGCCTGCCGGTCGCGCAGGACGTCGTATCCGACCTCGGAGAACGGCGCGTAGACGACATCGGCGCGGTACGCGGTGCGGCGTTCGTCGGGCGTCGAGGCTTGTCCGATCCAGGCGACACTCACCCCGAGCGCATCGAACATTGCTCCCATCCACTCGGCATCGCGGTGCGCGAGATAGTCGTTGACAGACAACACGTGCACGCGCCGCCCGTCGCGCGCGAAGGCGATCGCTGCCATGGCCCCGGCGAGCGTCTTGCCCTCGCCGGTATCCATCTCCACCGCCCGTCCGGCGAGAAGCGCGGTCGCCGCCATCAGTTGCTCGGGAAACGGGGCGTATCCGAGAGCGTTTTCAGTGGCGCGCGCAATCGGCGCGAGCCGGCCGTCATCGATCTCGGTGAAGGCGTGCGATCCCGGGAGCCCGACGGCACGCGCGGCCCAGCGGGGGAGCAGCCGGCGCAGGTCGAACGATGTCGAGTCCGTCCGTCGATACGCCATAGGTCAAGGTTAGGCGCGCGACGGGGGAGAGGAGGTGGTGCGGGACAGGGCTGCGACCTGTGCCGGACGACTGACGCGTACATTCCTCCCTGTCCTGTCGCGCGGCCTCGATACCGGATACCGTCCATCCCATGTACCCCGTGCCTGCCCGTCGGCTCACGCCGGAAGAGAACGTTCGTGGGGCCGTCGAGGTCTTCGGCCTCGAGCTCGTGGTCGAGTGGTGCGAGGTCTTGGTTTGTGGCGACGCGTCGGATGACGACTCGCGATACCCCGATCTCGCCTGGCTCAAGGGCCATATCGGCTGGCCCGCTCATTGGTCTCGCGTGTGGGGCGCGCGCGGGCTTGGGCTGACCCCGTTTCGTAGGTCCGGTGGTTCTGAGAGTCGTCCTGTCGCCCGCGGTTGTGGGCAGGGAGACTGGTCAGATCATGTCGAACAGCAGGAAGCGTCACACCCCGGAACAGGTCGTCCGCAA
>DWXU01000071.1:0-4637 GCA_019119065.1 Candidatus Microbacterium pullistercoris | reverse complement strand
AGGAGGCGGACCGACTCGCGAGCCGCCTCGCCGTCATCGACCACGGCCGCGTGATCGCCGAGGGGACGCCCGGTCAGCTCAAAGCACAGGTGGGATCGGGAGCGCTCACGGTCCGCGTCATCGACCCGGCCGATCGCGCGGCCGCCGTGGAAGTGCTCGCGCGCGCACTCGACACCGACGTGGTGCAGGAACCGGACCCGGTCGCGCTCACCGCGACCGTTGCCGAGAACCATGCGGCGGCACAAGCACTCGCCGCACTCGCGGACGCGGGAATCGCGACGGAGACCTTCTCACTCGGACAGCCGAGCCTCGACGAGGTCTTCCTCGCCCTCACGGGGAAACCGCCCGAGGATGAGCGCGCGACTGCCGAAGACGTGGAGAACACGGAGGTGGCGCGATGAGCGCCGACGTGCAGCAAGCGACCGTGAAGGTCCGCACCGTGCTGCTTCCCGCTGAGGAGCGCCCTGCGCCAGCCGGGCCGATCAGCTCGTCGATCACGTACGGGTGGCGCGCACTCCTGAAGATCAAGCACATCCCGGAACAGTTGTTCGACGTGACGATCTTCCCCGTGATGATGACCGTGATGTTCTCGACCATCTTCGGCGGGGCGCTCGCCGGGGACATCAGCGGATACATCCAGTGGCTCATCCCCGGCGTCTTCGTGCAGACACTCGTGATGATCACGATGTACACGGGCATCACCCTCAATCGCGATATCTCGAAGGGGGTGTTCGACCGCTTCCGGTCTCTGCCCGTCTGGCGACCGTCGCAACTGGTCGGCGCGCTGCTGGGCGACCAGGTGCGCTACACGATCGCGGGAGTGATCATCCTCGCCGTCGGGTTCCTGATGGGGTTCCGCCCTGCTGGCGGGTTCGCCGGGGTGGCGGTGTCGTTCGTCTTGCTGCTGGTGTTCAGCTTCTGCCTGTCGTGGGTGTGGACGATGGTCGCGCTCATCATGCGCACGGAGCAGGCGGCAATGGGCGTATCGATGTTCATCCTCATGCCGCTGACGTTCGTGTCGAACATCTTCGTGGATCCGCGCACGATGCCGGACTGGTTGCAGGCGTTCGTCGACGTCAATCCGGTCAGCGTCATCGTGGGCAGCATGCGTGACATGATGAGCGGCGTCTACGACGCGGGATCCATCGGACTCGTTCTCGTGTACTGCGCCGTGCTCGTGGCGGTCTTCGGGCCGATTTCGATGTTCATCTACAACCGCAAGAACTGACCTTCCCTCCCGCATCCGCCTCGTGCGGTGTTCCTGCGTGCTGCGAGGTAACGAGACGGATACACTCGACGGAGCGTGTCAGGAGGAACATCGGTGGCGAAGAAGAACGACGACGTCGTTATCGGCCCAACGGGCCGCCCCTACAACGGTTTCGTGACGCCGGAGAAACTCGACAGACACGGGCCGGCGCGGATCATCGCGCTGTGCAATCAGAAGGGCGGCGTCGGCAAGACGACGACGAGCATCAACCTCGCCGCCTCGCTGGCCAGCTACGGGCGCCGCGTGCTCGCAGTCGACTTCGATCCGCAGGGCGCGCTATCGGCCGGTCTCGGCATCGCGACGCACGACGTGCCGACCATCTACGACCTGATGCTCGACACCAAGAGCGACCCGCACGAGGCGATCATCCCGTCGAACGTCGACGGCCTCGACGTGATCCCCGCGAACATCGACTTGTCGGCAGCTGAGGTACACCTCGTCAACGAGGTTGCGCGCGAGATGATCCTCTCGCGCGTGCTCAGCAAGGTGGCGAAGGACTACGACGTCATCCTCATCGACTGCCAGCCGTCGCTCGGGCTGCTGACCGTCAACGCGCTCACCGCGGCGCACGGCGTGCTGGTGCCGCTCGAGTGCGAGTACTTCGCGCTGCGCGGCGTCGCGCTGCTGATCGAGACGATCGAGAAGGTTCAGGATCGACTGAACCCCTCGCTCGAACTCGACGGCCTGCTCGCGACGATGTACGACGCGCGCACGCTGCACTCGCGTGAGGTGCTCGAGCGCATCGTCGAGACCTTCGGCGACAAGGTCTTCGAGACCGTCATCGGGCGCACCGTGAAATTCCCCGACGCGAGCGTTTCGGGCGTTCCGATCATCGAATACGCGCCGAGTCACGACGCCGCCCAGGCCTATCTCCGCCTCGCGCGCGAACTCGTGCACCGAGGGGCGGTCGCGTAGTGACCGCCCCGATCCGCCGCAGGCGGCAGACCGACACTGCGCTGTGGGCGTCGCGCCGCGCCCCGCGGCGCGACGCAGTCGCATAGGGCGATGACGGATCCGTCGGACGCCGCACTCGACGCCGCGGCGCGCCCGTCGGACGAGACGGGGTTCCGCGTCTCGTTGGCGAACTTCGACGGGCCGTTCGATCTGCTGCTGAGTCTCATCACGAAGCACGAGCTCGACATCACGGAGATCGCGCTGTCGGCCGTGACCGACGAGTTCATTTCGTACCTCAGAGAGCTGGGGCCGGAGGAGGAGCTCGACCAGGCCAGCGAATTCCTCGTGGTGGCCGCGACGCTGCTCGACATGAAGGTCGCAGGCCTGCTGCCGCAGGGCGAACTCGTCGATGCGGAAGCAGTCGCGGTGCTCGAGGCGCGCGACCTGCTGTTCGCCCGTCTGCTCCAGTACCGCGCGTTCAAAGAGGTCTCCACCTGGTTCGCGGAGAACATGTCCCGCGAAGATGCGCGCCGCACGCGTGACGTTCCGCTCGAGGAGAAGTACCGTGCGAAGACGCCCGAGCTGACGTGGACGCTGTCGCTCGACGACTTCGCGGCGCTCGCGACCCTCGCGTTCGCGCCGCGCGAGATTCCCACCGTGGGACTCGACCATCTGCACGCGCCGCAGGTGTCTATTCGTGAGCAGGCCGCGATCGTCGTGTCGTCGCTGCGCGCGCTCGGATCCACGACGTTCCGTGAGCTCGCGGCGGGCGCCGACGGGCCCGGCATCATCGTGGCGCGCTTCATCTCGATCCTCGAGCTGTACCGGCACGCGGCCGTTGCCTTCGAACAGCTCGAACCGCTCGGCGAGCTGACGGTGCGCTGGGTGGCCGAGACGTGGACAGACGAGACGCTTGCGACGCTGGGAGCCGACTATGACAACTGACGACGTCGAGGTGCGCCGGCGGCTCGAAGCGATGCTGATCGTCGCAGACGAGCCCATGAGCGTCGTGAACCTCGCGACCGCGGTCGGCGCACCCGTCGCGGGAGTGCGACGCGCGCTCGCTGCGCTGAAGGCCGACTACGACGGCGAGGACGCCGGACCGGTGCGCGGATTCGAACTGCGCGAGGTCGGGGGCGGGTGGCGCATCTATGTGCGCGAGAGCCTCGACGACATCGTCACGTCCTTCATCGGAGACCAGGCCCCGGCGCGGCTGTCGCAGGCGGCGCTCGAGACGCTCGCCGTCATCGCGTACAAGCAACCCGTCACGCGGTCGCAGGTCGCCCAGATCCGCGCTGTGAACGTCGACTCCGTCGTTCGCACGCTGCTCGCGCGCGGGCTGATCACCGAGATGCATGCGGATCCCGAGACCGGGGCGATGCACTACGGCACGACCGATCTGCTGCTCGAGAAGCTCGGCATCAACGCGCTGTCCGAGCTGCCGCCGATCTCTCCGCTCCTCGATGACGGCGCGGACGGCTTCGACGACTTCGCCTGAGCCGCGGGCTGGGCAAGGGATCAGGCCGGATCCGTCAGAATAGAGGGATGTCGGATCAACAGCCCGAGGGCGTGCGCCTGCAGAAGGCGCTCAGCGCTGCCGGCGTCGCCTCGCGACGCGCGTCGGAGAACCTCATCGTCGCCGGCCGTGTGCGGGTGAACGGATCCGTGGTCACGGAACTCGGTACGCGCATCGACCCCGATGTCGACCTCGTCGACGTCGACGGTCAGGCTGTCCAGCTCGATGTGTCGAAGCGGTATGTCGTGCTGAACAAGCCGACCGGCGTGGTGAGCACGATGCGCGATGACCAGGACCGACGCGATCTGCGCGAGTTCACGCGCGAATGGCCGGAGCGCCTCTACAACGTGGGTCGTCTCGACACCGACACCTCCGGGCTTCTCGTTCTGACGAACGACGGGGAGCTCGCGAATGTGCTCGCGCACCCGCGATTCGGCGTCACGAAGGTGTACATCGCGAAGGTCACCGGTGCCGTCTCCGCGCAGACGGTCGCGCGCCTGACCCGCGGCATCGAGCTCGACGATGGCCCGATTCAGGCGGACAAGGCGCGGGTGCTCGATTCCTCGCGCGGTTCGAGCCTCGTCGAGCTGACCCTCCACTCGGGCCGCAACCGCATCGTGCGGCGCATGATGGCCGAGGTGGGGCACCCCGTCGTCGAACTCGTGCGTCGACAGTTCGGCCCGCTGAATCTCGGCACACTCGCCTCCGGTGCGACGCGCGAACTCGATAAAGTGGAGCGCGGCGCGTTGCTGACCCTCGCGCGCGAATCCCGCGAGAAGAAGGAGACCGAGTGACGACCGATACGCTCGTGCCCGGTCGTCGAGCGCGCGTCGACGGATCCGTGCGGATCGTCGGGGCGGGCCTGCTCGGATCCAGCATCGGCCACGCCCTCTCGCAGAACGGCGTCGACGTGCGACTCACCGACACGTCGCCCGCGCAGCTGCGGCTCGCCATCGACTA
>DWXU01000070.1:0-5938 GCA_019119065.1 Candidatus Microbacterium pullistercoris | reverse complement strand
AGGACGCGCCCGGACCCGAGGATCCAGCCCACCGTCCACAGCGCGTAGATGCCGCCGAGCACGCCGTACGCGATCAGCGCGACGTTCCCGGTGCCGGCCGCCTCCGTGGCGGCCTCGTCGGTCTCCTGTGGCGCCGGATCGGGTTCGTGTTCGGCTTCGCGCTCGGTCGACGCCTCCGCCGTGTCGGCGTCGGGCGTGACGGCGAGGGTGGGGTCGTCGTCCCCGTCCCAGCGGAACGCGTCGTCGTTCGACATCAGTCGTCGTCCGAGCGCTTGCGCCAGCGGATGCCCGCGTTGATCAGCCCTTCAAGATCGCCGTCGAACACCTGATCGGGCTGCGTCATCTCGTAGCCGGTGCGGAGGTCTTTCACGAGCTGCTGCCCATAGAGGAAGTACGAGCGGATCTGGTCGCCCCAGCTTGCCGTGATCGTGCCCGCGAGCTCCTTCTTCTTCGCCGCTTCCTCCTCCTGCTGTAGCAGCAGGAGGCGTGTCTGGAGCAGCCGCATGGCGGCGGCGCGGTTCTGGATCTGCGACTTCTCGTTCTGCATCGAAATGACGATTCCCGTCGGCACGTGCGTGAGGCGCACGGCCGAGTCGGTCGTGTTCACGGACTGCCCACCGGGACCGGAGGAGCGGAACACGTCCACGCGAATGTCGTTCTCGGGGATCTCGACCTCGGTCGCCTCTTCCATGAGCGGGATCACCTCGACCGCGGCGAAGCTGGTTTGACGCTTGTCGGCGGATCCGAAGGGGCTGATGCGCGCGAGGCGGTGCGTGCCGGCCTCGACCGAGAGCACGCCGTATGCGTAGGGGACGTCGACTTCGAACGTCGCCGACTTGATGCCGGCGCCCTCGGCGTAAGAGGTATCGAGCACCTTCGTCGGGTAGCCGTGACGCTCCGCCCAGCGCAGGTACATGCGCAGCAGCATCTGCGAGAAGTCGGTGGCGTCGTCGCCGCCCGCCCCCGCGCGGATCGTCACGACGGCGGCACGCTCGTCGTACTCGCCGTCGAGAAGCGTCTGCACTTCGAGGTCCTGGATCGTCTTGCCGAGGTCGGCGAGCTCGGTGCGGGCCTCGGCCGCAGCGTCCTCATCCTGCATCTCGTTCGCGAGCTCGACCATGACCTCGAGATCGTCGAGGCGAGACGCGGCCGACTCGATCTTCCGGACGGCGGCCTTGCGGTGACTGAGCTGACTGGTCACGCGCTGCGCGTTGTCCTGGTCGCTCCAGAGCGCCGGGTCCGCGGCCTCCTGCTCGAGCTCGTCGATCTCGCGACGCCGCGCGTCGAGATCGACCACGTCGAGGATGTTGTCGAAGGTGGTGCGCAGGGCCTGGATGTCGGCGGACAGATCGAGTTCATGCATGGCGCTTCAGCCTATCGCGATCGCCGGGCAGCCACGCACGAGTAACGTGGCTCGTGATGAACGACGATTCGGCGACGCGGGGCGCCGCGGCCGACGCGATCCGGCGTTATTGGCCCATGATCTACGCGCCGACCGCCCTGTTCTCGATGGGTGAGGGCGCGATCGTTCCGGTACTGCCGATGATCGCGACGGACCTCGGCGCCACCCTCGCCGCCGCGGCACTCGTTGCCGCGTGCCTCATCGTCGGACAGCTGTGCGGCAACCTCCCGGCGGGGCTCCTCGTGGAGCGCGCGGGCGAACGGCGCGCGATGGTCGTCGCCTCGATCATCGCGCTCGTCGGCGTCGCCGCAATGTACGCCGCGCCCCACCTCGCGGTGCTCGGCATCGCCACGTTCCTCATCGGAATGTGCGCGGCGGTCTTCCACATCGCGCGTCACACGTTCATGACAGCGCGCGTGCCGTACTCGCATCGTGCCAGGGCGCTCGCCCTCGTCGGCGGCTCCTTCCGCCTCGGCGCGTTCACGGGGCCGGCAATCGCCGCCGGGCTGATCTGGTGGACAGGGCAGGATCGTTCCACCATCATCTTTTTCGGCGTGTGCCTCGTCGGCGTCGGGCTGCTCGTCGCGTTCGGCCCGGACCCGGAAGAGAAGGCACTGGCCGCCGAGCGCGAGGCGCGAGCTCGAGGCGTGGATCACGGCTTCGCCGACACCGGGGAGCCGATCACGGGCGGCATCCCGACCGGCGCGCGCGCCGGCCTGTTTCGCACCATGTGGGACCATCGCGTCGTGCTCGCGCGACTCGGCGTCGCGGGCGCGATGCTGTCCGCCGTGCGCACGGGACGGCAGACGATCCTCCCCCTCTGGGGTCTGTCGATCGGACTGGACTCCGCGAACGTCGCGCTCATCATCGGCCTGGCCGGCGCCATCGAGTTCTCACTCTTCTACGCCAGCGGGCAGGTCATGGACCGGTTCGGGCGCGTGTGGACGACCGTGCCCGCTCAGTTCCTGATGGGCGCGTCGTTCCTCGCGCTGTCGCTGACCCACGAACTGACGACGGCGTCGATGTGGTTCGGAGCTCTCGCGATCGCGGTCGGCGTCGGCAACGGCCTCTCGTCAGGCGCACTCCTGACGCTCGGATCCGATCTCGCGCCCCGCGCGAACACCCCTCAGTTCCTCGGCGCGTGGCGCACGATCACCGACTGCGGTGGGGCGGGAGCCCCCCTTCTCGTGTCCGCCGTCACCGCACTCGCGACCCTCTCCGTCGCTACCGGCGCCGTCGGGATGATCGGGGTGCTGGGCGGACTCGCCTTCCTGAGGTGGGTGCCGCGCTTCCTGCCGCATCCGCGGTGAGCGTCAGTCTGTCGGATCGTCGCTGGCGAGCCGGACGAGCGCATCACGACAGGTGCGCAGCGCGCGCACGAGGTCGTCCTCTTCGGCGGCGGCGAGTCCGGCCGTCATCCGCTCCTGCAGCGCGCGCACGTCCGGTCTGAGCGCGGCGATCCGCTCCCCGCCGGCGTCCGTGAGGAACAGCAGGATCTGACGCCCGTGGGCGGGATCCTTCTCGCGCCGCACGAGCCCCGCGTGGACGAGACCGGTCACCGTCTCTGCCATCGTCTGGGCGCGCACAAAGGATCGGCGTGCGAGCTCGGACGAGGTGATGCCCGGACGGTTCTGCAGCACGTTGATCGCCGTGAAGCCCCCCAGGGAGATCCCGTGCTCACCGAAGAGCTTCTCGAAGGGGCGGCGCATGCCCGCCTCGACTTGCTTGACGAGGTAGACGAGGTAACCCTCGGGAAGGGACGAAGGCAGCGGGTCCATGGGAATCCCCTCGATTATCGCGGATGGTCGGGCGCCTGTCGACGCCATGCCATAGTTTCAGGTAACCTGAATCTTATCCAGTCTGCAACGTCGCTGCTGAGGAGGACGCATGACCTCGCAACCCGCGGGAACCCTGACCATCCCACTACACGATCTGCCGTCGGCGGCCGGACGCACGTTCGGCCCCTCGTCATGGCGAGTCGTCACGCAGGACGACGTGCAGGCGTTCGCCGACCTGTCCGGGGATCGCAACCCGGTGCACATCGACCCGGACTTCGCGCGGGAGACGCCCTTCGGACAGACGATCGTGCACGGCTACCTCACGCTCAGCCTCGTCGTTCCGCTGATGGCGGAGGTCTTCGAGGTGACCGGCGTCGGGGTGGGCATCAACTACGGGCTCGACCGACTCCGGTTCCCCGCTCCCGTTCCTGTCGGGGCGCGAATCCGCGTGTCGGGCGAGGTTCTGCGCGTCGAGGAGGTTCCGGGCGGCTACCAGGTCGCCCCGCGCGCCACCTTCGAGATCGAGGGCGGATCCAAGCCGGCGTGCGTCGCCGACATGGTGCTGAGGTACTACGCATGAGCGGCTCGATCGAGCTGACCGGGCGCGTCGCGGTGGTGACGGGAGCCGGTCGCGGACTCGGACGCTCGTACGCCGTCGCGCTCGCTCGCGCCGGCGCCGCGGTCGTCGTCAATGACGTCGACAAAGAGTCGGCGGAGCAGACTGCGGCGCTCGCACGCGAGGCGGGCGGACGAGCGGCCGTGGTCGTGGCACCCGTCGGATCCGCCGAGACCGCCGATCAGCTCGTTGCGGCAGCCGTTAACGAGTTCGGGCGCCTGGACGCGATGATCGCGAACGCGGGCGTCCTGCGCGACCGCGTGTTGTGGAAGACGACCGACGACGAGTTCGACACGGTCGTGCGCACCCACCTGCGCGGGGCCTTCACCTGTGGGCGCGCGGCCGCGACGCACTTCCGCGACGCGGGTCACGGCGGGCGGATCATCCTGATCGGCTCGCCAGCCGGGCAGTTCGGCAGCTTCGGGCAGACCGCGTACTCGGCATGCAAGGCGGGCATCGTCGCGATGGCTCGCACATGGTCGCTCGAACTCGCACGCGCCGGCGTCGCGGTCAACGCGGTCATCCCGACGGCCATGACCGCCATGACGGGCACGATCCCGATCTACGCCGAGGCGTGGGAGGCCTTCCAGCGCGGCGAGGAGCTTCCTCGGGTGATCCGCCGCGAACACGCACTCGGATCCCCCGACGACGTCGCGCCGCTGATCGTCTGGCTCGTCTCCGAGGAATCCGCGGACGTGACCGGGCAGGCCATCGGTATCGGCGGCGACCGCCTCACCCTCTTCGCCCATCCGGTTCCGCTCGAGACGCGAGACCGCGATGACGGCTGGAGCGCAGAGGAGATCCGCGATGTCTGGAACGCCGAGCTCGCGCCGCACGCCCAGCCATCCGGCCCGACGTTCGCTCCGCTGGACTGACGCCATGCAGGGACACTACGCAGATCTCTGGCACCGGATCGCGCTGGCCGCACCGGATCTCCCCGCCATCGTCACGGTGGGCGAGGGCTCGCTCACGAACGCCGAGTTCGATGACGCCGCCGCGCGCTTCGCCGCCCTGCTCGCCGAGCTGGGCATCTCTCGCGACGGCAAGGTCGCGATCCTCCTTCAGAACCGACCCGAGTGGCTCATCGCCTTCGCCGGCTGCCTGCGCGTAGGCGTCGTCCCGGTGCCGCTCAACTTCCGTTACCGCGCGCATGAGGTCACCGCCCTCCTGGAGGACTGCGATGCCGAGGCTCTCGTGTACGGAGCAGGTCTCGCCGAGGTCGCAGCCGAAGCGACGGGGGAACTCACGAACCCCGTCGCCCTCCTTCAGGTGCAGGACGTCGACGCTCCACTGCTGCCCGGCGCGCGCGACTTCGCGGACATCGCGGACCTCGCACCGCTCCCCCACGAGGACGCGGTCGACGGGGAGTTCTTCATCTACACGGGCGGCACGACAGGCGCGCCCAAGGCCGCCATGTGGGGCGTGCAGCAGATGCTCGAGATGCAGCTCTACAACGCGTATCTCACCGCCGATCTGCCCCTCCCCGAGTCGGCCGACGACGTGGTGCGGATGGCGACGGATCCCGAGACCCCACGGATCGCCGCGCTCGCGCTCTCGCCGTATATGCACGGCACCGCGCTGACGAGCGTCATCAATGCGCTGCTGCTGGGCGGATCCATCATCGTGCTGCCGATGCCGCGCTTCGACGCCGAGCGCGCCGTGCGCGCGATCATCGACCACCGCGTCACGCGGGTGGCCGTCGCGGGAGACGCGATCGCGATCCCGCTCCTCGAAGCCGCGGCGAAACTCGGGGTGGAAGAGCTCCCCGAGCTCACCTCGATGATCTCGGCGGGCATGCGATTCAGCGACGACACGAAGCGGCGCCTGCACCAGCTCGCGCCGAACCTGGTGATCTCCGACATTCTCGCTTCGACCGAGGGAGGCGCGGTCGCGCTGAGCATCTCTCGCTCCGCGGCGGACGTGCCAGCGCGATTCGTGATGACGCCGGGCACCGTCGTGCTCGACGACGAACGCGAGGAGGTGCAGGACATCCCGGGCGCCGTGGGCCGGATCGCCTTCACGGGAGGCATGCCGCGCGGCTACTACAAGGACACCGCGAAGACCGCGGCGAACTTCGTGGAGATCCGCGGCAAGCGCCACATCATCGCCGGCGACCTCGTCCGGGTACTCGAAGGTGGCGAG
>DWXU01000069.1:0-4543 GCA_019119065.1 Candidatus Microbacterium pullistercoris | reverse complement strand
CTGCAGGCGGGCGTGCTGAAGGGCGAGCGCAAGGACGTTCTGCTCATCGACGTGACCCCGCTGTCGCTCGGCATCGAGACCAAGGGCGGCGTGATGACGAAGCTCATCGAGCGCAACACCGCCATCCCGACCAAGCGCAGCGAGACCTTCACGACGGCCGAGGACAACCAGCCGTCCGTCGCGATCCAGGTGTTCCAGGGCGAGCGCGAGTTCACGAGCGACAACAAGCCGCTCGGTACGTTCGAACTCACCGGCATCGCTCCCGCGCCGCGCGGCATGCCGCAGGTCGAGGTCACGTTCGACATCGACGCGAACGGCATTGTGCACGTGTCGGCGACCGACAAGGGCACGGGCAAGGAGCAGTCGATGACGATCACGGGCGGATCCTCGCTCGACAAGGACGACATCGACCGCATGGTGCGCGACGCCGAGGAGCACGCGGAAGAGGACAAGAAGCGCCGCGAGGCGGCCGACACGCGCAACCAGGCCGAGACGCTCGCGTACTCCGTCGAGAAGCTCCTCGAGGAGAACGACGAGAAGCTCCCGGTCGACGTTAAGGAGAGCGTGAAGGCCGACGTCGACGCGCTGAAGTCCGCGCTCGCGGGCGATGACGACGAGGCGATCAAGTCGGCCGTCGACAAGCTGAACGAGTCGCAGACCAAGCTGGGTGAGGCGATCTACGCGCAGGCGCAGCAGGAGGAGCCGCAGGATGGCTCCTCGGACGAGTCCACGTCGGATGACGAGGACGTCGTGGACGCGGAGGTCGTGGATGAAGACGACGAGGACGAGAAGAAGTAATGACGGACACGGACCCGATCGAGCCCGGTGAGGGCGAAGACCAGGTCCAGCGGGACGCCGAGGCGGGGGCAGAAGCTGCCCCCGCCGATGGCGCCTCCGCTGGAGAGGATGGCGACGAGCTGACGGTCGAGGAGATCCTCGACGCCGAGCAGACCGATGACGCGGTCGAGCAGGAGAAGAGCGACTACGAGACGCAGCTGCTGCACGACCTCAAGCGCATCCAGGCCGAGTACGCGAACTACCGTCGGCGCACCGAGGATCAGCGTCAGCTCGAGGCCGACCGTGCCAGGGGCGAGGTGGCCAAGCGCATGCTCCCCGTGCTCGACGACCTTGCACGCGCCGAGCAGCACGGTGACCTCGAAGCCGGATCCGCCTTCGCGCTCGTCGCCGACAAGATGCGCGGCGTCGCCGTCGACTCGGGGCTCGTCGCATACGGCGAGGTCGGCGAGGAGTTCGACCCGCAGCAGCACGAGGCCGTCTTCCAGGCCCCGACGCCTGGGACCGAGAAGGCGACGATCCTCGAAGTCGTCGAGGTCGGTTACCGCCTCGGCGACGTCGAACTGCGCCCCGCCAAGGTGGTCGTCGCGGTTCCGGCCGACTGATGCAGAAGAGGGCGTGAGATGGCCAGTCAGGACTGGTTCGACAAGGATTTCTACAAGGTGCTCGGCGTCTCCAAGGACGCGGAAGACGCCGAGCTGAAGAAGGCCTATCGCAAACTCGCCCGCTCGTATCACCCGGACTCGAATCCGGGGGATACGGCAGCCGAGACGAAGTTCAAGGAGATCAGCGAGGCGTACTCGGTGCTGTCGGATCCCGAGCAGCGCAAGGAGTACGACGAGCTTCGCGCCATGGGATCCGGTGCGCGCTTCACCGCGGGCGGCGCTGGCGCTGGCGGTTTCGAGGACGTCTTCAGTCGCTTCTCGCGAGGCGGCGGCGGATCCCCGGACTTCGACGACATCTTCTCGATGTTCAATCAGTCGACGGGCTCCCGTCGCGCTGGCTTCGGCGGCCCGCAGAAGGGGAGCGACGTGCGCGCGCGCACGACGATCGACTTCCTCACGGCGGCGAAGGGCGAGACGATCTCGCTGCGCGGCGAAGACGGCAAGCCGTTCAAGGTGAAGGTGCCGGCGGGCGTCGCGGACGGCCAGAAGATCCGGCTGCGCGGCCGTGGCCGCCCCTCTCCGAACGGCGGCAGCAACGGCGACATCGTCGTCGAGGTCACCGTGCGCCCGGATCGGGTCTTCTCGCGCGACGGCCGCAACCTGCGCCTGACGGTGCCGGTCACGTTCACGGAGGCGACGTTCGGCGCGACGATCGAGGTGCCGACGCTCGAGGGCACGCCGGTGAAGCTGCGCGTCGCGCCCGGCACACCGTCGGGCCGGATCCTGCGCGTGAAGGGTCGCGGCATCGCGACGTCCAAGGGCACCGGGGACCTCCTCGCGGAGGTGCAGGTGGTGGTGCCCGATAACCTCACCGATGCACAGCGTGAGGCGCTCGAGGCGTACCGTGCCGTCGAGCCTTCCGAGAATCCCCGCACGGAACTGTTCCGTGTTTGACTGAGTGGACAGGAGGCGTGAGATGCAGCTGCCCGAGGGCGTGACGGAGACGGATCCGATCTTCCCCATCGCCGCGGCGAGCGAGCTCTCCGGCCTCCACCCGCAGACGCTTCGCCAGTACGATCGCACGGGGCTCGTCATCCCCGGCCGCACGCGCGGCGGGTCGCGACGATACTCCGCGCGCGACATCGCCCAGCTGCGCGAGGTTGCGGCCCTCTCCGCAGAGGGAGTGCCCCTCGCCGTCATCCAGCGCATGCTCGACCTCGAGAACGAGGTGCAGGAGCTGCGCCAGGACATCCGCGCGCTCACCAACGAGCTGCGCGCGGAGCGCGAGACGCGTCCGGGAGCGCGTGTGTTCGCGACCAACGCTGCGGGCGGCGTCGTCACGCTGACGGGGACGACGCGCGTGCGACGTCAGACGGACATCGTCCTGTACAGCCCTCGGCGCTGACGCGCCGAAGCCTCCCCACCCCGCCGGCGCTCTGAAGTCCACAAGTCTCCGACGAGTCCGCAAGTCTCCGACAAGTCCGGCGAGAATCGCAACGGACTTGTCGGAGACTTGCGGAGTTAGGCGCGCCGCGGTGTGCGCCGGGGACCGGCCGCCGCCACCGTACCCCCGGGGACGAGTTCGCACGGCAGCAGGACCTGCGGAAGCGGCCCCTGCGTGTCCTCGAGCCGATCGACGAGCGCGTCGAGTCCGAGCTCGCCGAGCTCGGTGCCCGGGGTGCGCATGTACGTCAGCTGCGGCTCCGTCATCTCGGCCATGTACGCCGACGAACCCAGCGAGATGAGACTCACATCAGCCGGGACGTCGAGACCGGCGTGCGTCAGCCCCGCGACGAGGCCCGGCGCGGCGTGCTCGTTCAGGATGATGACGGCGGTCGTGTCGGGATAGTCAGTCGCGAAGCGCTCGCCGATCCGCCGACCGTCGCCCGGCATCCCCCCGCACGCGATGAGCGTCGTCGGGTGCCCGTTGCGCTCGGTGACCTCTCGGTACGCGCGCATCGCGCGCCACACGAGGGCGTGGTCGTAAGCGGGGCTCGCGCTGGCGAGGAAGGCGATGTCCTCGTGGCCCTCGGCGGTGAGCTGCGCGTACGCGGCGTCGACCGAGCTCGACATGTCGATGTCGACGTAGGGCAGCGCGGACGGATCCGCGGTGCGCCCGATCATCGCGAACTCGACATCGTGCTCGACCAGCGCGGCGACGCGCGGGTCGTTGAGTTGGACTTCCATGAGCAGCGCGCCATCGACGAGGCCGCTGCGCGCGAGGACCGCGATCTGCTCGGCGTCGTTGCCGATGGGCCACATCACGAGGTCGTACCCGCGCTGTCTCGCGCGCCGCGACGCGCTTGTGAAGAACGCGGATGCCGTGAGCGAGAGCGGTCGCTCCAGGGCGGGGAAGAGCATGGCGAGGATGCGCGTCCGACCGCGAGCGAGCGCGGCGCCGATCGGATTGCGGGCGAAGCCGAGCTCGCGCATGGCGGTCTCGACGCGCTCGCGGGTCGCTTCGGTCACGCGCTTGGTTCCGTTCACGACGAACGAGACGGTGGCGATCGAGACGTGCGCGCGGTCCGCGACGTCCTTCATAGTGACCATGCGTCCCCTTCCGTCATCTCCGCACATTCTGCCGGAGCCTGGTTGACACCCCGAATGTGGCGTACCATCGGTGCGACAAGTTTAAGCGCTTAACCATCTGTCGAAGGAGATCCATGTCATCCGTCATCGCATCGGGACAGCCCGTGCGCGTCGTCGTCTGGGGCGAGAACGTGCACGAGCAGGAGCAGCAGGAGGTCCGCGACCTCTACCCGCGCGGAATGCACGGCGCCATCAAGGAGGGCATCGAGGAGAACCTCGGCCGGCGCGCCGTCGTGCGCACCGCCACGCTGCAGGATCCTGAGCACGGGCTGACCGAGGACGTTCTGCGGGAGACGGACGTTCTTGTCTGGTGGGGACACGCCGCGCACGACCAGGTCGCCGATGACGTGGTCGACCGGATCCAGCGCCACGTGCTCGCGGGAATGGGGCTCCTCGTGCTCCACTCCGGGCACTGGTCGAAGATCTTCGGCCGGCTGATGGGGACGACCTGCACGCTGCGCTGGCGCTCGAAGGACGACCGCGAGATCGTCTGGACCGTGGATCCGACCCACCCGATCGCGCGCGGCGTTCCGCACCCGTTCATCATCCCGGCG